>JAUWLU010000334.1 GCA_030613545.1 Desulfuromonadales bacterium
GGAACGCCGTTCGAACCGTTCTGAACCGGGGGGCTCTGGACCTCAAATGCCTCATAATCGAAACCGTCCAGTTGGCGGTGGTTGATCCGGTAGCCCAGCAGCCGCTCGATCGAATGCACCATCGGGGCATCGTCCGGGGTAACAAAGGTGAACGCCTCGCCCGTCTCCTGAGCGCGGCCCGTACGACCGATGCGGTGGGTGTAGGCATCCACCGTATCCGGCATATCGAAGTTGATGACGTGAGTGATCTCGGTCACATCGATGCCGCGGGCGGCGATGTCCGTGGCGACCAGGAGATCGAATTTCCCCTGCCGGAAGCCGTTCATCGCCCGCTGGCGCTGGTTCTGCGTCATGTTGCCCTGAAGGGCCGCCACATTGAACCCCTTCCGACCCAGATCGCGGGCCAGGTTGCGGGCCCGGTACTTGGTGCGGGTGAAGACCAACACCCGCCCGGTTGCCACCTGGTCGAGCAGCGCCAACAGCAGTTTTTTCTTCAACCGTTGGTGGACAGGATACAGCGCGTGCGAGACCGTCTTCGCCGGGGCTGTCATCCCAATCTGCACGGTGACGGGGCTGCGCAAGATGGTGTTCGCCAGCTGGCGGGCATCGCTCGGCATCGTGGCCGAAAAGAAGAGGGACTGGCGGCGGGCCGGGAGCTGTTTGACAATCCGGCGCACATCGGGGAGGAAGCCCATGTCGCACATGCGGTCCGCCTCGTCCAGCACGAACACTTCCACCTGCGAGAGGTCTATCTGGCCCTCCCCCATCAGGGCGAGCAGCCGGCCCGGGCAGGCCACGACGATCTCCGCGCCACGACGGAGGGCGTCGATCTGCGGCCCTTTACCGACACCGCCGTAAATCGCCACGCTGCGGACCTTCATATTTTTGCTGAAATCGATGGTCGCCTGGTGGATCTGCTCGGCCAGCTCCCGGGTAGGGGCCAGTACGAGGGCGCGGACGCGCCGCAGGGGCCCGCGAGTCAGACGCTCCAGGATCGGCAGCATGAAGGCGGCGGTCTTGCCGGTCCCGGTCTGCGCCAGGCCCAGCACGTCATCCCCCCGCAGGATAATGGGGATCGCTTGCTGCTGGATGGGGGTAGGGTCTGTGTACCCGGTTCCTGCAATGCCCGCTTGAATGCGCGGGTCGAATGAAAATTGATTGAATTTCGTCATGATTGTTTCGCTATTTCGATGATGCTCCGCTGTTTGCGCACCCGGTAGTCGCCTTTTTTGGCGAGCACCTGCCGCACGAATTGTTCCGGCACGTCTACAATGATGCGCTCGGCGCGAGATTAGATGTCGCCGAGGCTGAGTCCAGGAATGTCGGTTTGATAGGCGATAGTCCCGACCACGTGGGCGGGATGGAGGCCGTGGATCTTGCCGGCCTTCGCTATAAACCGGACCAGGCTGGTTTTATAGGACTGGTTGGATTTGAACTGCCCATTCGCCAACCGGATATTCGAATTTCGACTACCCGATTTCCGGCAGTCTCCGCGTTGCTTCCGGTTGGTAAATTGATTTCAAATGATAAAACGGGACAGTGAAAGATGTGCTGTCCCGTTTTAGTTTTAGGTGTTATTACAAGCTGGTTTAGATAACAACAACGTTTTCTGCTTGCAAGCCTTTTTCGCCCTGCACAACAGTGAACTCTACCCGCTGGCCTTCTTCCAGATTGCGGTAACCATCACCAACGATGGCGTTGAAATGGACGAACACATCTTCGCCCTCTGCGCGTTCAATGAAACCGTAGCCTTTACTGCCATTGAACCATTTGACCGTACCTTGTTCTTTTTCAGACATGATTTGGAACTCCTTTCCTTTTAACATATTGCTGGGTCAAGCATGGGTTCCAAATCAAAAACTTACTCTTTGTATCAGAACTTCTGTTAATCAAGCAATTTTAGTGTACCTTACAATTCGATTTCGTGTATAAATCTTTTGTAAGAATCCAATCCGAGTGTACTCACAAAGTAATTGCTTGTCAAACCTCTTTTTAGTGCGATACAGATGATTAAATGGTATCTGAAGGAAGGGTAATCAGTTACCTCAGGTATGCCCGTTGTCTTGACCGGG
>JAUWLU010000027.1 GCA_030613545.1 Desulfuromonadales bacterium
TTCGACATACTATATGTATGCCTTCACCCCTGAAAAACCACTACGCCTTGTAGCTCGAAATTTTTGCTTAGCCATCTCATGATTTTTTGCGAAAGCATCATAATTAACGCTCGTGGCTTGCTTCTCAACCGAGGTCTGTTAATATTTTGTCATCATTTTCATGAGGAGAAGGCATGGGGGAACCGCAGCTGATTTATCTCCTATCCGACGCCACCGGCGAGACGGCGGAAAAGATCGTTAATGCCGCCCTGATTCAGTTCCGGGATAAGGCGGTCAAGGTCAAGCGGCTCAGCCATGTGCGGGATAAAAACAGTATTTTCAAACACCTGGACGAGGCCCTCAAGAGCCGTGCCTTGGTGGTCTATACCATGGTCAACCGGGAACTTGCGCAACTGGTGCACGATGAGTGCGAAGCGCTGGGGGTGCCACACCTCGACCTGATTACGCCGCTGTTAATGAAGGTTTCCGAGTTTTTTGGTCGCTCCCCTAAGCAGACCCCCGGTTTGCTGCACGACATGGATGAGGATTATTTTCGCCGCATCGAGGCGGTTGAATTTACCGTCAAGCACGACGACGGCCAGGAATTGCGTCATCTGCCCCACGCCGATATCGTGCTGGCGGGGGTATCACGAACCAGCAAAACCCCGCTCTCCACCTATCTGGCCCATCGCGGCTGGAAGGTCGCCAACGTGCCGCTGGTCAAAGGCATCGAACCGCCGGCGGAATTGATGCAGGTCGACCCCGGACGGGTGGCCGGGCTCTATATCGATCCTCAGCGGCTGGTCGAATTACGCGCCGCAAGGCTGCGGAATCTTGGTCAGGATGCGCGGGCCGCATATGCCGACCTGGATGAAATTGAAGACGAACTGCGGTTTGCCAAGGCCTTTTTTCGCCGCAACGGCTGGATTATGGTCGATGTTTCGGGGAAGGCCGTCGAGGAAACCGCCAACGAAGTATTGGTCAAGCTTAAATTAAAATAGCAATTGCGTGGGCTGCGGATCTGCACAGCAGGGCGGGCCCATCGCGAAACAAAAGGAGAATCAATTATGCGTGTACTAGTCGTCGAAGACGAAAAAAAAGTTGCCAGCTTTATCAAGCGTGGTCTGGAAGAGGAAGGCTTCTCCGTCGATGTCGCCTACGACGGTGAAGAGGGGCTCGATATGGCCGCTAACAATCCCTACGATGTGATCCTCATGGATCTCATGCTGCCGAAAAAAGATGGCCTGTCGGTGATTCGGGAACTGCGCGAGCGGGATATCGCCACCCCGGTCCTTTGCCTGACCGCCAAGGATGCCGTAGAAGATATCGTTGAAGGCCTCGAAACGGGCAGCGACGACTATCTGACCAAGCCCTTTGCCTTTGGCGAACTGCTGGCCCGGGTCAAGGCTCTGCTGCGGCGTACCAGCAAGGATCGCGGTGCCGAGATCTACTTTGCCGACCTGCGGCTCGACCCGGTTTCCCACAAGGTTTGGCGGGCCGACAAGGAGATTGATCTGACCGCCAAGGAATACGGTCTGCTCGAATATTTCATGCGCAGTCCCAACGAGGTTTTGACTCGGGCCATGATCGCCGAACACGTTTGGGACTACACCTTCGACTCCTTCACCAACATCATCGATGTGTATGTCAACTATTTGCGCAAGAAGGTCGACCGCGATTACGACACCAAATTGATTCACACCGTGCGCGGAGTCGGTTACGTGCTTAAGGAGGGCTGATTGTTCTCAGCTTCCATTCGACTCAAACTGAGCATATGGAATGCCCTGATTTTGCTGCTGGTGCTCGGTGTCAGCGGCGGTATCTGGTATGCCTATCTGTCTCACGGCTTGCTTAAGCAGCTCGATCAGCGACTGTTGAGCATGGTCGAGGAGCAGGACTTTCTGCGCGAGCGGCTGCAGATCGACGAGTCGGTCGATTGCGCAGCAGTTGTTGAGTTTGCCTGCCGTTTTCAGCTGGGCGAGTTTTATCGAGTGGTGGATGAAAAGGGCAACCGACTCTGCGAGGCCAGAGGGGCGAGAAAACCGATGCCGCCTCTACAGGACTGGATGCTGGAGGCGGTGCGCAGCGAGGGGCCGCTGCTGACCACGGTACCCTTTCCCGGTCGCTATTCCTTACGGCAGTTGGTCATGCCTCTGGGGCAGCGGGACGGCCAGCGACTCTTCTTTCAGGCCGCCGTCGGCCTGGACCGGGTCGAACAGCCGTTGCGGGAACTGCGCTCGCTGCTGCTCCTGTACAGCCCCGCAGCCTTGGTCCTTGTTGCTGTCTGTGGCTGGTTTCTGGCCGGTCGGGCATTGGCGCCGGTGAACAACATCACCCGTGCCATGCGCAAGGTTAATGCTGAAAATCTCAATCGACGACTGCCTGTCGGCAAGGCGCGGGACGAAATATCGCGCCTTGCCGAAACCTTTAATGCCATGCTTGCCAACCTGGAGGAGTCCTTTCGTAAAATCCGCCAGTTCTCCGGCGACGCCTCCCATGAGCTGCGCACCCCCTTGACCATCCTCAAGGGAGAGACGGAGGTGGCTCTACGCTGGGCCAAGCACCCCGACGAATTCCGCAAAATGCTCGAGTCGAGCATGGAGGAAATCGATCGCATGGGGCGCATCATCGAGGATCTGCTGACCCTCGCCAAGAGCGAGGCGGGCTCAAAGTCTCTGGTGATAAAACCCTTCAGTCTCAGCGATCTGCTGCAGGGGATCTATCTGCAGGCCAACACCCTGGGCGAAGCGAAAAAGATCAAGGCCCACCTCAAGCTCGATGTCACCGAAGAGATTCGCCTGATGGGCGACGAACTGCGCCTGCGCCAGCTGTTTCTCAACCTTGTCGCCAATGCCGTCAACTATACGCCCGAAGGGGGCCAGGTCGAGATAGCCCTGGCCGTGGCCGATGGCGAAGCCAAGGTCACCGTCAGCGATACCGGCATCGGCATTCCCGCGGAGCACCTGCCCCATATCTTTGACCGCTTCTACCGGGTCGACAAGGCTCGCAATCGTGAAGATGGCGGCACCGGCCTCGGTCTGGCCATCGTCAAGTCTTTGGCCGAGGCCCATGGTGGCCGGGTCGAGGTCTCTTCGACCCCCGGTGAAGGGACCTCCTTTACGGTTTTTCTGCCGGCTCAGGGTCCCAAGGAATGGCTTGCCAACCACGAGCCTGTTGCCTGAAACGGCAGCCCCCGTCTTCTTTTTGATGACCGCCTTTGCCGGCCCTTTTCCCGTTCCATGACTTTTCCGGTTCACCGCTTCGATAGGCTGCGAAGTCCTGCGCCGGCCCTATTGACATCCTGCCCGTGAGTGATTAAATAGGTCGAATCGATAGGCGGGCCTTGGCAGCAAAGGCCCCTTGCATAAACAACTCTTGGCCTGGCAGGGACGGTCGCCGAAGGGCTGTTCTGCCGGATGTTTGCGGGAGGTGGCATGAAAAAAAGCAGCTATGGTTTGCTGGCGTTGTTGGCCCTGATTTGGCTGGGTGTTGTTCCGGGTTGGCTGCGTGCGGCGACTATGCCCGATTTCGTGGCCCTGTCCGAACAGCTCAAGCCGGCGGTGGTCAACATCAATACCTCGAAAACCGTGCAATCCCGGCGACCGACGCTGCCGGGGCTGCGTGGCCCCCAAAACGACCTTTTTGAAGACTTTTTCGAGCATTTCTTTCAGGGCCAGCCCAACCGCTCCCGCCAACAGCGTTCCCTCGGCTCGGGCTTCATCATTTCCGCCGACGGCTATATTCTGACCAACGATCATGTGGTGAACGGCGCCGACGAAATCAAGGTCAAGCTGGCTGACGGTCGAACCTTTACCGCTGAACTTCAGGGAGGGGACAGCAAGCTCGATCTGGCTTTGTTGAAGATTGACACCGGCGCTGAAAAGCTGCCGGTGGCCAGCCTTGGCAACAGCGAGACCCTCAAGGTCGGCGAATGGGTCATGGCCATCGGCAATCCCTTCGGTCTGGCCCAGACCGTCACCGTCGGCATCGTTTCGGCCAAGGGGCGGGTGATCGGCGCCGGCCCCTACGACGACTTTATTCAGACCGATGCCTCCATCAATCCCGGCAATTCCGGCGGCCCTCTGTTCAATGTTCAGGGCGAGGTGGTCGGCATTAATACCGCCATCGTTGCCGGCGGTCAGGGGATCGGCTTTGCCATTCCCGTCGATATCGCCAAGGATGTCATCGCCCAGTTGCGCGAAACCGGTCAGGTGGTGCGTGGCTGGCTGGGGGTGATGGTACAGGCCCTGACCGAAGAGCTGGCGGCTTCCTTCGGTCTGCAGCAGGCCCGGGGCGCACTGGTCACCGAGGTGACCGCCGGTTCGCCGGCCGACCAGGCGGGTATTCTGCGGGGTGACGTGATTCTGTCCGTCAACGACCGGATGGTGGACGAAATGAACGATCTGCCCAAGCAGGTCGCGGCGTTGCCGGTGGGTGAGCGGGCTCGAATCACCGTCTATCGGGATGGCAAAGAGCGCCAGCTTGAAGTCACGATCGCCCGCTTGGGCAATGAGGGAAAAGCCTCTGACGGGCGCAGTGCGGTCGAGGAGAAGCTTGGTCTGAGTCTGGTCGATCCGTCTCAGGAGATGCTGCGTCGATATGGCCTGGAAGGCAGCCGCGGCGCCCTGGTGACGGCCATAACCGCGGGCAGCCCTGCCGCCGCAGCAGGTTTGCGGGCCGGCGATCTGATTATCGAGGCCAACAGCCGGGCTGTCGAGGATGTGGCCGGCCTGCGCCGTGCGGTCGGTGATTTTCACGCCGGGGAGGCTCTGCGGTTGCTGTTGCAACGGGGCAACCGGCTGTTTTATACGGTCATCAAGATTCCTTAGTCCGGCATGACCCTGTTCGCGGCATCAAGCTGGCCGCCTGGCGGTTTTTTATGAGGTCTGTATTCTATCCGCGCCTGATCAACGGGCCCTTCGGCGATCCTGCCCTGTATGTTCATCTGGCCCATCGTGGCCAGGCGCTGCTCTTCGATTGCGGCGATTTGCACGCCCTGACCGGCCGGGAGCTGCTCAAGGTTCGCGCGGTGTTCATCTCCCATGGCCATATCGATCACTTGGTCGGTTTCGATACCCTGCTGCGGACCTTTCTATATCGCGACCTGAATCTACAGCTGTTCGGTCCGGCCGGTATCATCGATCAGTTGGCCGGGCGCCTGGCCGGCTACACCTGGAACCTGACCGCCGGCTTCTCCTTTGTGCTCACCGTGCGGGAGTGGCGGGGTGAGCGGCTGGAGGAGACCGTCTTTCGGGCTCAAAACGGCTTCGCCGCCGAGCCGCAGCCGGGCCGCGATTGCGACGACGGGCTGCTCTACGAAACCCCCTTCTGCTCCGTGCGGGCCGTCCGGCTCGACCATGGCGACATCTGCTCCCTGGCCTTTACCCTCGAGGAACCGCTGCATATCGCCATTCATCGCGATGCCCTGGAGCGGCGCGGCTTTCGGCCCGGACCCTGGCTGGCGCGTTTCAAGGATTTGGTGCTGCAGCAGGCGCCTGGCGAAACCGTGGTGGCCGTGCCGCTGGCCGCTGGCGGCAGCGCCGGGGTGGCTTTGGCCGAACTGGCCGAGGAAATTGCCAGCACGGAGCGGGGCATGAAGGTCTGTTACGTCACCGACGCCGCGCCGACGGCGGCTAATCTGCGCAAGATCGTCGCCTTGGCGACCGCTTCCCACCTGTTGGTCATCGAGGCGGTCTTCGCCCATCGGGACCTGCCCCGAGCCCGGCTGCGCAACCATCTGACGGCGCGCCTCGCCGGTCGCCTCGGGCGCCTGGCCGGTGCGACGCGGCTACGGATTTTTCACCACTCGCCGCGCTATCTCGACCGGCCGCAGTTGCTGGCTACAGAAGCGCAAGACGCTTTTTCCCGCGAGCCGCAGGACGGCCCCTGATGGGTCGGAAAGATTGCGCCCGGGATTGTTTTTAGGCTAAAGGATTGCACTGTGCGAATGCACAGTGCAACCCTTTGCCTTCTGTGATACGTTCCGGCCTATGCGCATTGCTCTCAAACACCAGATTCTGATGGCCCCGGCAGCGGTCCTGCTGCTGATGACCCTGTTGCTCGGTTTTCTGCAATACACCTACTGGGACCTTTCCCAGAAAAGGGAACAGTTGCAGAAGATGGGCACCATTATCATTTCCCTGACCCAGGCCAACATGGCGGCACAGCGCATGTTTGACCTGGCCCGGCAGCACGAACTGCGAGTCAGCGAATTCCTTATTAAGGACAAGGAGATTCAGGAGCTGCTCGACCGGCTGGAGGAGATGCACGCCCATCTCGCCACGGCTGTGCAGCGCATCGTGCCGCTGATGAACCTCGAGCAGGGTAAGGTCGATGAACTGCTAAAAACGGTGGACCAGCTGAACCCCCGCCGAGGCCTTGATCTGGTTCAATTTCTGTCCGGTATGGCTCAACTGCAGCCACAGCTGGCCGATCTGTCGAGCGTAACCCAGCAGATGCGCGAAGTCTCACAGCCGGTCAAGAGCAACGATCTCGACAAGCTCATGAACCGGGCGGCGCTGGTTTCGGTCATTGTGCTCGGCGCCGCCATTCCTATCGGTGTCCTGCTGTCCCTCTACTTTTCCCGCCGTATCCTGCGCCGGGTGCAGAGACTGTCCGATACCGCCGGCAGAATCGTGCGCGGCGACCTGACCCCGCCGGCTGCGCCCGAGGTGGTGCGCGACGAGCTGGACGATCTGACCCTGTCCATCAACCGCATGACCGCGCAGCTGATCTGCGTGGTCGGTACCGAGAAGCTGCTGGAAGGGGCCGAGGAAGAGCGGCGGCGCATCGCCATGGACATTCACGACCAGACCCTGTCCGACCTGTCCTCCATTCTGCGCGGCATGCAGGTGTTGCAAAAGCAAGAGACCTGTCGCGATCAGGCCGAAGCCCTGGAGGACGAACTGAAGGGGGCCATCGCCGATCTGCGCCAGCTGATGGACAACCTGCATCCGCAGACTCTCGATATTCTCGGACTCGGCGCGGCCCTGCAGTCCCACCTGGAGCGCTATATCGGCAAAGGCGATGTGCCCGAATATCATCTTTATATTTCGCCTGAGGTCGATACCGCCGGGCTGCCGCGGCTGACCAAGCTGACCCTCTACCGCATCGCCGTAGAAGCGATTCATAACGTCATCAAGCATGCTCGGGCCAGTCGCTACGAGGTCAATCTGGATCTGCGCGGCGATCAGGTGGTGCTGTCGGTGGAAGACAACGGCGTCGGCTTCGATACCCGGCAGGTCACCCTAGGGGGCGGGCGGGGGCTCAATAATATCCGCGAACGGTCGCGGGCTATCGGTGGCCAGGTCGCCTGGAGCGCGTCGCGTTTTTCTACCGGCACCCGCTTTGAGCTGACCTTGGCCGTGCCGGCCGCAGGAGGGGAGAGAGCATGACCGAACCGGTGCATATTCTGATTGTGGAGGATAACCCGCGGGATGCGGAATTTCTTGAACAGCTGGTCAAGTCTTGGGATATCCCCTGTCAGATCGACCGGGCCCATAACGGTCTGGTCGCTCTGAAAATGGCCCTGGAAAGCGAGCAGCCGCTGGTCATCAGCGATATTCAGATGCCGGAGATGAACGGCATCGAGTTTGCCCGCAACCTCTGGCAACGCAAGCCCGAAGCGCGCATCGTCTTCTGGAGTCAGTTCAAGGACGAGATGTATGTCCGTACCCTGTCGCGCATCGTGCCGCCGGAGACGGTCTACGGCTATATTCTTAAGTCGAACACCCATGAGCGCATCGGTTCAGCGATTCGCACCGTGCTCCTCGAAGAGCAGTGCTGGATCGATCCCGATGTGCGCAAGGTACAGGGGCGGGCCGGCCATAGTCAGACCGCTCTGTCCGACATCGAATTCGAGGCGCTGCTCGACATCTCCCTTGGCCTGACCGACAATCTTATCGCCCAGCGCCGCTACCTGTCCCGGCGCGGCGTGCAGAGCCGCCTCAATTCCCTGTACAGCAAGCTCGGCATCGACCAGGAGCAGTTTCATAGCGACAAGTTCGGTGACGCCTTCAACCTGCGCAATCGGGCGGTGGCTCTCGCCCTGCGCCGCGGGCTGATCAACGCCTTTGAGCTGGAAAACGAAGAGGGTGAGTTTCAGGCCTGGCTGAAGCGTTTCAAGGCCGGCCAGGGGTTGTGACGGGCGGCATGGGGATCGTTTGAAAAAAGACCGTCTTCGCGCGCTGCTGTCGCGCCGAGGCGGTCTTTTCTGTTGGCTGTTTATGTGAGGATGGTCATGGAATTGCTCGAACGTTTCATCGTTGCAGCCGGCCGGGCTGGCGCACGAGTGGTGCGCTGCCTCGACCGGACCGCTCTGGTCGACTATATCGCTCGGCATGCCGGTGGCACGGTGCTGCTGCCGGACTTTGCTGCCGGCCGGCGCCTGCAGCTGGCCGAGGCACTCCGTCAATGCGGTTGCGAGGTGGTGACGGAGCATTTTCGTGCCGGCGCGGCCCAGGCCAGCGCTGGGGTGACCGGGGCCAATTTTGCCCTGGCCGATACCGGCACGGTGGTCCTCGATAGTACCGACGAGGCGCTGCGCCTGGCCAGTACCCTGCCCCAGCGCCATTTCGTGGTCCTCGATCCGCGCAAGATTCTGGCCGATGGCCTGGCCGCGGTCGGGCCGCTGCGGGCGCTGCATCGGCGCCAGAGTCCCGATTTTATCGCCTTTATTACCGGGCCGAGCCGCACCGCCGATATCGAGCGGGTGCTGACCATCGGCGTGCATGGCCCTGGTGAATTGCACATTCTGCTGCTGGAAGGGATCTCCGACGATCCCCTGGAAAGCTGATGAGGTTGTTTCTGTGAGCCGTCAACGCAGTCGTGATTATCAGGTCCGCATCGATGCCGCCCTGAATGCCACCCGCCAGCAGGACGCCCTGCACCGCTTCGGCGATGCTTACCTGGAAGCCCGTCAGCAGGCCTTGGCGGACCTCGATTTCGAGGCTCTGCGCGAGGCCATTGCCCAACTCAAGGATGAAGTGGGCCGCCACCGGCAGCAGTATCTCGATCAGTTCATTGAGCTGGCCGAAAAGGCTGGCGCTCAGGTGTACCGCGCCGCCGATGCCTCTGCCGCCAACGACTATATCGTCGAGCTGGCCCGCCGCCGCGGCGCCAAACTGGCGGTCAAGAGCAAGAGCATGGCCAGCGAGGAGATCGGCCTCAACCAGGCCCTGCGCACAGCCGGAGTCGAGGCCCTGGAGACCGACCTCGGCGAGTGGATCGTGCAGCTGGCCGGCCAGCGCCCGAGCCACATGGTGATGCCGGCCATTCACATGTTTCGCGACGAGGTGGCGGCCCTCTTTGGCCAGGTGACCGGTCAGGCCGAGCCCGCCGATATCGAACACCTGGTGGCGGTGGCCCGCCGGCAACTGCGGGACAAGTTTCTGCAAGCCGACATGGGCATCAGCGGCGCCAACCTGGCGGTAGCCGAAACGGGCGCCCTGGCGCTGGTGACCAATGAGGGCAACGCCCGGCTGGTGGCGACCCTGCCGCCGGTGCATGTGGTGCTGGTCGGCATCGACAAGCTGGTGCCAACCCTCGAGGATGCCGCCCGGGTGCTGCAGCTGCTGCCCCGCAGCGCCACTGCCCAGGCCCTGACCTCCTACGTCAGCTGGATACGCGGCCCGGTGCCTCACAGCGATGGTGCCAAGGAGCTGCACATCGTGCTGCTTGACAACGGTCGCAGCGCCCTGGCCGAGGCCCCCGATTGCAAGGACGCCCTGCGCTGTCTCAAGTGCGGCGCCTGCGCTAATGTCTGCCCTGTTTACCAGACCATCGGCGGCCACGTCTTCGGTCACACATACGTCGGCGCCATCGGCGTGGTGTTGACCGCCTTTTTTAATAGCCTGGAGGCGGCCGCCGAGCTGGTCAAGGCCTGCATCGGCTGTCGGGCCTGCGTGGCGGTGTGTCCGGCCAAGATCGACCTGGAAGAGATTATTCTGCAGCTGCGCCGACGAATCGGCGATCAGGAAGGCCTCGGTCTCGGCAAATCGTTGGTCTTTCGCCGAGTGTTGCGCAACCGGCGGCTGTTCCACGCTCTGCTGCGCAGCGCCGCCCATTTGCAGAAGCCGGTCACCGGTGGCCGGGGCAGCATTCGTCATCTGCCATTGCACTTCTCCTCCCTTACCGAGTGGCGAACCCTGCCGGCCATCGCCGATAAGCCCTTGCGCGACCTCATGCCTTCCGTCGAAGGACAGCTTAGCGCGCCACGCCTGCGGGTCGCTCTGTTCGCCGGCTGCGCCACCGATTTTGTCCATCCGCGAATCGGCCTGTCCCTGGTCGCCGTTCTCAACCGCTGCAACATCGCTGTGACTCTGCCGCAAGGCCAGTCCTGCTGCGGCATTCCGGCCCTCTACAGCGGCGACCGGCAGACCGCCGTCGAGCTGGCCCGGCAGAATGTGCGGGAGCTGCTGGCCGACGACCCCGCTGCGGTGATCACCGCCTGCCCGACCTGTTCCATGGCCCTGCGTCAGCATTTTGTCGAGTTGCTGCAGGACGATGCGGACTATGCCGAACCGGCCCGGCGACTGGCGGCCATAACCTACGATGCGGCCGTCTTTATCGCGGAGCAACTGCCCGAGCTGCCGGCGGCAGCCAGCCGGGGTACCGTGACCTATCACGATTCCTGTCACCTCAAGCGCGGCTGCGGCGTCTGGCGGCAGCCGCGACAGCTGTTGACCGGTGCCGGTTGGCGGTTGCAGGAGATGGAGCGGGCCGACCGCTGTTGCGGTTTTGGCGGTTCCTACTCCTTTGCCAGTCATCCGGAGATCAGTCGCGAGATTACCAAGGACAAGGTCAATGCCATTTTGCGCAGCGGCGCCGATGTGGTGGCCGTCGACTGTCCCGGCTGCCTGATCATGCTGCGTGGCGCCCTGGAAAAACGCGGTCTTCCGCAGCGGGTGGCCCATACCATGGAACTGCTCGGCGAGGCCTTGGACGCAGCCGGTGAGGGTGGATAATTGCGGTCGCCAAGGAAAGTTATCCACCGCTGCCGTCTTGGCGGCCAGGCTGTCTGATGAGAGCAGAATAGTCGCTGCAACTCAATGATTCAGGCGGTTTGCCGGGCAAGATGGCAGGCTTTCGGCAGGCTCATTTTTGACTTATCAAGGTTTTCCACAGAATCATCCACAGGGGGGCAGGGGCTTCTGGCCGAAGTGGTAAGATCACAGATCAGAGCAGCTGTATCTAGGCTTTTAATAGGGAGATAATGTGGGGATAATCAGTGGCCTGGGGGTGCTGGCGGCCGGTTTGGCCTGGGTACGGCGCCGCCGTAAACAAAACGCTGCGACCGGCGTTACCCTTGACAACAAAACCGATTGCTTACAGATAGAGGAGGAGACAATGGCTGAACGGCCCTATTGCGGACCTGACGGTAGCCAGATCGTGGACCAAATTGCGACGGAGTTGATAGACGACCCGCAACTTCGCCAGCGCTGGATCGAATTTGACCACCAGTTTCTCAACCAGTGCGTAATGGCGGGGGACCAGGGCCTGGTCTTCAATCGTCAGGGGCTTAGCGCCCTTGCTGACGTCGATGAGGCACTGCTGCGCCTCGGTATAAAAGTCTACAATGCCGCCAACCGGGAGGCGGTCCGCCAGCGTTCGACCCGCTATCGGGCCCTGAATCTGCTGGCCATGATCTACCATATTGCTTTGCGCGCCTGCCAACAACCAAGAGATTGAGGCTTCTTCTCGAAAAATCCGGCCACAGGGGAGGCCGCCACCAACGCATCGTAACATCGGGCTGGCTCGACAGCCTTCCCTGCCCAGGTTTTTGGTTTCGTTGCGCCGTTGCGTGAACAACAGGCAGCTCTGTTCCGTTTTTTGCCATCTCAATGTGCTCCTGAATGCAGCGCCCAGCCGTTGTTTTTGAACCGCGGCTGAAATCTTCCCTTTCACAGTCCACTAGTCGACCTTCGGCGGGTAATCGCCAGCAGGTTCCTCGCCCTTCACCACCCGCCAGGCGCCTTGCGCCAGGGCGCCCATCTCATCCTCCCCCGGCAATACCCGCACCGGGGCGAGAAACCCGATTCGCTCCGTAATCTTCTCGATCAACCATTCGCAGTGGGCCAGGCCGCCGGTCAGGACGATGGCTTCCACCCGGCCCTTCAGCACCGTGGCCTGAGCGCCGATCCCCTTGGCGATCTGGTAGGCCATGGCCTCCAGCACCAGGCGGGCCTGTAGATCGTCGCGGTCGATGCGCGCGGTGATTTCTCTGAGGTCGCTGGTGCCTAGGTAGGCGAGCAGGCCACCATGGCCGGCGATCAACCGTTCCAGATCTCTTTGTTGATGGCGGCCGTCAAAGCAGAGTTGCACCAGCGGGCCGGCCGGCAGACTACCGCTGCGTTCCGGGGTGAAGGGCCCTTCGCCGTCGAGGGCGTTGCTGACGTCGATGACCCGGCCCTCGCAGTGGGCGCCGACGGAGATGCCGCCGCCGAGATGGGCGACAATCAGCCGGCAGTTCCCGTAAGCCTTGCCGAGTTGGGCGGCCACCCGGCGAGCTACGGCCTTGTGATTGAGGGCATGAAAGACGGAGCGCCGCGGCAGTTCCGGCAGCCCTGACAGGCGGGCTAGGGAATGCAGTTCGTCGGTCACCACCGGATCGACGATATAGGCCTGGCAGCCGGCCCCATCGGCTACCTGCCAGGCCAGCGGGGCACTCAGGTTGGAAGCATGCTCGCCATAAACGGCCCGTTGCAGTTCGTCTACCATGGTCCGGTTGATGCGATAGCATCCCCCCGGCATCGGCCGCAGCAGGCCGCCGCGGGCCACTACTGCCGCCAAGTCCGCCGGGGCGATGGCCTGATCCCGCATAAATCCCTCCACCGCCCGCAGGCGCAGGGCATATTGGTCGAAGATTTTCGCCTCGGCCAACTCGGCGGCAGTATGCCGAATGGTTTGCCGGGCAACAGGCAAGCACTGCCGATAGAGGGCGAGTTTGGTTGTGGTGGAGCCGGTGTTGATGATCAGCAGCAGGGGCACGAGGTTTCCTCCTGAATAGGACTTATCCTTTAATCATGGCAGAAAATGCCCGGCGGGCAAGGTGCGGCCCCACGCCGGTCGCTGCCCTGTTGGGATGGCCTCTGTCCGGCAATAACACACTAGCCAGGTGTGTTATTGCCGGACATTTTTTATGCTGATTTCTCCTTCGGATCACTGGTTGTGCTGGATTTTAGATCGTAAAATCAGGCCCTTGAGAGAACGTTCGGCGATTCTACAGTAATTTGCAGGGGAAATATCGTCGGGCGGCGGCGTTTTGTACTTGACGGGGCCGGGGTGGTTAACGTAGTATCGTCGAAAGTTAACCAAGTAAATAAGTGTGGAAATGGAGTGAATGATGGAGTCGACGCGGCGCAGTATCGTTAAGACACTTTCCTGGAGGGTGCTGGCTACGGCCATTACCACTGCCTTGGTCTATGCCGTTACCGGCCAGGGCGAATTTGCTGCCAGCATCGGCTTGGCGGACACCTTCTGCAAGCTATTCATCTATTTTGGCCACGAGCGGATCTGGAACCGCATCCCTTTCGGTCGCCCCGAGCGGGAACCGGAATATTTCATCTAAAAGTATGGAGGCAAACATGTCGCAAACCTCACAACAATTCGCAAACGTACCGCAACTGGCGGCCGATGCCGGTGCCGAGCAGATCCTCGCCGCGGGACTGGCCGCCGCAATCGGTCCAGTGACCCTGGCCTGTTCCTTCAGCGTCGAGGATGTGGTGCTCATCGATATCCTGCACAAGGTGGCCTCGAAGGTGACGGTGTTTGCCCTCGATACCGGCCGCCTTAACGAAGAGACCTACGAGGTGGCCGAGGCGCTGCGCGAACGCTACGGCATCGCCATCGACTGGTATTTCCCCGAAGGGCAGGCGGTGGAAAAGCTGGAGCGGGAGAAGGGGCTGTTTTCCTTTCGCGCCAGTCTCGACAACCGCCACGAGTGCTGCCGGATTCGCAAGGTCGAGCCGTTGCGCCGCGCCCTGACCGGAAAGGGGGGCTGGATCACCGGTCTGCGCCGGGTGCAGAGCGTGACCCGCGCCGAGCTGGCCGCCATCGAGCTCGATCAGGCCAACGGCGGTCTGCTCAAGATCAACCCGTTGCTCAACTGGAGTGACGAGCAGGTCTGGGCCTATGCCGAGCAGCATCGCCTGCCGGTCAATCGCCTGCATCGGCAGGGATATCCTTCCATTGGCTGCGCCCCCTGTACCCGGCCGATCCGGGAAGGGGAACATCCCCGCGCCGGTCGCTGGTGGTGGGAGAACCCGGAGCACAAGGAATGCGGCCTGCATCGATAGTGGCGCTTCGCCTTTGGCCCGATGCCGGCGTTGGCTGCGACACTCGCATCCTCGACGTAGTTGCACTACGTCTGCGGTGCTCGCTTCTTGCCGCCTTGGCATCGAACCAAAATCGAACCGCTTGGGACGGGCTGCAAAAAAGGTTCAAAGAACATTTACTCAGATGGAGAACATCATGACTCACCTGGAACAGCTGGAAGCGGAAAGTATCCATATCATTCGCGAGGTCGCGGCCGAATTCGAGAATCCGGTGATGCTCTATTCTGTCGGCAAGGATTCGGCGGTCATGCTTCATCTGGCGCGCAAGGCCTTCTATCCGGCCCGGCCGCCCTTTCCGCTGCTGCACGTCGACACCACCTGGAAGTTCCGGGAGATGATTACCTTTCGCGACCGCATAGCGGCCGAATACGGCTTCGACCTGCTGGTCCACGTCAACCAGGAAGGGGTGCGCCAGGGGATCGATCCCTTCGTTCACGGCTCGGCTGTCCATACCGACGTGATGAAGACCGAAGGTCTCAAGCAGGCCCTGGACAAGTACAAATTCGATGCGGCCTTCGGCGGCGCCCGGCGGGATGAAGAGAAGTCCCGGGCCAAGGAGCGGATCTTTTCCTTTCGCACCGCCAGCCACCGCTGGGACCCGAAGAATCAACGCCCGGAGTTGTGGAACATCTATAACGCCCGAGTCCAGAAGGGCGAGAGTATTCGCGTTTTTCCCCTGTCGAACTGGACCGAGCTCGACGTGTGGCAGTACATCCACCTCGAAAATATCCCCATCGTGCCCCTCTATCTGGCCAAAGAGCGGCCGGTGGTGGAGCGGGACGGCATGCTGATACTGGTCGACGACGACCGTCTGCAGCTGCGTCCCGGCGAGCAGGTACAGACCAAGTCGGTGCGCTTTCGCACCCTCGGCTGCTACCCCCTGACCGGGGCGGTGGAATCGACCGCCGCAACCCTGCCGGAGATCATTCAGGAGATGCTGCTGACCCGCACTTCGGAGCGGCAGGGCCGGCTGATCGATCATGACCAGAGCGGATCCATGGAGAAAAAGAAGCAGGAAGGATATTTCTAATGGCCCACCAATCGGAATTAATCGCTGAAGACATTCACGCCTACCTGAAGAGCCAGGAGGAGAAGGGGCTGCTGCGTTTCATCACCTGCGGCAGCGTCGATGACGGCAAGAGCACCTTGATCGGACGTTTGCTGTGGGATTCGAAGATGGTCTTCGAGGACCAGCTCGCCGCCCTTTCCGCCGACAGCAAGCGGGTCGGCACCCAAGGGGAGAATATCGACTACGCGCTGCTGCTCGACGGGTTGCAGGCCGAGCGGGAACAGGGCATCACCATCGATGTGGCCTATCGCTACTTCTCCACCGACAAGCGCAAGTTTATCGTCGCCGACACCCCCGGCCACGAGCAGTACACCCGTAACATGGTGACCGGCGCCTCGACCGCCCAGGTGGCGGTAATCCTCATCGACGCCCGCAAGGGGGTGCTGACCCAGACCCGGCGGCACAGCTATCTGGTCTCCCTGCTCGGCATCCGCCAGGTGGTGCTGGCCATCAACAAGATGGACCTGGTCGATTACAGCGCCGAGCGCTTCGCCGCCATTCAACGGGAGTACCAGTTCTTCGCTTCCGGGCTCGGCTTCGAGGACATCACCGCGATTCCTATCTCAGCCCTGGAAGGGGACAACGTGCTGCTGGCCAGCGAGCGCACCCCCTGGTACGAAGGGCCGACCCTGATGGAGCATCTGGAGCGGGTGCAGGTCGAGGATACCGTCGCCAGCAAGCCCTTTCGCCTGCCGGTGCAGTGGGTCAACCGACCCCATCTCGATTTTCGCGGCTTCTGTGGCACCATCGCCTCCGGCACCATTCGCCCCGGCGATCCGGTGGTGGTGAGCTCGTCGGGCCAGACCAGCCGCGTGGCCCGGATCGTTACCATGGACGGCGCCTTGCCGCAGGCCGTCGCCGGCCAGGCGGTCACCCTGACCCTGACCGACGAGATCGACATCAGCCGCGGCGACCTGCTGGCATGCCCCGAGCAGCGCCCGGCTCAGGGCGATCAGCTCGAAGCCAAGCTGGTCTGGCTGCACGAACAGCCTCTGGCGCTCGGCCGCAGCTACCTGCTCAAGACCGCCGCCGGCTGCGCCCCGGCCCAGGTGCGGCAGGTAAAACACAAGATCGACGTCAACACCCTGCAGCAGGAACCGGGCAGTTCCCTGGTCCTCAACGAAGTGGGGATCTGTCAGATCGTGGCCAGCACCAGCATCGCCTTTGATGCCTACCGGGAAAACGGCGCCACCGGCAGCTTTATCCTCATCGATCGTCTGACCAATGCTACAGTAGCCGCCGGCATGATCGATCGGGCCCTGGCGGCCGGAACCTCCGGCCCCTGGCAGAATCAACCCATCGACAAGGCGGCACGGGCCGAACTCAAGGGCCAGCAGCCCAAGGTGCTGTGGTTCAGCGACCTGGCTGCGGGCAGCGCCGACCGCCTGCTGCAACGGTTGGAGGGCAAGCTGCATGGCCTGGGTCGCCACACCTGCCTGCTTGACGGCGAGGCGCTGCGCGTCTCTCTCGGTGACGCAGGTGACGATTCGGCTCACCTGCAGCGGGTGGCGCAGGTCGCCCGGTTGATGACCGAGGCCGGCCTCATTGTCCTGGTCGACGCTACGGCGGCAGCCGGTTCTGCCAGCCAGCTGGCCGGCGCCATTTTTGCCGACGGCGAACTGTTGGAGATCCGCCGCGGCGCACAGGCCTTGGTCGATAAGTCAAAAGTCATCCTCGATAGCCGGAGCGCTTCGCTGGAACAGCAGGCGGAGTGGCTGGTCAGAGAACTGCGGTTGTAAGGGCTAGCGGCAACCGTCAGCCCACAGTGTTGACCTGTAAACAGGCAAAGAGCATAGTAGGGGGCAGTCGGAACGGAAGTCTCGCTCCGCGCCGATTGCCCCCTGGATGTTTCTTTCACACAAGGATATGTCTTCATGAGCGATACGATCGACTACCGAACCCTCAAGATCAACGGTATCTATCAACAGAACGCTGCCGCTGATTTGATGCTGCGGGTCAAACTGCCGGCCGGGGTGCTTTCGGCCGTGCAGGCCACCGCTGTGGCCGATCTCGCCGGCGATTTTGCTGGCGGTGCGCTGCATCTGACCTGTCGCGGCAATGTTGAGCTGCACGGTCTGCGCGGCGAACAGCTGGCGCAGATCTTTCGGCGGCTGCAGGCGGTCGGTCTCACCAGCCGAGGCGCCTGCGGCGGTGCGGTGCGGGCGGTGGCCTGTAGCACCGACGGTGACAATTTCGACCGCATTCAGCTGCTGGTGGAGCGCCTGCACCGGCACTTTACCGGCAATCCCCATTTCGAGGGGCTGCCGAAGAAATTCAAGCTGGCGGTGGAAAACGGCTATCAGGGGGCGCATCATCTCTGCCAGGACCTGGCCCTGGTCTATCTCGGCTGGGAAGGGGAGCGGGAACTGTGCGACCTGTGGGTGGCCGGCGGTCTCGGCCGTCAGCCCCAGGAAGCCTTTCTGCTCGCTAATCGGGTGCCGGTGGAGCGGCTGCTGCCCCTTGTCGAAGGGGTGCTCCGCGTCTACCAGCAGCACACCCCGGCGGGTAAGCGCCTTAAGCACCTGCTGGCCGAGATCGGCGAGCCGCAATTTCGCACCCTGCTGGCCAAAGAGACCGTCGGGGCGCCCTCGCTGCCTTTGGCCAGCCCTCTCGACGATCAGCTCGGGGCGGCTATCGCGCCGGGGACCGGTGGCTGGATTGAGCTGCCGGTATTGGCCGGCCAGTTGGCGGCCGACGATCTGCGCCGTGCCGCAGCCATTGCTGTAGAGGCCGGCGACGGCTTTCTGGCTATCAGCCGCGAACAGAATGTGCTGGTATCCCTCAGCGCCGGTGTCGACGAGCAGACGTTGCGCGTCGCCCTGCAGCAGGCCGGCTTGCTCCCCGCAGAACCTTTTCTGCGCTGCCGGGCCTGCCCCGGCAGCCACGAATGCCCCAAAGGCCTGGTGGCGACCCGCGACCTGCTGCGCCAACTTGACGAGGTTCTGGGGACGCGGGGGCGGGCGCGAAGTTGGGCTGTCTCCGGCTGCCCCAACGGCTGTTCCCAGCCGCAATTGGCCGACTACGGCATTGTCGGTGTGCGCAAGGCGACGGAGAGCCAGGAAGACCGCTACGATCTGCTGCATCGGGACGGCGAGGGCTTCGGTCAGCCGCTGCGGACCGGGCTGAGCCGCGATGAACTGCTGGCCGCCCTGGCTGAGCTGGGCTGAAGGGAGATCTGAATGCGGCGGCTGCTTGGGGCAGGGCTGGCAATCGGTGTGACGATTCTGCTGCTTGGCCTGAGTGGCTGTGCAAAGCGTGTCCCTGCGCTCGAGCCGGTGGTTTTGGCGGCAGCGGATTTTGTCGCTGTCGAAGGTGGCCGTCTACAGGCGGCCGAACTGATCGAAGCCTCGGGGCTGGCTGCCTCCCGTCGCCATTCGGATTTGCTGTGGGCCCTCAACGACAGCGGCCACCGGCCAGTTCTGTACGCCCTCGATGCCAGCGGTGCCGACCTCGGTCGCGTGACCCTGGCTGGGGTCAACAACGTCGATTGGGAGGATCTGGCCGCCTTTGTCTGGCAAGGAGAGTCTTATCTGCTGGTGGCCGATATCGGAGACAATCGCGGCCAGCGCGACCGGGTGGTCCTGCATGCCCTGCCCGAGCCGCCGGCCGACGACCAGGGCCGCTTTAGCGGTGAGGTTCAGCCGGCCTGGAGCTTGACCTTTACTTATCCGGACGGTCCCCGCGATTGCGAAGCGGTAGCCGTCGACGAGACCGCCGGACGAATTCTGCTGCTCAGCAAGCGCAGTCAGCCGCCGGTGCTCTACAGCCTGACCCTCGGTCCGCCGCCCGGCGAGCAACTTCAGATCGCCACTGTGATCGGCCCCGTAGCCACCATTCCACCGCCGAGCCCCCTCGATCTGCTGCTGCCCTACGGCCAATTCCGTTCCCAGCCTACCGCCATGGATCTTTCTTCCGACGGCCGCAATCTGTTGATTCTGACCTACCGTCATGCCTATCTTTATCACCGGACTCCGACAGAAACCTGGGCCGACAGCCTGGCTCGAACACCGCAGCAGGTTCCGCTGCCTGATCTCTTTCAACTGGCCCAGCGGGAAGCGGCCTGCTTCACTGCCGATGGCCGTGGTTTGTTTGTTACCGGCGAAGGGGCGGGGGCGGTGCTGCTGCATTTCAAACGCACTGAATAGCGCTTACCTTTTCTTTCTATTGTCTCATCCCCTGTGACGCCGCCGAAGCGAAGCGGGCGGCGGGCGAAACAGGCGGGAAAATGTCTGAGCGATAGCGAGTTTTTTTCCGCCCGCCCGACGGCGGGCTGGGTTCCGGAGGGGTTCCGGGGACACCATACTCATTAGCAAGGTTTTGGTCCCGGCTTTTTCTTTGTCAATTCTCGTCCTAGCGTTTGTTCCAGTTCTGCGAGAAACATGTCGTCCCCCAGGGGACGCCCGGTTCTTTCTGCCTGCTTAAGAGTCGTTATCATTGTTGCGCAGGGCTCTTCTGACAAAAAACTCTTCCAATCAGCCACCATTTCGACAAAGGGGGAATCCTTTACCAATGGACCTTCCTTGCCCATGACATGAAAGGCAGCGCTGCTCCATGGATAATCCTCAGGCTGTGCGCATAGCTTGCTTTTGACAGGATTCAGTTCAATATAGCGGACGGCAGCAAGGAGGTGTGTCTCGTCCATTGGGTAAGAAGCAAAGCGGCCTTGCCAGAGATGGCCTCGCCACCCCTGGCGAAAATTGACCCGGCGTGTATAGCGGCGATGGGTTTCGCCAATGGCGAGGCGCAAACCATCTTCGTTTTGTGGGACGGCAATAATATGCACGTGGTTGGGCATCAGGCAATAAGCCCAAATTGCGACCCTGTACCAATCGCACCAGCGTCCCAGCAGGTCGAGGTAGGCTTGATAGTCCTCATCGGAAAAGAATGTTTGTTGTCGCCGGTTTCCCCTTTGGGTGATGTGGTTCGGAAGTCCGGGAGCGGCGACTCTCGCAACCCTGTCCGGTAACTACCTGGAAAGACGGGATGGTTTTCCCGTTGCGGAGCGGGGCGTCGGGCCTGGGGCGAGGGAGATAGCC
>JAUWLU010000294.1 GCA_030613545.1 Desulfuromonadales bacterium
CATCATGGTCGGCAGTTCGGCGATCTCGTCGAGAAACACGGTACCGCCATCCGCGACTTCAAACAGACCGGCCTTCTGCTGGGTCGCCCCGGTGAAGGAGCCTTTTTCGTGGCCGAACAGCTCGCTTTCCAGCAGGTTCTCCGGAATGGCGCCGCAGTTGATGGGCACGAAGGGCTGGTCTTTGCGGCGGCTGTTATAGTGAATGGCTTTGGCGACCAGCTCCTTGCCGGTACCGCTCTCCCCGGTAACCAGCACATTGGCTTTGCTGTCGGCAACCTTTTCAATGAAATGGTAGACCTGCTGCATGGCCCGGCTCTTGCCGATCAGGTTGGCAAAGGAGTAGCGCTGGCCGAGCTCTTTTTTCAGCTCGAGATTTTCCCGGCGCAGTTCCTTGCGTTCCAGGGCATTTTTGACGATCAGCCGGATTTCCTCATTATTGAAGGGTTTGGTGATATAGTCGTAGGCGCCCTTTTTCATCGCATCCACCGCCTGCTGTGCAGTGGAGAAGGCGGTAATCATGATGATAGCGGTATCGAGGCAGGACTCGGTAATATAATCGAGCACGCCAAAACCATCGAGGCGTGGCATCTTGATATCACTGATGACCAGATCGTAAGGGTGCTCTTTCAAGCGGGCCACAGCCTGGGCCCCGTCGAAGGCCGCATCGACAGCATACCCTTCGCGATGGAGCATAATACTGAGAAATTCCCGCATGCTCTCTTCGTCATCGACTACCAGTATGTTGTATTTTTCTTTACTCAAAACCACTCCCTGATATTTCCGTAATGCGTAATTCGTGATGCGTAATGGGTTTAAACCAATTACGACTTACGCCTGTCCATTATACTGCCCGCCCTAATTTCACCACGGCCGGATCGGGCATGCAAATGACAAAACGCTCGCCGCCGCCTTCAGCTTTGATCAGATCCAACCGCCCTTGATGGGCCTCGACAATAGAATGGACCGTGGCCAATCCCAATCCGGTGCCGCTGTCCTTGGTGGTGAAGAAAGGATCAAAAACCTTATCCCGAATGGCATCGGGAATGCCCGGGCCGGTGTCTTCGATAAAAACAGCCGGCACCTCAGAATCGAGCCCGCAGGTTAAGCGCCCGCCATGCTCCATGGCTTCAGCCCCGTTTACCAGCAGATTCCATAGCGCCTGGCGAAGTTGGTCCCGGTCACAATACCATTCCATTGCCCCTGTATAGTCCCGCTGCAATTCAATATCCTTAAACCGCTCATCGGCAGCGATCATGAAGACCAGCTCGTCAAGCAGTTCCGCCACATCCACCGGCTCTAAACAGGGCGGCGACGGCCGGGCAAAGACCAGGAAATCGGTCAGCAGAGCATTCAGGCGCTCCGCCTCCCGCACCACGATGCCCATCAGGCGGCGATCGTCCTGCTCCAGCTTTTCGCCCTCCATGAGCAACTGAACCGAACCGCTGATAGAGGCCAGGGGGTTGCGGATTTCATGGGCCATTCCGGCCGCCAACTGGCCGACTGCAGCCAGGCGATCAGCCCTTTTGAGCTGACTTTCCATCTCTTTGAGACGGCTCAGATCCTGAAAGGTAACCAGCAGCCCCAGGGTCTCACCCGACACATCCCTGACCATGGAAGAGGAAAAACCAACCGGCCGCTGTCCGCCCTGCTTATCGATCAGGCGCGTTTCTCCCCGAGCGATGGTCTTGAAGTTTTTACCGTCCAGCACGATCATATCGGGGAACAGTTCCGCGATGGGCCGATTATAAATCACCTCCAGAGCATAGCCGGTGATAGTGGCCGCCCCGGCATTAAAAGATCGAATACGCCCGGCATTGTTGATGATGATCAAGCCGCTGGGAATATTCTCCAGAATGATCTGGTTGAGGTTCTCCAACTCCTCGAAATCGATCTCGCGCTTTTTCAGGGCCAGTTCGCTGTGACGCAGCCGTTCGGCCAGCAGGCTGCTTAAAAAGGCAATGAGATAGAAAACGATGACATTGATAAAAATGTCGTAGAAAATCTCCCGACTGCTGGCGAGATTGGTGGGGAAAGCCGAAACAACCGGCAGCACGGCATAGTACTGCAGATCGAGCAGACCGCCATACAGAATGGCCGCGGCCGATGCCGCTACGAACACTTCGCGGCGTGACAAAAAAATACTGACGCTGAAGATAATGAAGATGTAGAGAAAGGAAAGGTGACTGACGATACCGCCGGCAAGAAAGATCAGGGCGGTGGCAAACAGTAAATCCCAGCAGATTTGCCAGCGCAACAGAGAACTTTGATGTTGACTGCGGCGGAACAGGAATAGAAAGGTCAGCGACTGGATCAGGCAGAGCGCGGCCAGCAGATAGAGCCAGCCCAGAACCCGGAAATCTGCGCCGGCAGAACGCAGCTGATTAACGATGGTGCCACCGAGAAACAGGGTGATAACCAGCAGGCGGACCACCAGATACCAGTGGAGAAAACGGGAGGCAGTCTTGTCCCAAGGAGCAAAAGGGGCGCTATGATCCATAAATTTTCCGGGCAACCGCCTACCGTACCGGCAATCTTGAAGATCGGCAGATACATGGCGATAACCAGCCCGCCCACGGTGGTGCCGAGAAAGAGCATGAGCATCGGCTCCATCATGGC
>JAUWLU010000047.1 GCA_030613545.1 Desulfuromonadales bacterium
GATCGCGGCTGTTCAGTATATAGCTGCCACGGGAATCCTCTTCGACGGACAGGTACTCACCGGGGCGGGTTTCCTCCATCAGGGCATATCGCCAGCGGCAGGATTGAGCGCACAGGCCACTGTTGGCGCTGCGGTCGACCAACGCCGCCGACAGCAGGCAGCGTCCTGAATAAGCCACGCACTGGGCACCGTGAACGAAAACCTCGAGTTCGGCCGTGGTCGTCGCCCGGACCGCCCTGATCTCTTCCAGCGACAGTTCCCGGGCCAGATTAACGCGCTTGACCCCCGCCGCCCGCCAGAATTCGGCGGCAGCGCCATTGGTAGTGTTGGCCTGAGTCGAGAGATGAACCTCGCGACCGGGATCGACACGCCGCACCGTCGCCAGCACCCCGGGGTCCGCCACAATATAGGCATCGAGATCAAGAACTCGCAACTCTTCCAGATAGCCGATCAATTCAGCTAGTTCGGCCGGGCGAAGATAGGCGTTCAACGTCAGGTAGAGTTTTTTTCCGGCGGCGCGAACCAGCTCTTTGGCTTGTTTCAGCTGGGCCAGGCTGAAGTTGCCGGCCAAGGCCCGCAGGCCAAAGTGGTCCCCTCCCAGATATACCGCATCGGCCCCGTAAGCCAGAGCCGTTTCCAATTTCTCCAGGTCCCCTGCCGGGGCCAGTAATTCGGGCTGACGCATATGCTGTACTTCTCCTTCAGAATCATGGGGGAACAGGCGCCCCCGCAGGCTGCTTGAAACATTCCGGGAACGACTTGTCTTCGCCATGCAAGGTAACACAAAAATTGCCGCCAAGGGAAAGGTACCGGACGCTCTTGGCGCCTCCATTCCCCTTGACAAGTGCTTAAAAAGCCTATAATTTTCTAACCAGTTACCCTACCTTTAAGCCGCAGGCGGCGAACTGGCTGCCCGAACAGGATTGCAATGCGTTTCAAATTACACCTCATAACGATGCTGCTGGCAGGCGCTGTCCTTGGCGGCTGCGCTGTCCCTTCCCAGACCCCGAACAGCTCCAGAGCGATGAACGATATCGCTCGTCTGAACAGCACTCAGCAGCAACTGGGTCAACGCATCGACCAACTGCAGCAGCAATTACAGCTGGTGGAAACCCTCCTGCAGGAGCAACAAGCTGCGACCGCCAAGTTACAGCAGATGGCAACACAAAAAGGCACCACGGGCTGGCAAAAGGCCGAATCAACCGCCCCGTCAAAAACCTCAACGGCCCCCCAAGGCTCCCCGACAGAACTTTATCTGCAGGCCTTTGCCGATTACGCCGCCGGCCGCTACCAGCCGGCTATTAAAGGGTTTAACGCCTTTATCGACAGCTACCCCGGCAACGACTATGCAGGGAATGCACAATATTGGCTCGGAGAATGCTATTACGCTCTTGAGGACTACCAGCAAGCGGTACGGGAGTTTGAGAAGTCCGCCTATCAGTATCCTGAAAGCGGCAAAGCCCCTGAAGCCTTGTTGAAAATGGTTCCGGCGCTGCGTCGGCTTAATCAATTCGAGCAAGCCCGGGATGCGCTGCAGCTACTGCTTCGGCGCTACCCTGACAGCCCGGCGGCGGCCAGGGCAAAGGCTGGAAACTGAAAACCGCCGTAGGCCAGCAGCCACCCGATTACCCGAGACATCTTACATTGTTTATTCGATAGGGGGTCCCCATGTCCATCATTCACAAAGCGCTGTTGCTCGGTTGCCTGCTGTTGCTGCCCCTTTCTGCCGCGGCTCAGACTGAGCCCCACATCTACACCATCAAGAAAGGGGATACCCTGTGGGGCATTTCACAACGCTTCATCAAGGATCCCTATTATTGGCCGAACCTCTGGTCCCACAACCCCTTTGTGACCAATCCCCACCTGATCTACCCGGGGCAGCGAGTGGCCATTTACGACGGGCGCATCGTTTTTCTGCCGGAAGAGGGTGAGCCTGCCAACCTAGAACAGCAGCCAGAAGCCACAGCGGAGCCGGTCCTGCCCGAACCGCAACCGGAACTGACCGTCAAAGCCCTCGGCAGCACCGAAGGCTTCATCAGCCTCGGCCAGCTGGAGGTTGCCGGCACCCTGATCGATACCACCGACAACCGGCTGCTGATGGCGGAAGGGGATCAGGTTTTTATTGAAATCGAGACCCCTGAGGGCCTGCAGCCGGGCGACCTTTACACCCTGGTCGCCATCGGCAAAAAGATCGAGCATCCGGTAACCGGCAAAGCCCTCGGCCACCAGACCTCCGTGGTCGGTCAGGTCCGCATTGTGGAAAGCACGCCGCCGATGGCCAGCGCCGTCATCGTGCGAAGCGATAAGGAAATCGTCCGCGGGGCCCGACTCATTCCGAGCCAGCTGCCGCAGCAGGAGGTTACCTTGCACAAGGCTGAACAGGCTTTGAGCGGCTATATAATCGGTGGTGAGAACGAGAAGCTGGCTCTCAGCCAGTTTGATACCATCTTCATCGACCTCGGTTACCAGGATGGCTTGCAGGAAGGCAACATGCTCTATATCACCCGCCCCCGCCAGCAAACCGAGGCGGCCCTGAAGGGCCACAACCTGCCCCTGCCGGATGCCCTGCTTGGTGCTGCAGTGGTGCTGAGCACCCATGCCGATACGGCAGCGGCCCTGGTTCTCAAATCGACCCAGGCCATCTATGCCGGTGACCGCGTCGTCACCCCGGCCGAATAGGCTTTTTCGCCATCACCAGCGGCGCACCTTGCGGTGCGGAAAGGCCGTTTTCAGCAAAAAGGATTGAATTGCAATTCAATCCTTTTTTGCTTTGCCCACCGACAGCTATCATGACCAAAGAACAACAGGACTGGCTACGCCTGCACCTGACCTGCGGCCTCGGCCGCGTCGGACTGATACGACTGATGGAAGCCTTCGGCTCGGTGACGGCGATCCTTGCTGCCGGCGCGAACGCCTGGCAGCAAAAGGCCGGCATTCGACCGGCCGTAGCTGCAGCGCTGCCCGCCTCCCACGATCCACAGCTGCTGGAAACCGTGCAGCGGCTTGAAACGATCGGGGTCTCCATCGTCACCCTCTGGGACCAGCAGCACTACCCCGCCGCCCTGCGCACCATCTACGATCCCCCAGCCCTGCTCTATGTGCTCGGCGAGCTGCCTGAGCAACAGGCGTTTGCCGTTGTCGGCGCCCGCCGCGCCTCTCGATCCGGCCGGCGCCTGACGGCGGAAATCTGCGCCGAACTGGCGGCTCGCAACATCACCGTGGTCAGTGGCCTGGCGCGGGGCATCGACAGTGCCGCCCACCAGGGCGCACTGGAGACGGGCCGCACCGTAGCGGTGCTTGGTTGCGGCATCGACCTGATCTATCCACCGGAGAACACCCGTCTGGCTCAGCGCATCGTCGCGACAGGCGCCATCCTGTCCGAATACCCGCCCGGAACACCGCCGCTGGCCGGTCATTTTCCGGGCCGCAACCGCATCATCAGCGGCCTGGCCAAAGGGGTACTGATCGTTGAAGCAGCGGGGAAAAGTGGCTCTCTGCTCACCGCTGACTTCGCCCTGGAACAAGGGCGGGAGGTCTTTGCCGTGCCCGGCCCGGTCTACTCGCAGACCAGTGGCGGTGTCAATCGCCTGCTCAAGGACGGCGCCCATCTGGTCACCGAAGCGAGGGACATCCTCGACGTACTCTGGCCCGGCACAGCTGTCGACCTGCCGATTCTGGACGGCGACCCGCTGTCGGACCGGCTGAGCAACGAACAGTTGACGGTCTATCAAAGCCTGGGCGAAGAGCCTCTCCACATTGACGAACTGGCCAGGAAATGCCGCTTGACAGCTATGGAGCTTTCGGCTACTTTACTGCACCTAGAACTCGAAGGCGGAGCGGAACAGCTCCCCGGAATGCGCTACATCCGTAAAAGAACCCCCAGGCACCGCGGAGGTTTATGACCGAGTACCCTCTCAAAGAACGGGTGCTGGCCATCGTCAGCATCATCGCCCAGTATGTCGCCGAAGAGAATCGGCTCCCCTCCAGCAGCGACATCGTCGAGGAACTGCTGGCTTCGGGTTTCGAAGCCGAAGAAATTGATGCCGCATTTCTCTGGATGGAAAGCTTTCCCTTGCAGGGCGGCGCTTCAGACCACGCCGAACTGACCATTCCCAGCCAACGTATTTTCACTACTGAAGAGTGCCAGGCCATTTCCTGCGAAGGCCGCGGCTTTTTGACGCAGATACGCGGACTGGGCATTCTCGATGATGCCTCCCAGGAAGACATCATTCAAAAAGCTGTTCAGTTGGACGAGGACGAAATGACCCTCGCCGACATGAAGAACTTGACCGCCCTGACCCTGCTTACCAGGTCTCACAACGAATGGTTGCGAGAGGTCGATTGCTTCATGGACGACGACTGGACGCGGCTCTACCATTGACGGCAGCAGACGGGCTGCGGACTCCGCAGCCCGTTTCAATTAGAGCCTTGCTCGCAATCTTCTTATGGCCTGGCAATTAATTGCCAACAACCAATTGAGGCGTTCATGGCTAAATCACTGGTGATCGTCGAGTCTCCCGCAAAAGCGAAAACCATCGAAAAATTTCTTGGCCCGAACTATAAGGTGCTGGCTTCCTACGGCCATGTTCGAGCTCTGCCCAGCAAACAGGGGTCGGTCGATATTGAGGCCGATTTCCAGCCCCTCTATCATGTGTTGCCGGAAAGCCAGAAGCAGGTCGCGCTGCTGAAAAAGGAAGTCGAAAAAAGCGATGAACTGATCCTCGCCACTGACCCCGATCGCGAAGGGGAGGCCATCGCCTGGCACCTGCTGGAAGCCCTCGGCATCGACGAATCCGGCGATTCCCCTACGGTCAAGCGGGTTACCTTCCACGAAATCACCAAAAAGGCCGTCCAGGATGCGGTGGCCAACCCGGGGCACATCTCTCGGGACCTGGTCGATGCCCAGCAGGCCCGCTCCATTCTCGACTATCTGGTCGGCTTCAACCTGTCGCCTTTTTTATGGAAAAAGATTCGCTACGGCCTTTCCGCCGGCCGTGTGCAATCGGTCGCTCTGCGCCTGATCTGCGACCGGGAAAAAGAGGTCCAGGCATTTGAGCCCCAGGAGTACTGGACCATTGAAGCCGACCTGCAAACGGAGACGGGCAGCGCCTTTCGCGCCCGGTTGCAGAGCGTCGATGGCCAGTCTCTGAAAAAATTCGATATCGCCAGCGAAGCCGATGCCACCGCCCTGGTCGAGGCCCTGACCAATCAGACCGTTCAGGTTGCCAACATCAAGCGCACGGCAAAGAAGCGCCAGCCCGCCGCCCCCTTCACGACCAGCACCCTGCAGCAGGAAGCCAACCGCAAACTGGGTTTCTCTGCCCGCAAGACCATGAGCCTGGCGCAGAAGCTCTACGAAGGGATCGACATCGGCAACGGCGCTGAAGGCCTGATCACCTATATGCGTACCGACTCGGTGGTCCTGTCGGAGGTCGCCCAGCAGGAGGCCAAAGAGGTCATTACCGGCCTGTACGGGGCGGACTACGCCCTGAAAGAGCCTCGCACCTTCAAGAACAAGGCAAAAAACGCCCAGGAAGCCCATGAAGCGGTCCGGCCAACCACTATTGCCAACACCCCGGACAAGGTCAAACCCCATCTCAGCTCCGATCAGTACCGACTCTATCGCCTGATCTGGATGCGCATCGTCGCTTCGCAGATGGCGGCAGCCCAGCTCGATGCCACCAGCGTCGACCTGAGTGCCGGCGAGCGTTTCGTGCTGCGCGCCTCAGGCCAGGTGATCCGCTTCGCCGGTTTCATGAAGCTGTATATCGAAAGCAGCGACGATGCCGAGGAAAAGGACGACGCCACCCTGCCTCCCTTGCAGGAGCAGGAGATCGTCACCTGCCAGGAACTGCTGCCGGAACAGCACTTCACCCAGCCGCCGCCCCGCTTCAGCGAAGCGCGACTGGTCAAAACCCTGGAAGAATACGGCATCGGCCGGCCGTCGACCTACGCCTCCATCATCAATACCCTGACCTCCCGAAAATACGTGCGTCTGGAGAAGCGGGTCTTCTATCCAGAGGACGTCGGCATGGTGGTCAGCGATCTGTTGGCCAACCATTTCGAGCGCTACGTCGACTACAACTTCACCGCTCAACTCGAAGAAGACCTCGACGCCATCTCCCGTGGCGAAACCCAGTGGCGACCGCTGCTCAAGGAGTTCTGGGAGCCCTTCATCTCCCTGCTGAAGCAGAAAGAGACCGAAATCTCCAAGCAGGATGTCACCACCGAGAAGACCGATCGGGAATGCCCCGAATGCAAAAAACCGCTGGTTATCAAGCTCGGCCGCGCCGGCCGTTTTCTGGCTTGCAGCGGTTTTCCTGACTGCCGCTACACTGAGGCCCTGAACGGCGCCGCCAAGGAAGAGCCGGTGGTTTCCGACCAGAAGTGCGAAAAATGCGGTGCGCCCATGCTCATCAAGGAAGGCCGCTACGGCAAGTTTTACGCCTGCTCCGCCTATCCGGCCTGCAAGAATATTCAGCCGCTGGTCAAGCCCAAGGCTCTTGGCATCACCTGCCCGGACTGCAAAGAGGGCGAACTGCTGGAGAAAAAGAGTCGCTACGGCAAGATCTTCTACTCCTGCAACCGCTACCCCAAATGCAAATACGCTCTATGGGATCTGCCCATTGAAGAGCCCTGCCCGAAATGTGCGTTCCCGTTGATCGTGGAGAAGGTCACCAAGCGGGACGGAACCTATCGCAAATGTCCGCAGGAAGAGTGCGACTGGAAACTGGTGCTGGTGCCACCGGAGAAAAAGCCAGCCAAGAAACCAGCGGCCAAAAAGGCGGCCCCCAAAAAGGCGGCCCCGAAAAAGACCCCGCCGAAGAAAAAGGCAGCCGCCAGCAAGACGAAAAAAGCGGCGGCGGCCAAAACCAAAGAGGACTGATTTCCGACCGACCGGACCGCAAGTCCGGTCGGTTTTGCTTTACGGACCGGCACCATGCTTCGGCGCCGGCATAAGGATTCGAACTTGTCCAGCACTCCAAAGATTACCGTTATCGGTGCCGGCCTGGCAGGCTGTGAGGCGGCCTGGCAGGCCGCCCGTGCCGGCTGCGCCGTCACCCTGTTTGAAATGAAGCCGCAGCGCTTTTCCGAAGCTCACCAGTCCCCCGGTCTGGCGGAACTGGTCTGCTCCAACAGCCTGCGCGGCGCCGGCATGAATAACGCCGTCGGTTGCCTGAAAGAAGAACTGCGCCGTTGCGGCACCCTGTTCATGGAAGCGGCCGATGCCACGGCGGTTCCTGCGGGGGGGGCGCTTGCTGTGGATCGGGAGGGCTTTTCCGCCTACATCACCGAGCGCATCGAAAACCATCCCCTTATCGAACTGCAGCGTCAAGAACTGACCGAGATCCCCGCTGAGGGCCTGATAATTATCGCCTCGGGCCCCCTGACCTCGGCACCCCTCTCCGCCGAACTCGCCCGTCTGACTGGCAGCGAGCACCTCTATTTTTACGACGCCATTGCACCTATCATCGAGGCCGATTCTATCGATTTCTCCACCGCCTGGCGGGCCTCCCGTTATGGTCGTGGCGGCGATGATTACGTCAACTGCCCCCTCAATCGCGACCAATACATGGCTTTCGTGGCCGCCCTTAAAGCAGCAGACAAGGTACCGGGACGCGACTTTGAAAAGATCATCCACTTCGAAGGCTGCATGCCCGTCGAAGAGATGGCCGCTCGAGGCGAGCTGACCCTGGCCTTCGGCCCGATGAAACCGGTCGGCCTGCCCGATCCGCGCACCGGCCGCAACCCCTTTGCCGTGCTGCAGTTGCGCCAGGACAACCTGCACGCCACCCTGTACAACATGGTCGGCTTTCAGACTAAACTGACCTACCCCGAGCAGCGTCGCATCTTCCGCACCATACCCGGCCTGCAGCAGGCACGCTTCGCCCGTTTGGGCAGTATGCATCGCAACACCTTCCTCAACGCTCCTCGCTGCCTGCACAACGGACTTCAATTCAAGCACGACCCGCGACTGTTTTTCGCCGGCCAGATCACCGGCGTCGAAGGCTACGTCGAATCGGCGGCCACCGGTCTGCTGGCCGGCCTCTGTGCTGCCGGGCAACACAAAGACCAGGAGCAGCCGCTACCGCCGGCCACTACCGCCCTAGGCGCCCTGCTGCACCATCTGGCCGCTTCCAGCCCCGAGGAATTTCAGCCCATGAACGTCAACTACGGCCTCTTCCCCCCCCTTCAGGGAGCGCGGATGAAACGCAGCGAGCGACGCCTGGCCATGGCCGAACGGGCACTGACAGATATTGTCCCCTGGTGGCAAAAAATGTCCGCAATTTTACCCTGACCCCCGAACCAGACCGCTAAAAACGGCTACCTACAAGATGGTTTGTTTTTTGCAGTGTTCTGTTCAGTTCTGATACGTTCACTTTCGTGGGCCAATGCTCTATACTGGCCAGCAGTTCTGGCTGCCCGGCTCAACTCCATTTAAATGGAATGCCATCTGTTCCCCTGTATTGTAAATAGGGATTTCATGTCCGCCCCTTTGACCATAGCAGAGCCCCCTGAGAAGTTGCTGAAACGGTTAGCCGAAGCAAAGGGACTGGAGTCTTTTGAATTAGCGCTCTATGACCGCCAGTTTCTGTTGTTGGCGATCAGCACGCCGCAGGCAGCTTTGTGCGGCAACCTGGACAATCCCTTTTGCAATCCGGCCTGCCATGCCAAGCGGGCGGCAAAGCTGGCGGCGGCTGAAGCAGAGGACGAACCGCGCCTGATCCACTGCCCCGGCAGCCTGCAGCACTGCCTGGTGCCGTGCCGAAACGCTGACGGCCAACGCATTTATCTGCTGATCGGCGGCGGCCGGGAGCCGCAGATCAATCTTCCCTACCTTGAAGAATTGGCCTGCCTCAATCAGCTTGCTGCCTTCCCCCTGCTGGAACAGTGGAACAAGTTGCGGCAATTCAAAGCATCGGAGCTGCTGGCGGCCGGGCGGGCCGCGCAATCGCTGCTCATATCCTGCGATGCTTCTTCCCCTGAGGCCAGCAACGACTCCTTTGTTCTGAGCGAAGCACTGATCGATGCCCTGCTCCAGGCTGACAGCGCCATGGCCTCGGCAACGGACCAGCAATCCCTGAGCGAAGCGATCAACTCACTGCTGGAGCCGGCCTTTGGTCCTCGTTCGGTTTCCTTGCTGGCGCCGGGAGAGAGCGATCCCGATCTTCATTATCTCGACCGATGGCCTGCCTCCCCCGCACAGGGTCCGGATTTTTCATCGTCAGAGGAGGTTAAAAACGGCACTCCACTGATCAGCGACGAACAGCTCACCTGCCTGCCCTTGCAGGGGGACAATGAGCTGCTCGGCAGCCTGCTGTGCTGCGGCCCCACTCCCTCGGCCCGCGATATGCAGCTGCTCAACATGCTCGCTGAACGCATCACCGGCCGACTGCAGCAGCTGAGAGGCACTCAAGCTGCCCCTGAAACTTCAGCCCTGCACGCCAAAGAGTTCAATCGCTTGCTGGCTTTGACAAAACCGCAGGAACTCTGCCGGCGCATCCTTGAGGATGCCGTGGCCCTGGTCCCTGCTGGCAAAGCCTCGCTGATGCTGCTCAACAGCAGCGGCAGCAAACTCCATCTGCTGGCCAGCATCGGCATGAACCAGGCCATGGCCGCAGACCTCTGCGTCCCGGCCGATCAGGGGATCGCCGGGCAAGTGCTACAAAACGGTCAACCGCTTTTGGTCGAAGACCTGGAACAGGACCCCCGTATTAGCAGCGCCCCACGCCCCCGCTTTGAGTCCAAATCCCTCCTGTGTCTGCCGCTGACGACGGGGGAACTGCATCACGGCGTCATCTGTCTGACCGATCGACGGGACGGTCAACCTTTCAATAAAAAGGACCTGGACCTGTTGATCAGCCTGGCCGGGCCGAGCGCACTACTCATCGAGAGACTGCGCAACCGTCAGCAAGTCAGCAAATTGCTCGACCAGGCCGCACTCGATCCGGCAACAGGGGTCTACAGCGCAAGCATGTTCAAGCGACGTTTTGCTGAAGAAGCCAGTCGATCTACCCGCCTTCGACAGGACCTCGCCCTACTGCTGTTCAAGTCCGATCAGCCGAACAAAACAGATCAGCGGCAAACCCTCGACCTGGCTACCCGCCTGAAAGACCTGGTTCGCAAAATGGATGTCGTCGGCCGCCTCGACAAGGATCTGTTTGCCGTGCTGCTGCCTGACACCGCCAGCGAGGTGGCACTGACCATCGCCGAACGTCTGCACGACCAGAATGACGACGCCGAAGCTGACCTCATCCCCGGCGTCTCCTGCGGCATCGCTCTCTATCCCAACAACGGAGCCTCCTTCGACGCACTGCTGCAATCGGCAAACGGCGCTCTAACAAGAGCCCGCCAACAGGGCGGCAAAAAAACCGCCACCTGTGAAACCTCGGCCAGAAACGATAAGATCGTCTTCCTCTAAAATCCACAAACGCACCTTGCGTCAATCTACCTCCCCGGTTCCGACTCCTGCTCCCCACAGCCGCCCCTCTTTTCTTACAAGATTGTCTCTGTTATAAAGGTGGACAGCGGGCCGGCAGTGGCAGCCCATCAACTCTCTTATTCGCTCTTTCAGGAAGGTCCCATGTCCCCTGTCAACGAACCGTCCCTCCATTCCCCCGAACCCTCCCTGCTGGTACTGGCTTCGGCCTCGCCGCGCCGGAAAGAACTCCTGGCATCCCTCGGCATCGACTTTCGAATCGTGCCCAGTCAGGCTGCGGAGACATTGCTGCCTAATGAATCGCCCCGGCAACACGTAATGCGCCTGAGTCGGGAGAAAGCCCTGGAGGTTGCCCGTCGCAACGAGGTGCCGGGCCGCTGGTTTCTCGGCAGCGACACCGTGGTCCTGCGCGACGAGACCATCCTCGGCAAGCCGGCCGATGCCGCCGAAGCCGCAGCCATGCTCCGCTCTCTTTCGGGGCGCAGCCATCGGGTGCTGTCGGGCTACGCCATCTACGACCGCAGCAGCGAGAAGATGGAGGTCGAAGCGGTAACCACCAGGGTCCGGTTCAAGGAGTTGACAGACCAGGAGATAGCGGGGTACATTGCCACCGGCGAGCCCTTTGGCAAGGCCGGCGCCTACGCCATTCAGGGCATCGGCGCCTTTATGATTCCGGCCATCGAGGGCAGCTATAGCAACGTCGTCGGCCTCCCTTTATGCGAGGTGGTGGCCGCCCTGGAACGCCTCGGCGCCCTGCGCCTGTTTGCCGCGGCAACCACGCCGGCAGCGTGAGCCTCATCGCCCTCGCCGCGGTGACCCCACCCTTTTCCTCACAGATCCGGAACAGACCATGAGCATTCGCGACAACCTGGCCGCTATCAATGCACGTATCCTGCAGGCCTGCCGACGAGCCGACCGCGATCCCGCAGAGGTTCGCTTGGTGGCGGTGTCTAAAACCAAACCGGCGGCCATGATCGAAGAGGCGGCGGCGGTCGGCCAGCAGCTCTTTGGCGAAAGCTATGCCCAGGAATTCAGCTCCAAGTTCGACCAACTCGGCCCAACCGTCGAATGGCATTTCATCGGCGGCCTGCAGACCAACAAGGTCAAGTACCTGCGGGGCAAGGTCAATCTGATCCACTCCGTCGACCGGCTGTCGTTGGCCCAGGAGATCAATCGTCAGTGGGCCAAGATCGACCAGATCGCCGATGTCCTCATTCAGCTCAACCTCGGCGCCGAAGCGAGCAAGTCCGGCGCCGACGAGGCGGAGCTGGAGCAACTGCTGAGACAGGTGGCGGCACTGCCTAACCTGCGCATTCGCGGCTTGATGGCCCTGCCCCCCTACCTCGACGATCCTGAGCAGGTCCGGCCCTATTTCCGACGCCTGCGGCAGCTGGCCGAGATTATGAAAGACCACCAAATTCCCGGCATCGAACTGCACGAACTGTCCATGGGCATGAGCCACGACTTTGAGGTGGCCATTGAAGAGGGCGCGACCCTGGTCCGGGTCGGCTCGGCGATCTTCGGTACCCGCATCTGAAGGTAGACCATGGGCAACCAGCAACCCCGGGCCCTGTGGGCCTCCCGTCTCGGCTTTATTCTGGCCGCCGCCGGCAGCGCCGTCGGCCTCGGCAACATCTGGAAGTTCCCCTACATCACCGGTCTCAACGGCGGCGGCGCCTTCGTCCTCGTTTACCTGATCTGCATCGCCCTGGTCGGGCTGCCGATCATGATGGCCGAGCTGATGATCGGTCGTCACACCCGGCGCGATGCGGTCGGCGCCTTCATCGCACTGGAAGGCCGCCGCTCCTTCTGGCTGAGCGCCGGCTGGGTCAGTGTCGGCGCCGCCTTTATCATTCTGTCCTACTATTCGGTGGTCGCCGGCTGGACCCTCGATTACGTTTACCGGGCCCTGACCGGCAGTTTCAGCGGCCAGCCGCCGGAAGTGGTCGAAGGGCTGTTCAGCGGCCTGATCGCCGACGGGCCGCGGCAGATTGCCTGGCATCTGCTGTTCATTCTGCTCTGTCTGGGGATTGTCTTTGGCGGGGTGCAAAAGGGCATCGAGCGTTGGAGCAAGATCCTCATGCCGCTGCTGTTTGTCCTACTGCTGCTGCTGTTCGTCAACGGCATGCTCAGCGAGGGGGCTCGCGCCGGCCTGGTCTTCATGTTCCGCCCAGATTTTGCCAAGCTGACCCCCGGCTCCGTCTTGGAGGCCCTGGGTCATGCCTTCTTCACCCTCTCTCTGGGCATGGCGGCCATGATTACCTACGGCTCCTACCTGAGCCGCCAGGAGAACCTGTTTGGGGCCAGCCTGCGAGTAGCCCTGCTCGACACCGGCATCGCCCTGATGGCCGGCCTGGCCATCTTTCCGGTGGTCTTTGCCGTCGGCCTTGAGCCGGCCGCCGGTCCGGGGCTGATTTTTAAAACCATCCCGGTGGTTTTTTCCCAGCTACCCGGCGGCTACCTGTTGGCCATCCTGTTTTTTCTGCTGCTATCCTTTGCCGCCCTGACCAGCGCCATCTCCCTGCTCGAAGCCCAGGTCGCCTATCTGATCGATGAGCGGGGCTGGGGCCGCAAACAAGCCACCAGTTTTCTTGCCGGCCTGGCCTTCGTGGTCGGCATTCCCACCGCCCTTTCCTACAATACCCTGGCCGACTGGCAACTCATCGGCGAGCGCACCTTTTTTGACTCGATGGATCTCATCGCCTCCAACTACCTGCTGCCCATCAGCGGCCTGCTCATCGCCGTCTATGTCGGCTGGTTCTGGAAGGGCGCCGAGGAGAAGGAAGAACTCCTTGCCGGTGGCGCCGGCTGGGTCTATCCGGTCTGGCATTTCTTGATTCGCTATCTGGCGCCCCTGGCCGTAGCGGTTATTCTTTATTACAAGATAGAAGAGACCGGCGTCTTGACCTGGCTGGGCGCCTGGTTCAAAGGATAACCGCAAACACAGGAGGGAGGGCCATGCAGACAGACACATTTCTCTTTGATCTCGACGGCACGCTGATCGATTCCCTGCCCGATCTGGCGACCGCCGCCAACCTGTTGCGCGGCGAACTGTCTCTGCCCCCTCTACTGCGAGAGACGGTTGCTCAGCTGGTCGGCGATGGCGCCACCATGCTGGTGCGCCGAGTGTTGCCGGAAAAGGCTTTTTCCGCACAGCAGGTGCAGCGTTTTTTGACCCTTTACCGAGCCCACCTGCTTGATGAAACCCGCATCATGCCCGGCATCGACACCTTTCTCATGCAGCATCAGGGCGAAAAGATGGCGGTGGTAACCAATAAACCCTACGATCTCAGCCTGGCCATTCTCTGCGAACTCGGTCTCGATCCTTTTTTCTGCACTATCGTCGCCGGCGACGGCAAACTGCCGAAAAAGCCCGACCCGCAACCGGTGCTGCAGGCCCTGCGTGAACTGGCAAGCACCCCGGAAACGGCGGTGATGATCGGCGACCACCACACCGACCTGCGGGCCGGACGGGCCGCCGGCGTCAAAACCTGTTTCTGCGCCTTCGGCTATGGCAATGACGATGGCGTGGCTTACGATTTTCTGGCCGAGACAAGCGGCGACCTGCTGCGCCTGTTCCCCGCGGAAAACCCTTGGTAGACTCCGACCAACGTCTCTCCCACCGGGAGATCGCCTGGTTCTTCTTTCCGCTGCTGCTCAACGTGCAGTTGATGAGCCTCTCCCATTCCCTCATCAATGCCGCCCTGGCCCGCCTCGCTCAACCGGTCCTCACTCTGGCCGGTTTTTCCGTCGCTATCGTGCTGCACCTGTGCCTCGCCTCGCCGGCGTACCAGAACCACACCATTGCCATCGCTCTGGTGCGCGGTCGGCGTTCCCTGCTCGGGGTCGGACTCTACGTTGTGGCCGTCGCCCTTTATGTTTCGGTCCTGCTGGCCCTGGTCGCCTATACCCCCCTCGGCAGGCTGGTGTTCGAACGGTTGCTCGGCGTCAGTCCGGCCATTGCCGGCGAAGCCCGCTCGGTGCTGGCCATCCTGGCCTTTTTGCCCTTTTTTACCGGCCTGCGGGGCCTTTGCCAGGGCATCGTGATTCGCGCCCGGCGCACCGGCCTGGTTTCCCTGGCCACCCTGATCCGCATTCTGTCGCTGGTCGGTTTTCTGCTGCTCGGCCACCGCTGGTTCAGCGGGGCCGCCGTAGGCGCCTTTGGCCTGTTGGCCTGCATCGTCGTGGAAACGGCCTTCATGGGCTGGTTTGCCTGGAAAACCTACTCGCCCTGTGCCACCGAGTCGGAAAAAGGCCTGGGGGCCATCTTTCGCTACGCCCTGCCCCTGTCCTTTTCTTCGGCCATGCAACAGACCGTGCCACTGCTGATCAGCGCCATCATCAGCCGCCTGCCCGACAGCGCACCGGCCCTGGCCGCCTTCGGCATCATTCGCGGCTTTATCTTTTTACTTGCCGGGCCGATGCGCAACCTGCAGCAGGCATATCTGACCCTGGTCAAGGGCCACGATGATTACCGGACCTTGATGACCTTTTATCTACGAGTCGCCCTCGGCATGGGACTGATCACCCTGGTCATCGCCTACCCCCTCAATGGAATAGTGCTGGGCAAGGCCATGGGCCTGAGCTTCGATCTGCGCCACTACATCGCCCTGCCTCTGGCTGCCTGTGCCCTGTTTCCTGCTTTTTCAGGAGCCATCTATCTCTATCGCGGCGCTTATGCAGCCAGCCACCGCACCGTTTTTCTAGGCTGGGCCACCCTCTGCAAGGTCGCTTATCTTGGCATCTGCTGGCTGTTGCTGATGCTCAAATCACTGACCGTTCCCGGTGTTGCCCTGGCGATCTTTCTGCTCCTGTCCTGTGAGCTGTGCGAGGCCTGGTATCTGCGTAGTCGCTTGAAATTCCTTGCATAACGATCTATGCCTGCCTACAATGATACATGGGAGGAGGCAATGCCCAAAAAATATCCTTGCCCCGACTGTCGGCAATGCCAGTGGTGCTCCGACACCCGCTGCTCCGTCTGCCTGCGTGAATCGAAACCGTGCCAGCGCAAGCTTTCCCAAGCCGAGCAGATCGCCCTTTACGAAAGCATCAACCGCACCCACCATCAGCGAAAAACGGAGGTCCGCATGAAACAGCGCGCTCTGTTTCTCTGCACCGACGGCTCCTGCCTCAGCCCTATGGCCGCAGCCTTGGGGAACCTCGATTTC
>JAUWLU010000073.1 GCA_030613545.1 Desulfuromonadales bacterium
CAAAAAGTCCGTCCTACTGCGTTGCAGCGTTTTTTCAGGACTTCGACATACCATATGTATGCCTTCACCCCTGAAAAACCACTACGCCTTGTAGGCCGAAATTTTTGCTTAGCCATCTCATGACTTTTTGCGAAAGCATCACTTTTGACGCATTATCGGAAAAAAACAAGGCGAATTGGACGCAGATGAACGCTGATGAACGCAGATAAGGCTGAAGACGAACTTTTTTGATTTGTCCTTTCGATTTTCGGCTGATCAGCGAATGCGCAGCATCGGATTTTATCAGCGTCCAAAATGATAAGGTGTCAGACCTCCACTCTTCGTGGTAAAGCGCCTTGCTGCTGCTTGGGATGGGTAGCGATCAGCTGTTCCCCGGACCCATGCTGGACGCCAGCATGCGGGCCTTCTGTTGCATATCCCGAAACTGTTCCGTCATACAGAAGTTGATAATCTTTTCGATGTCGTCCTGACAGAGATTGACTAGCTCCAGGGCTGTTACAGAACAATGCTCCTGTTGGCTGCTGCCGCGAATAACGCGGCCGACGCAGCGCACCTTCTCCAGGGTCCCCCCGGGCAGGAACAACTCCAATTCAACCAGGCTGTTGGCGGCCAGGGCTGTTTCGGTATTAAAGCTGATGCCGCAGCCACTGAGATTCACCCGAGTGCGGTGGGACGGCAACTCCTGTCTGCCGTCTCCGGCCTGCCAGAAACGCAGGTAGACCTCTGTGTCCACGCGGTGGTCACGGCGGGCATAATGGTTCGATTCCGAGCCGATGATGTCGAGTTGTACGCGGTTGGGATTGAGCAGAACGGCCAGTCTGGCCCATACGGTGAGAAAAGACAGCCCTTTGTCAAAGGTGATGCGCCAGCGACCATCATTGGCCAGGTCGGCGACGGGCAGGGTCTGGGCGGGGAACTGAATTTCCAGCGAAGAGTCGGTAAAGGTTTTAATCACGCCGTCGAGATGCAGTGACTCTTCCCGCAACAGGGGAATGGTTACCTTGGCCATGCGGCAATCGGCAAAGTTTTCCAGCATTTGAGTGGGGGGGGGAGGGGAGGAGGGCATGGCGCGTACTCCCTGTTCGATGGCGCTAAGTCAGATCCTTGGTTTGCACCTTGTTGCGCAATTCCAACCTCTGGGCGGCCATGCAGAAGGCGATAATGGCGTCACGATCGGGAGGTTCGATCTCTGTAATATGCATTCCGGCGCCCTTATATCCATTGGCAAGGGGGCAGATGCGCACCACCTGGGCAACGCAGCGCACTACCTTGAGCGGGTCCTGGCACAGAATCAGGGTCAGGGAAAATCTGTCGCCGTTGCGCACCCGTTCGGTCAGCGGCAGCAGCATGCCACTGCCGCTGAGGTTGAGTGGACCATTGAACTGCCGGGTGCGTACCTCCTCGTCATCGGTGAGGCGGCGGTACTTGACGGTAAAATTGGCGTTGACCCGAAAATACTCCCTTTCGCCATATTGCAGAGCCGTTTCGATGGCTTTAAGGCGCAGCTTCTCACCGTCGATAATCTCTTCGATTTTGGCCCGCAGCCGAAAAGTGCGCCCTTCTTCCTGAAAAAAGAGCCGACAGGTGCCGTTCAGGTCGAGGCGTTTGAGGGGCAGCTGTCCCGGCAGAAAGGCCGCATCGACCAGGTCGACGGAGCGGCGGCGGGCCACGCATTCCAGGGTCATGGGCGCTTCTCCAGAGATCGGCAAAGAAGCCATGACGGCGCGATGTTTTTTTAAGTGATCGAGGGCTAGCATCAGGAAATTCTGGTCGGTTGCAGGGATGACATTGACCTAAATAAGGCCGTTTGTCATCGGAAAAAACGGGTCTATACCCCAAACCATTCTCGCGCTCGTTCGCTCCGTTCACTTGAGCCGCAGAGACCGCAGAGAAAGACAAAACCGGGTTCTCTCTGCGTCTCCGCGTCTTGAGCGACTGCAGGGAGCGGGCGCGAAATGCTTTAATCGGCACCGACCGCAACAGCGGCATCCACGCGAACAGTGGTCATCATAGCCTGAAATCCGGTTTTCCGCAAACGGTAATGCCCCTGAATTGGGTAATGCCCCCTGAATTGTCGACTTTAATGCTTTCGCAAAAAAAACATGAAATTTTAGAAACTGGCGCTGAGCCTGGCGCCTTTGTGATCCGCAGATCCTCGGTATCCTCCCAAAGCTGTTCTGCCGCTTTTAAGCTGAGAGAGGTCGGCTTGAATGACCGCCATCATGCTCCGCATCCTGGTTTTGAGCAAATCGCTTTGTGCGGCGGTTTTCCGCAGGGCCTGCAACATCTCTTCCGCCAACTGGCGGTTTCCGGCAGTCTCAGGTGCTTGCTGCAGCAGGGCAAAAGCCTTTTCGTCGGTTCTTTGGGTCGTGGCCAGCAACTCATCCAGCCGTAATGCCAGGAGATGGATGGCCTTGGCCCCCATTGCCGGGAGTTGCGCCTCCTGCTCTGAAATCAGGCTGTGCAGCGCCTGGTGGCCGCTGATGGCTTGTCGCATAAGGGTTTCGAGGTCGTTCATGTTCATCAGCCTCCTACAGAGCCGCCGAAAAAGCCTTGTTGCCCGCGCCCTTGGTGGCGTGGGGGGCTGGCTGGGCTTCCGCTTTGGCCGCATTGTTGATTTCAATGGCCTCTACCCAGGTCTCCCGCAGATCGGACAGCAAACCATCTACCACCTTGAGTTTCGCCGCATCGTTCTGCAGGTTGGCGGTGGTCAGTTCCCGGATCATGAAATGGTACAGGGCGTCGAGGTTGTCGGCGATTTCTCCTCCGACCTCACGGTCCAGGGTGTTGGAAAATTCTGTGATAATGGCCATCGCCCGGCTGATCTTCTCCAGTTTGGTCACATTATCGCCTGCCTCCATCGCCTCGAGGGCCTGCCGGGTGAAACGGATGGCGCCGTCATAGAGCATGATCAGAATCCGTTCCGGCGAGGCGGTGGTCATCTGGTTCTGCTGGTATTGATTCATGTAGGCATTCATCGGTTATAACTCCATATATTTTCCATGGCAGACATCTGCTTGCCCAGGTAGTCGCTTTGCGCGTTCATGAGGCTGATCATTTGCTCAAGGGCGTTGAACTGGTCGAAGAGCAGCTGTTCCCGTTTTTCCATGCGCATTTCAAAGCGCTCAATACTCTTGTCGATCTGCTTGATGTTGTTATCGATGGTCTTTTTTCGCCCGGCATATAAGCCGTCGATATTGTCGGTAATGGCGTCCAGGTAGTCTTTGAAGCGGGTCGCGATCCCTTCGGTGTCGTTATCGCCGGCCAGCAGTTTGGTCATGCCGGCCAGGTCGTTCTGGACCACCTCGGTCAGCCTCTCGTCATCGATTTTGAGCGTACCGTCTCGCTGGGTTTCCAGCCCCAGTTGGGAGAGGGAAGTTAGTCCGCTGCTGCCGACCTGGGCAGTCAGCATACTCTGCAGGCGGCGCTTGATGGAATTAATCCCCGAGTCGCTCACCAGGATACCGGCCTTACCTCCCTCGCTCTTGGACTGGCTGCTGATAAAGGACATGACATCGTTGTAGCCTGCGACGAAGGATTTGATCTGGTTTTCGATGGCTGACTCATCCAGGTTGACGGTCAGGTTGGTGACGGTACCTGGTTCGGCTTGGGCCAGGTCCAGCGAAACGCCGGGGATCGCCTCGGTGAGGCTGTTGCTGTCGCTGTAAATATCGATGCCGTCCACCCGGATATGCGCCTGCTGGGCGCTTTGCGTGGTGGTCAGCGCCGGCACGTCGTAACCCGTGCCGCCGGTCAGGGCCGTGGAGTCGATGGTGCCGCCGCTCAGCGCCAGCCTGAAGCCGCCGTTGCCGTCCTCCTCGATCGTGGCACTGACCCCGGTGGTGATCGTTTCGGCATTAATGGCGTCGCGGATATCGGCAAGGGAGTTGCCTTCACCGCTCAGGGTGATGTCATGGCCGCTGGACAGGCTGAGGGTGCCGCTGCCGAACAGCTCGGCTTCCTGGTCGGCGTAGCCGCCCACCGTCAAGCTGGGGAGGTCGCCGTTGTAGGTTGGCAGGTCGAAATTAACACTGAAATCGGTGGCGATTCCCTCCCCGGTCAAAATCAGGCGATAAGGCTTGTCGGTGCCGTCGTTGATAATGGACGCGGTGACGCCGGCATCGGCCTCGTTGATGGCGGTCATGATGCCTTGGAGCGAATTGTTGTCGGCATCGATGGCGATCTCCACCGGATCGTTATCACCCGAGGTCAGGGTCAGGGTCCCCAAGCCGAAATTCCCGGCGGTTTTGTCGGCCACCCCCTGGCTGACGCTTTTCTGTACCTGGGCCAGGTCGACTACCTCGACCTGGTAGTTGCCGGGGACGGCATCGCTTTCGGTGGTGGCGGAAAAAAAATCCTGCGAACTCAGGGTCGATTTCGTGGCCTGCAGCTCTTCCGCCGAGTCGAGGTTGTCGATCTTCGACAGGAAGCTCACCATCTTGGCCTCGAGCTGGCCCAGGGCGGCCGAGCGCGCGCCGTAATAGGCTTTGTCTCGCTGCAGCCGGGTGATCGGCTGGCGTTCCGCCGCCATCAACTGCTTGATCAGGGATGTGGTGTCCAGCCCGGTGGCCAGGCCGCCGAATGAAATCGTCATGGTTCGCTCCCCTTACCGTCTCAGCCGGTGGTGTCCAGCACGTTGCCGCGGAGTTCTTTCAGGGTTTCCGTCAGACTGATGATCTCTTCCGGTGGCAGCTGGCGGATCGTTTCCCCCGTTTCGACATCGACCAGGCGCAACACCAACTGATCGCTTTTACTGTCCTTTTCAAATCTGACGCTGTAGGCACCGTTATCGGTCAGGGTCTTGATCTGGTCGAGAATCTCCTCGGGCTGCACTTTGCTGCTTTTCGCTTGCGGCTCAATCTGGCTCGATAGTTCTTTTACCTTGCGTTCGCGGTCGATGTCGTCGGCGCTGGTCTTCACCTCGGGCGCAATCGACCCGATAACAGCGGCAGAGTCAACTTTCATCGTATCCTCCGTTTAATCTCGGAAAAGGGGGCCGGAAAACCCGGCCCCCGATCGGTTTACGACAGGTTCAGCCTTAGCCGAGCAGCGACAGAGCAAGCTGCGGAGCCTGGTTGGCCTGCGCCAGGATCGATACGCCGGCCTGCTGCAGGATGTTGTTTTTGGTCATCGCCGAAGTTTCCTGGGCGATGTCCGCATCCATGATCCGCGAACGGGCTGCGGAAAGGTTCTCCGCTACATTGTTGAGGTTGGCGATGGTCGATTCGAAACGGTTCTGCACCGCACCGAGACCACCACGAATGGTACCGATTTCGGCCAGGGCCAGATCGACGCTGGCGATGGCGCTCTGAGCATCCCCTCGCGATGCAATGCTGAGATCATCCACCACAACCGTAGCGGTGGTCACGGAATAATCTGCACTCTGATCGGTACCACCAGTCAAGTTGCTTGCCCCAACAGCGGCATCAACATCAGTCGCGCCACCTGCGGCTGAGACTAGAGCAGCCGCATCAGTATCACCATTGATAGCAGCGGCAACCGCTGCATTATCATTAGCGACATTGGCGAAGTCAATTGCAACACTGATAGCGGTGTCAGTTACAGTAACCGCTGTGGCGCCACCAGCGCCGGCATCTGTTAAGGCAAAGGTTATGCTATTACCATCCGCACCCTCGGTTTCCGCCGTAAGTACCAGGTCGGTGTTGAAAGTTCCATCAGCACCGGCAAGTGCTGTCCCGGTAACCACGGAAGCAGCAACGGTACCGAGGTCGGCACCCTTAGCACTTGCGATGTCGAAGGTGATGGTCTGGTTGGCACCGGCATTGGCACCGACCTGGAAGGTGGCATCGGTCAAAGTGCCGTCGAGCACATTCCTGCCGTTAAACGAGGTGGTCTCAGCGATACGGTTAAGTTCGGCTTTAAGCTGCGTCACCTCGGCATTCAGAGAGTCGCGGTCGGATTGGCTGTTGGTATCGTTGGCCGATTGAACGGCCAGTTCACGCATGCGCTGCAGGATGTTGGTGCTTTCCTGCAGGGCACCTTCAGCAGTTTGCGCCAGAGAGATGCCGTCATTGGCGTTCCGCGCCGCCTGGTTGAGGCCGCGAATCTGCGCGGTCATGCGGTCGGAGATCGCCAGGCCGGCGGCGTCGTCCTTGGCGCTGTTGATGCGCAGACCGGAAGAGAGGCGCTGCATCGATTTGCCCAGGGCGCTTTGAGATTTGCCCAAGTTACGCTGGGCGTTCAGGGACATTACGTTGGTGTTGATTGTTAATGCCATGTTGTATTCCTCCGTGAATGATTGGTTGGCGGGCTTCCTTGCCCTTGGTTTAAATTGCCTGCGTTACTGCTGGCCGGGAAGTGGTTTTCTGCTCTGCAGGATCACCTCCTTTGACTGGATTTCCCCGGGGTTGTTCCTTGACTATCTTGTCGACAGCCGGATTGAACATCTTTAGGTATAATTTTAATTGTCGGCACCTTTTGGTTTTTACCGCAAATCGAGGTGCGAAGAACGCAGAGAAAATCCGAAAATAAAAAGTATTTTGCGAACGCAGATAACTTCGGATAAAAATGGATAAACCCTGAAATGTCAGGTCCCGCATGATTCCTGACCTGTTCGCGGAAAAGTTCAGGATTGGTTTTTTGCCTTAAATTCTGTATGTCTCCGTAAATTAAATGTTTTCTGGTTTTTCCCTGTGGAATTGGGCGGTGTGGTTTTAAAGTCATCTGCGTGCATCCGTTTTTATCTGCGTTCAATTAGCGGTTTAGATGTTATTTTGCAGCCTCTCGCTCGGCCGCCTGCCGGGCCTCGTCGACGGTCGGCAAGGGGGTGCGGCTCTGATATTGGGTGCCGTCGAGAATCACCTGCAGGGCGCGTTTGGTGGCTGGTGCAAAGAGCATGGGCGCCGCAAGGTTGAGGGTGATCTGCCGATCGGGATGCACGGTCACCACGGCCAGGGCGAAGCATTCGTCATCCTCCCCAAGCTGCAGTTTCTGCCGTTCCCGATGGTCCGGTGCCACCCGGTAATCGACAAAGAAGTTGGTCGGGTCGGTCAAGATGAAGGCCACTTGCGAATCCTCGACGCTCTGGATCCAGAATAGCGGTCCGTCCTTTTCGTTGGGCATGACCACGAAATCGCGCAGATGCTCGAACCCGGTCGGGCCTTCCGGAAAGTGCAGCAGGTTTTCCTCCTGATACTCGATTTCACCGAAGCGGCTCTGGATCTTTTTCATTTGGCTGTTTTCCTCCCCGCAAGGCTGCTGCTCAAATCGTTCAGATCGGCAAGGTTCCATTGGGTGGCCTCCATGTTTTCCCGGCAGATGCGGTCGTAGACCTCCTGCCGGTAGATTTTCTGCTCCGCCGGGGCGTCGATACCGATGCGGACGCCGCCGCCTTTTAGTTCGATAACGGTGATTTTGATGTTGTCGCCGATGATGATGCCTTCACCGGCTTTCCTGGTAAGTACCAGCATGTCGCCCTCCCTGGCGTATGATCATGCATTAATCTCTGTGTCTTGGTGTCGCCGTATGAGGCAGATTTTTTGACTCACGCGGAGCCGCGGGGAACGCGAAGAACTTCTTTTGTTTAGGTTAACTTCACAATCGAAAAAGCAATTGAACGCAGATGAACGCAGATAGGGCCTTAAAATCAAGAAAAAAGCCTTCGGGTTTTGATTGATCTGCGAATGCGAAGCATCAGATTTTATCTGCGTCCAATTTGCCTGGTTTTTGGTTTTAATCCTGAATATCGCTGTATATCACATTCACCACGAAGTACACGAAGTACACGAAGGAAACCTGACGCCTGAAGAAGTGGTTTGCCCTTCTTCGTGTCCTTCGTGGTGCGAGTCAGATTCTTTGACTCACGCGGAGCCGCGGGGAACGCGGAGGAACCATGATAATTGTCTTTATTACAACTGACAAAACCGCACATATGCCGGAGCTGCAACGGAATAGCTGTGAGGTGATTCTTTCACAGATTCCCCCGCGTCTCCGCGTTTCCGCGTGAACCTGGTCCTAAAGGTAGTTCAGGATGGACAGTTCCGACACCTTGGCAGTGACGTTGAGGGCTGCTTCAAAGGCCAGTTCCTGCTGATTCAACGCGGTGATCACTTCGATGATATCGGCGTCTTCGTAGCGGGAGAGGACCTCCTGCATGTCGATTTTAATGTTTTCCATGTGCCCCTTGGCGTTTTCCACCCGGGCGGCAATGTTGCCCATCTGGCTTCTCTGGCGGCTGACCTGCTCGGTGGCGTCTTTCAGGTCGCCGAGGCGACTGAGGGCCGCGTCGGCATCGCCGGATGCCAGATCGTTCTGGATGTCATCCAGCAGCTGAAAAAGATTGATGCCGCCGGGGGTTCCCTGAAACAGTTTGTCGCCGGTGAGGTTGGTCTGGATCTTTTCGCCCGGGGCGATCTCCAACTCCATGTGGCCGTTGTCGCCCTGATAATTGCTCGGGTCGGTGCTGTCGGGGAAGGGCTGGGTGTCTTCGGCGAAGCCGGCGAAGATATATTTGCCGTTAATATTGGAATTGGCCAGAGCGTACAGCTCGTCTTTGATGTGGCCGATGGCGTCGGAATAATTGATTAGATCGTTCGGCCCTGCGGAGCCGTTGCCGGCGGCGATGGTGGTCTCCTGAGCCCGAATCATCAGGTTGCCGATCTGGCCGAGGTGCGAATCGAGAATGTCGAGCCGATCCGAAGCGCTGCCCATGGTGCGCAGATAACGGTCGCTTTTCTGTACTTGGCTGCGGGCGTTGAGCACCGGCCGGATGGCCGCCGGGTCGTCGGACGGTTTGTTGATGCGTTTGCCGGACGCCGCGGCCATGCGCAGATCGAAAAGGTAGCTCTGCGTTTTGTAGAGCTGGTTCTGCAGGCTGCGGTAGACGGTGGCCTGGGTTGTTTTCATGGGTTACCTCTTGATGGTCAGGATGGTGTCCATCATTTCATCAATCGTGGCGAGAAACTTGGCGGAAGCTTCAAAGCCCTTCTGGTATTGAATCAGGTTGATCATCTCCTCTTCCAGCGAGACTCCGACCTTGCCATCACGCAGGTTTTTCAGCTGGGTCATGGTGTCCTCGTTGGCGACCGTGGCCAATTCGTTCTGGCCGGCTTCCAGGCCTACTTGGGCGCTGATGCGTGAGTAAGCGCCTGTCAGGGTGTCGGTACCGTCGACGATCTTGGCACTGCTCAGTTCAGCGATCGATAGTGCAATGATGTTATCACCCGGTGCGGAGGTTTGGCCGGCGGCAAGCAGATCCGGTGAACTCAGGGCTACGCTTAAGGCATTGGCTGCGCCGTCCCAGATGTTTGCCGGTGGTGCCGGCGACGGCGGGGCGGCAAAAAAGAGGCTGCCCGTGATGCCGTTGAGGTCGGTGCCGGTGCTGTGCAGGGCGTTGACTTCGGTGGACAGACTGTAGGCCAGCTTGTCAAGCTGCCCTTCCAAGTCGGGAATCAGCTCATTGCGCACCTCGAGCAATCCTTTAAAGGCGCCGCCCAGGGTGGTCGTATCGACGGGGGTCGAGGTGCCGTTGCTGGTCACTTGCAGTTGCAGGTCGTCGTCTACGACCTCGCCCTCCAAGGTCAGGACGCTGCCCTTTTGCACCAGGGGCTGACCGCCGGGAAGCTGGACCATGACATTGCCTTCTTTGTCTTCCAGGCTCTGAATGCCGATGCTGGATGACAGATCGGCCAGCAACAGGTCCCGCTCGTCGCGGAAGGTGTTGGCCGACTGGCCGCTGCTTTCGATAGCGGATATGCGAATGTTGAGGTCGGCGATCCGCTGCAGACGGTCGTTGACACCGTCGATTTTGGACAGCAGCGATTCATCGATGTTGCGTTTGATCCCGTCGAGTTCGGAGACGGCTGTATGAAAGGAGTCTGCCAGCAATTCGCCGCGCTGGATGACGATGTCTCTTTCGGTCTGGCCACCGGGATTGGTAGTCAACTCTTGCCAGGAGTCGAAAAAATTATCGATTTCGGTACTCAGACCGTTCTCAGAAATGCCGAACAGACGTTCCAGTTCGGCCAGCGGAAAGGTTTTGGCCTCTGCTTCGCCGTAAGTGGCACTTTTATCCTGAATCTGGTTGGTGAGAAAGGCGTCGTGCTCCCGAACGATGTCGCCGACCTTGACCCCCTGACCGATAGTGAAGCCGTTGAAATTGAGGGAAGGATAGGGCTGGAGGATCGCCTTCTGCCGGGAATAGCCGGGGGTGTTGACGTTGGCGATATTGTTGCCGGAGATCTCGATGACCTTTTGATTGGTCGAGAGACTGGTTTTGCCGGCGTTCAGTGCGGTAAGCAGACCACCCATCTCAGATTCTCCCGGAAAGAAGCCGGCCGCCGCGCTGTTGGCTGATCTGGGCAGCGCCGGCACCGTAGGAGGTCGGCGCAGTACGCTGGCCGAAAAAGGTCATCTGTTCGCGGACCCAGCCCAGGGTCAACCAGAACAGATAAGCGTTGCGGCGGTTTTCTTCCCGCACCGTGGCGGCCAGTTGCTGAACCTCGGGATCGCTCTGGTCATCGATACGGGAACCGATGGATTGCAGCAGCCGTTGTTTTGCTTCGGCGCTACGCTGCAGGCTGACCATATCGAGCCCTTTGGCCTGTTCCCGTTCCTGCAGGATCAATTGCAGGAGACTTTCCAGGCGTTGTTTAAGGTCCGTGTCAGGCATGGTTATTTGCTCTCCGTCAGAAACTGCAGCAGGCTTGCGGCGACCTTGCGCGAGTCGGGCCGATAGGTGCCGTCGGCGATCTGTTCCTTGAGGGCCTGCAACTTTTCAGACCGCTGCACATCGGCGCTGCTGCCAGCGCTTTTGGCCTGCTTGACCTGCTGCAGGGTGTCGGAGAACTGCACCCGGTCGTTGCCGGCCGAGGACCCTGCCTGTTCGGTCTTTTTCGCTTGGCCGCGGTTTTTGGTTCTGTCCAAGGGGCCGATGCCACTGTTGCCGAATACTTTGTCGATAGTCATGGTTGCCACCTGAAGGCGATGGGGATTCCCGTGTCGGGAATCTGGTGAAGTCTTACCAGTCCGGCGAAAGGTTTCATTGTCGTTCAAACTGCCGATTTATTAAGGAAAATATTTGCCAGGCAGTTATTGGTTTTTTCCTGTGCTCTTTATATCGACTCTGTTCAGGGAAAAGTTTAGAAAAAAATTCAGGCAGGATATCGGGGGCAGGCTGAACAAGGAAATGAGTGGAAGCTATTCGCCCGATTCGAGTTTCTGCAGTTGGCGGAACAGGGCATCGGCGATGCCCATGCCTTCTTTGCGGGACATCTCGATGGCGATCTTCTGATCCATGAGGTCTTGGAATATCTGCTGGTCGTTGCCCTTGGGGAGCAGCCCTCCGTCCGGGACCGAAGCGCGCATACTCTTGAGCATTGCCTGAACCATGATCGCTTCGAACTCCTGGCAGGAACGGCGCAGTTGCTCCGGGTTATTGCCGG
>JAUWLU010000307.1 GCA_030613545.1 Desulfuromonadales bacterium
CATCGGCTACGGCAGGGAAGAATTGGGCCTCCTTTATCTGCGGGCCAACCTGAAGACTATCGAAAATACCCTGCTGCGGTATATCGGTTTCGGCTTTATGGGGCTGGGTGGTGCCTTCATCCTCGCCTGGATACTGGCCGGCCGGCTACAGCGTGTCATATCCCAACCGATTGAGCAGCTCGCGGCCGCCATGAAGGCGGTATCAAAAGAGCGCAACTACAGCCGGCGGGTGAAAATGGAGAGTCACGACGAACTCGGCAGCCTTATCGACGATTTCAACGAAATGCTGGTACAGATCGAGATGCGGGACCAGGAATTGCGCAAAAAACAGAACCGTCTCGACTATCTGGCCCACCATGATCCCCTCACCAACCTGCCCAACCGCCTGCTGTTCCACGACCGGCTGCACCATGCCATAACAAAAGCACGGCGCACGCAGCAGGGCATGGCGCTGCTGTTTCTCGATCTCGACCGGTTCAAAAACATCAACGATTCTCTAGGCCATGAGGTGGGCGATCAGGTTCTGCAGCAGGTTGCCAAGCGCCTGACCAACATCGTGCGGGAATCGGACACCTTGGCCCGACTCGGCGGCGATGAATTCGTCATCGCCCTGGAACAAAACACCGAATCCCGCGAAATCACCATCGTTGCCCAAAAAATCATCGAAACCCTGTCCGCGGCCTTTCACATCGACGCTCACGAGCTGTACATCACCGCCAGCATCGGCATCAGCCTCTTTCCTGCCAATGGCCTGACGACCGAAACCCTCATGAAAACTGCCGATGTGGCCATGTACCGAGCCAAAGAGAGGGGACGCAATAATTTTCAGTTTTTCACCGAGGACATGAACGAACGGGCGCACGAGGCTCTGTTTCTGGAAAACAACCTGCGCAAGGCCATCGACAACCGGGAACTGGCCCTCTACTACCAGCCACAGGTGGAAATCGCTACCGGCAAAATAACCGGCATGGAGGCTCTGGTTCGCTGGCACCACCCGCAGCTCGGCGTGATTCCTCCCGATAAATTCATCCCCATGGCCGAAGAGACCGGCTTGATCATTCCCCTCGGCAAATGGGTAATTAACAGCGCCTGTCAGCAGACCCTGCAGTGGCAGCAGACCGGCTATCCTCCCTGCAGGATCGCCGTGAATATTTCTCCCCGTCAGTTTCGCCAGGGCGACCTGGTGGAAACAGTGGCACAGGCCTTGGAAAATTCGGGGCTGGCAGCGAGTTGGCTGGAACTGGAAATCACCGAAAACGTGCTGGTCGAAGACGTCGCGCAGACCATTGCAGTCATGAAGGCCCTCAACGCCATAGGGGTCAGCCTGGCTATCGACGATTTCGGTACCGGATATTCCTCCCTGAGCTACCTGCACCACTTCCCCCTTTCGAGACTGAAAATCGACCGGTCTTTCGTGCAGAGCATCGGCGGCCCGGCGGGCAACCATGCCATCGTCGAGGCGATCATCGCCCTGGCCCGCGCCCTAGACCTGGAAGTTATCGCCGAAGGGATCGAAAATCAGGCGCAAATCGCCTTTTTGAAGGAACGCGGCTGTGTTTACGGACAGGGGTTCTATTTCAGCCGCCCGATACCCGTCGATGCCTTTGAGCAGTTTCTGCTTCGACCGCGGCCGCCAAGGCCGCGTTTCCAGCACAACAGAATACGCCCCTGACCCCCCCCAAGAACTGCACCATACCTGTGCATCGCTGACCAGAAAACGGCAGGCTCAGCGGCCCTTACATCCATAAGCACTTGTAAATACACGCCATACCTCTTATAAGACCGGAAAATTCTACAGGTATGTAGCAACGAAGGACTTCCCAGGCACTTATGATCCAAGGCAGAAAAAGCAAAAGGGCCGACGTTAACGACGGCCCTTTTGCTTGACCATGATATCAGACAGCTCCCTTAAGCATACCCCGCTGGTCAACACAACGATTCGACCGAAAATTTTGCTGGGCAGCAACAGAGGTTTACCCCCAGCAGATGTTTTCACTTCATCCCTGTACGAATCGGCAAGGGACTGAAAAGTGCCGATGGCCCTGGTCATATCGCGACAATCGAAGAAGTAAAGCTAGCGTCCGACATGACAAAGAACCTCAAGACTTGATCGCACTTCCTTTATCGCTGCGATCCGATGAAGGTTCCTGCTGCAGCCTTGAAGACCCGGTCGTAATTCTTCAGCGACAAAACGGCAGACTTCAGCAAAACTGGCCCGGCTATTGCGTATACATCACCAACAAGCCATTGCCCCAGGGGATTTTGACACACTGTCGCCTACCAGGTGGCACAAGAAAGGATCGACCCAATGCAGTTTAAAAGCCTTAAATGCCTACTCTGTTCGTTACTCCTGACCTGCCTGCCCGTGGCTTC
>JAUWLU010000153.1 GCA_030613545.1 Desulfuromonadales bacterium
CCATCTCATGTCTTTTTGCGAAAACATCAAATTTAATAAAATCGAGGGGGAACGCATGGCCGGCATGAAAAACTTCTTTGCGGGACGTTGGGGCATCATCGGTGTCGGGATTTTTATCGGGATTCTGGCGGCCCTTTTACAGAAGTGGGGAAACCCGGGCAACATGGGGATTTGCGTTGCGTGCTTCGAACGTGACATTGCCGGCGCCGTCGGTCTTCATCGGGCCGGAGTGGTGCAGTACATTCGCCCTGAAATCATCGGCCTCGTTCTTGGATCGCTGCTGGCAGCTTGCCTGTTCAAGGAATATCGGCCCCGGCTCGGTTCGGCACCGATTGTCCGCTTCGTACTTGGCGCGTTCGCCATGATCGGGGCGTTGGTTTTTCTCGGCTGCCCCTGGCGAGCAGCATTGCGTCTCGCCGGCGGTGATGGCTCTGCCATCATCGGCTTACTTGGCCTTGCTATCGGCATCTGGGTCGGCACTCTTTTCCTGAAAGGCGGATACAACCTCGGACGAGCCCAGCAAACACCTGCAGCAGCAGGCTGGATGCTTCCCCTCTTGATGATTGGATTGCTTGTCCTCATGTTGATTTTCCCTGGGGTTCCCGGCGAAGCGAAGAGCGGGGTTCTTTTTTACAGCCTGAAGGGACCGGGCGCCATGCATGCGCCGCTGTTGATATCACTTGCCGTGGGCCTTTTCATCGGATTTTTAGCCCAGCGGAGCCGATTCTGTACTATGGGCGCCATCCGTGACTTTGTTCTTTTTCGGCACATGCACCTCCTTTGGGGATTCATTGCCCTTATCGTTGGCGCTTTTGTCGTCAACCTTTTGCTTGGGCAGTTCCATCCGGGATTTGAGGGGCAACCTGTTGCCCACACCATGCAGCTATGGAATTTCGCCGGAATGGTGCTGGCAGGCTTGGCCTTTTGCCTTGCCGGAGGCTGCCCCGGACGCCAGCTTTTCCTGGCCGGCGAGGGGGACGGCGACGCCGCCATCTTCGTTCTGGGCATGATTGCCGGGGCCGCTTTCAGCCACAATTTCGGCCTGGCCAGTTCACCTGCCGGCGTCGGCCCCCATGGCATTCCGGCTGTTGTTATCGGGCTTTTGGCCTGCCTGTTTATCGGGTTTACCATGAAAAAAAGAACCGCATAAGGAGGAAGTCATGGCTAAAACAGTAGATGCTCGCGGGCTCTCGTGCCCCCAACCTGTTCTGATGACGCTTGATGTGATAAAAGCAGGCAATACGGATGAAATCAGTGTTCTGGTGGACAACGAAGCTTCCAAGGAGAATGTCTGCCGGGCTGCGACCAACCGGGGATGGGTAATCGCGGATATTAGCGACGAATCTGGTGAGTTCACTATAACGATAAAAAAAGGCTAGCCCCTATGGCCCTCTTCGATTTTTTCAAAGGAAAAAAGGAACAGCGAGAAGTCCCCTCCCCTGGGGTACAAGGAGAATCCCCCGCCTCCGATGATCAGGGTCGGGGGATTCTCGTGTTTGAAAATACCAGCGAGGTCATTCGAGCGGAAACCCTGCTGAAAGGTCAAGGATGGGAAATCCGGGTCATGGGACCGCCACCGGAAATCCGCCAGGGCTGCGACCTGGTTATTGAATTCCCCCTGATAGAACAATTGAACATTCTGAGAACCCTGGAAGGAGAAGGTCTGCCGCCCCTGAAAACGGTGCCCGTCACGAGCCCGCTTCTTCAGCCCGTTGATATCTTTCAGGTTAAGGATTTCGGTGGATACCTCATGGTCCGGGCGGCCAACATGAAGTTGACGGTGGACAAAAAAACAAACAACATCGTCAACGTATCGGGCGGTGGGTGTCCCGATGTGCCTTACCTGGCCGCTTCCATGGTGGGACGAACCCTGGCCGACGCGCCGAGTCCCCGTGAAATCGGCCACACGCTCTGCGGCTACGCGCTTCAGCTTGCCTATGAGGAGATCAAACGCCAATGCTATGTGTAGTGGGTACAGTCCCTACGGAGAACTTTCCCCTCGTGGAAGGGGAGGTCAAGCTGATTGGGGATCAGCTGCAAATCGGAACCTCGACCATCGCCATCAACCGGGGAACGCCGGCCCTCCTTGCGGCGGCCGTAAAGACGGCGGACGTACTGGGGCAACCATCGCCATACGCCTACCTGGTGGGTGATACGGGAACCGGCAAGGGAAGCCGACGGCTGTATGTGCATTTGACCGAGGTGCTGCCCCAAACCTCCTTTCAGACCATCACTTTCCACTACCTCCAACCCCTTATCCCTTGGCACAAGCGACTGCAAAACGCCATCGGTGCAATGACCCACCGGCCGCGTCCTATCGCTGACGCAGGGTACATGTATATGGCCAAAATGAGCGGAGCGGCCGCAGACTACGATCTCTTTACCCCCGATGTGGGGGAACTTGCCTTCCTGGCCGATGAAGAAGCCCCCCATCCGTTTTATACCAGGGGGTTCATCCTCCATGAAGACAATCGCGTCCCGGATCTCATCACCCGGGCATACAAACACCGTAACGCTGCCCGGTATCTCCTCATCAAGGGAGAAAAGGACCATCTGGCGGACGCAAGCGGGATCCTTGAGTCGATTGACAGTCCTATGGAAGAGGCGCTGGAGGCTATTGGAGGAACGGGAGATACCTTGACCGGCCTGGTGTCCGTCCTGATCGACGGGGGGATGGCTATCAATGAGGCCGCCGTCGCCGCCATGCGGACGAACCGACTGGCAGGCCGGTACGCCCGGCCCACACCGGCCACCCAGGTAATAGATATCATCGGACACATACCACAGGCCTACCGGGACCTGTTTGGAACGGGATGAAGGATGGCATTCACGGACATCATGACGGCTAATTCCACCCTCCTAACCCCCGAAACGCCCATTATTGACATCATCAGTCAATATCGTGAAACAGAAAAGGTTTTCAGGCGACCAGGAGGGTGTTGGACTTAACGGACCGAAACGAAAAATTGGCTGTTCGAGGCCAGATTTTCGAGAATTTGAGAGCGAATAGCAGGGCTATTTGGCGAAAATTGTCGGAAATATGGGCCGATCAGACGATTTTGCAGTCGGTTCATGGCAAGTCCGACAGCCTCCTAGAGGCGCAAACGGGCGCCTGTATCTGCTGTCAAGCCCTGTTTCTCCCGCTGCGGGCAGCGTCGGAACAATTCGGCTTCGAGGTTGAAGCTGTGCTGGCGGACATCAAGGCGGCGATTCACAAGAGACCGCAGCAAGGACCACCAGAAGAAGTTTCCCCTTCGGAAAGTGCTTCATATGAGCAAACAGAAAATCAAACTGACTAACATGGTGAAAGCGGCCGGTTGAGCTGCCAAACTGGGCCCGGAGGGCCTGGAAGCAGCTTTGTCCGGACTGTTCGATGACCCGAATCCGAATCTCCTTGTGGGCCTGCAGACCGCCGATGACGCGGGTGTCTACCGCATCGGGGACGAGTGCGCCCTGGTTGAAACCACGGACATCATCACACCGCTGGTGGACGACCCCTTTCTGTTCGGGGCCATTGCGGCGACCAACGCCCTGTCCGACGTCTTCGCCATGGGCGGGAAGCCCGTGACCGCCATGAATCTGGTCTTTTATCCGGCACGCAACATTCCCCCCGAGGTGCTGCGTGAAATCATGGCCGGCGGGGCCGAGAAGATCAGGCAGGCGGGGGCATGCCTGGTGGGAGGACACACCGTAGAGGACGATGAACTGAAGTACGGTCTTGCCGTGACCGGCCTCATTCATCCAGATCAGGTGATACGGAACTCCACAGCCAGGCCTGGCGATATCCTGATTCTCACCAAGCCCATCGGAACCGGTATCGTTTCCACCGGAATAAAAGCAGAAATGGTTTCCGACGCGACGGTGGGTGAGGCGTGCCGCTGGATGACCACCCTGAACGACCTGGCCGCACAAATCATGACCAAGTGCGGCGCCCACGCCTGCACCGACGTAACCGGTTTTGGCCTCATCGGCCATGCGTCGGAAATGGCCCTGGGAGCCGGGGTTACTCTGGTCCTGGACCTGGGTGCGGTGCCGGTGATGTCCGGCGTCGCCGAGCTGATTAACGACGGTTTGGTCCCTTCCGGCTGCTACCGAAACCGGGATTTCTACTCCCGACAGATACTGGACACACGCCCTTGCCGGGGGCAGGAGCCAAAGGCTTTCCCTGCAGACGAGCTCATTCCTCTATTTGACCCCCAGACTTCCGGTGGCCTGCTGATCGCCCTGGAAACCGAATCCGCCGAGACCTTTCTCCGCACCGCCGAGGATCGAGGCTGTTTCGCCACCCCGGTCGGCGAGGTTGTCGCGACCCGCGGGCATACCGTTGAGATCTGCTGATCGTCTCGCTATCGCTTTCGGCATATCTTGTCACATCCCTCGTCAACAGTGATGGCGTCGCAAAAAGTCCGCCCTACTACGTTGCAGCGCTTTTTCAGGACTTCGACATACTATATGTATGCCTTCACCCCTGAAAAACCACTACGCCTTGTTGGTCGAAATTTTTGCTTAGCCATCACATGACTTTTTGCGAAAGCATCAACAGTGAAAAAGGGAAATGTCGAGTCTTTGCCATACGGATTCCATCAGACTGCTTCAAACAAGCTATCGCTAAAACCGATTGAGATCATCTGTTTTGACGGAATTATCGATTTGATTTATCCATAACGATAGGATACCTTCGCCCGATGCAACCGAACGTCGCCATGTGCAACATATTCGATCAGGATGCGGAGAGGCTTGCTGAATTTGCCGCGGAGAACGATTTTTCCGCCATCGACTGGTCCATAGACCCCTCTCTGCCTGAGCAGGAATTCCTCTCCCTCATGCAGTCCCTGGCCGGGTTCCAGGTGCGCTACCACTGCCGTTTTCACGGCGTGGACGTGGCCTACACCGACCGGAGGGGCGACGACTCCCTGGCCCTGCTGATGCGTACTGTGGACCAGGTGGCCCGTGCCGGCGGGCGACACATGACGGTCCATTCCGGGCTCGGCAATCCATCCGGCGAGGGGATCGACCTGGCACGCGCCATCGACAACCTGGCCGTTCTGGTGGCGCACGGCCGATCCAACGGGGTCGCCGTGGCGCTGGAAAACCTGACCACCCCCCTCACCAACGACCCGCTGCTGTTCCGCCGCCTCGTTATGGAGAGCGACGCCTACGTCACCATCGATATCGGCCACGCCCACGCCGTGCGTCATCTCCACCCGCAGGACGACCTTTTTAGCGATTATGTCCTCCCCCATCGGGACAGAATCCTCAATGCCCATATCTACCATACGGAACTGGATGGCGATGGCCATGTACCTCCCGACTGCCTGTCGGACATCCACAACCGGCTGGCTCTTCTCGGCCTGACAAAGTCCTGCGACTGGTGGGTCATAGAGCTCATGAAGCCGTCGGAGCTACTCCATACCCGCGACCTTCTGCCGAGCTACCTCGCCTCGCCCTCCCCTCAACCCCTTGCGGCACTGGCCAAACATCCGCTTCCCTTGAGCGCCCTGT
>JAUWLU010000387.1 GCA_030613545.1 Desulfuromonadales bacterium
AATTGGTTTATGGTGGCCGGGGACGGCTGACGGGGAAGATCCTTGCGGCTGCCCCGCAATTGGCGAAGGCATAGACGGGGAAGGTAGCACAGATGATTTCACGGCCCACGGTCGGACTGGCGTTGGGCGGCGGCGCCGCCCGGGGATTGTCCCATATCGGCGTGCTGGAGGCCTTTGAGGAATGTGGCCTGCCCATCGACATTATCGCCGGCACCAGCATGGGAGCGATCATCGGCGCCATGTACGCTACCGAACCGAACGCCGCCGCGGTGAAGCGCCGATTCACCGCCTTTTTGCAGAGCGATGTCTTCAAGGAGTCGCGTTTCGACTATCTGATTGAAAACAACCATGAGAAGGCGGGTCTCTTCGACCGCCTGTCCCAGTTTGCCCGCAAGAGCATCTTCTACACCCTGCTCATGACCCGCAATTCTTTCATTCACCAGGAAACCAGCAGCCAGAACTTCGCCCTGCTCATCGACGACATCGACTTGGCCGAAACCCGCATCCCCTTCTGCACCACCGCCCTCGACCTGGTGCGGGGCGAAAGATACATCTTTAAAGAGGGCAGCCTGCGTCAGGCGGTGGCCGCCAGCTGCGCCATTCCCGGCCTGCTGCCGCCGGTGGAAATAGAGGGTCGGTTTCTCATCGACGGCGGCTGGATCGATGCGGTGCCGGTGACAGCCAGCCGCCATCTGGGGGCTGAGGTGGTCATCGGGGTAGACGTCTTCAGCGACCTCGATCCCTTTGAACAGCCGGACAGCGCCCTGGAAGTAGCGGCCCGGGCCGAGGCGGTGACCCGCTGGGCCCTGAGCAACCACCTTTGCCAGGAAGCCGATTGCCTGCTCACCCCGGAAGCGGGCAGCAACCACTGGGCCGACTTCTCCCTGTTCGACGAGGCGGTGGCCAGCGGCCGAGCCGAAGTCTACGAAAATCTGCACGTTCTGCAGCGACTGACTCGCAAGCGGCTGCGCTTCAGACGCGCCGCTGCTCCTCGTGGCGGCGCTCGCAAGCGACCAGCCTGACCAGGGCGGTGAGCTGTTCGGCGAGCAGGTCGAGCACATCGTCCACAGCGAGAATGCCGACCAGACTGCCATTTTCAGCCACCACCGGCAGCCGGCGAACGCCCCGGTCGCGCATGTGCTCCACGGTTTCGAACAGGCCGTCGCTTTCGCGGGCGATGATCAGTTCGAAACTCATCACATCGCCGACGGTCACCGCATTCAGGGGGACCTCCTCGGCGATCAGTGCAATGACCATATCGCGATCGGTAAGGATACCGACGGGGATCCGGTTGGTGTCCCGTTCCTCAACCACGACCACATCACCGACATGCTGGCTGCGCATCAACTTGGCCGCTTCCAGCAGG
>JAUWLU010000259.1 GCA_030613545.1 Desulfuromonadales bacterium
CGCTAGAACACGCCTCGAAAAGCTCCAATTCTACGTTGATTCCCTGACCAACATTGAGCGGTCCAAGCTGGCTGCTCGCTACCTTCGCAAAGTCCCCTCCCAATACCGTCCGTATCTTCTCCGCACGATGACCATTGCTGAGCTTGCTCTCTGCCAGGTCTTCTCAAGGGAGACCTACGGATGGTGAGTTCTGGCTCCCCCTATCAAGGAATAATGGTCTTGAAGCGATTGAAGTCTTTCCGGCTTCTGTTCGCATTCGCCGTCCATTCAAAGGAGAAAAACCTTTACCCCCCTATTCGTCAAGGTACCGCTTTGCAAGGATTTTCTGACAAGTCACGATCTCGGCTCCGTTTTACCGCTGCTAATTCCGCTGATTTTCTCCGCTCTCAATTCTGCTGTACCTATCACAATGTGTGGCCGATTGACGGTCGAGAATTCAAGCGATATGTGCGGCGGTTGCCGGTTAATGGTCGGCGGCCAAATGAAGTTCGCCTGCGTCGACGGTCCGGAATTCGATGGCCACCAGGTCGATTTCGCGCTGCTGGCCGATCGCCTCTCCATCTACCGCGATGAAGAGTGCCACATGCTGCAGCGCCTGCCCGAACAGCAGCGCCCCTCGGCGCGTCAGCGCTAGCAGCCTTGTTGCTACAGACGGCACTCCTGCGGTCAAGACCCGACCGGCACCGCTACAGATTATTACATTCCGCCCTTGTGGCCGGCATGGCTCGACTAATGACGGCCCGGAGAACGCTCCGTAACCCGCGCACCGGCGGAGACCGGCACCATGGGCTTACCGTTGCACAACACTTCGGCTTCGCATTCGGTCCAGCATGCATCGCCTTTGCAAACCTTGGTTACGGTGAACTCAATATCACATTCACCTGCTTTGCCAATCAAAACGTCACCATCTTGCAGTCTCATCGTCCTTCTCCTTTCTGCCGCAAGTGTACCTTCCTTGATTTACTATATCTCCAGAAACCCTGCCCGCAAGACCCTCACCTGTAAAGCTCCCTCTTGTGTAAGTCGGAAAACTTCTCGCTTCTCATATTATAACCCTGCCCCACCCGCCCGGCCAAGATCCGGCCGGGTTACAACAACTGCCTGTGGAGGCGAGGTCCTCCGGGCCTATAAATGCATCCGTCCCATTGGTGGCGCTGCGTACCGGCAACCGGGCGAACCTTCCGAGGCGGCCAATGCAGGACAGGGCGAAGGGGACATTCTATGGCCAAGCGCCGGGACGTAGTTCCGTTATTGTGTAACTATGCTGACACAGGGGGAGAGTGCGAAGATGGCACCTTTCAGATTCTGGACTCCAGCCGCAATATCCTTGATAATGGATTTGAATTGGAAAAATGCGCCTTTGACTATCTGGCCTCAACGGTAGATATCGATGTCGCCCGAAAAGCGGCAAAGTGAAGGGGAATTGATTTCATGAAACTAAAATATGTAAAAGGCGACTTGCTTCAAATGGCCCTTGACGGGCAGTTCGATGTCATTGGCCACGGCTGCAACTGTTTTGTCAACATGGGCAAGGGAATCGCAAAGAGAATCAAGCAAAAGTTCCCCGAAGCATATAGGGCCGACCGGCAAACCGAAAAAGGCGATAAGAGCAAACTGGGCACTATCACTTGTGCCGAACAGCATGGCGTTATTGTCGTCAACTGTTATTCGCAATACGGTTACGGCGGAATGTTCGGCGGTAGGCCGCACGTCGATTATGAAGCGATCCGAAATTGTATGAAAGAGATCAAGGAGCGGTTTTCTGGCAAAAGAATTGGCTTGCCGCTGATCGGATGTGGACTCGCTGGAGGAGATTGGGATATCGTGAGTGAGATTATCGCCACGGAATTGGCAGACGAAAACGTCACAATTGTTCGATTTGATAAATAACAACGATGGGTCAGACAAAAGAAACAATCACTTCAACTCTTCTAAGCCGAGAAGCCTTTCGTCAAGCGGTCTTCGATCGTGACAGGTTCCAGTGCGTCTTCTGCGACCGGCCGGCGGTCGACGCCCACCATATCCTCGAGCGCAAGCTGTGGCCGGACGGCGGCTATTATCTCGACAACGGCGCCGCGGTCTGTGAAGTACATCATTTGCTCTGCGAAAAGACCGCCATTTCTGTCGAAACAATTCGCCAGGCCTGCGGAATTACCCGAATCCTGCTCCCGCCGCATTTCGAAGCCGATCAAGCCTATGACAAATGGGGCAACCCGGTGCTACCGAACGGCCAACGCCTCAAGGGGGAGCTATTCGATAACCCGGGGGCGCAAAAGATGCTCGCCAAGGTCCTGCACCTGTTCACCTCCTGGGTAAAATATCCCCGCACCTTCCATCTCCCCTGGAGCCTGGGCCTATCCGATGACGACAAGGTAATCGAGTCGCTTGATGCGTTTTTGGGTCAGCGAGTGATCGTCTCCGAGAAGAAAGATGGCCAAAATTCCAGCCTCTACCGTGCCGGACTCCATGCTCGCAGTATCGATGGCCGGCATCATCCCAGCCAGGGCTGGATCAAGCAATTTCACGCCCAGATACGCCACGACATCCCGGAAAACTTACGCATTTGCGGGGAGAATTTGTATACCCGCCATTCCATCCCATATCTCGCCCTGCCCTCCTACTTCCTCGGCTTCTCGGTCTGGGAGAAGAATATTTGTCTCTCCTGGGACGAGACGCTGGAGTGGTTCGCCCTGCTGGGCATCACGCCGGTACCGGTCTTGTACAACGGTCCGTTTGACGAGCAAGTGGTTCGGGATTTGTGGGTCGGCCAGGATCCGGAAAAGATCGAAGGATACGTCGTACGGGTGGCCGATTCCTTCAGCTATGGGGAATTCCGCAGAAAGGTGGCCAAGTTCGTCCGGGCCGGCCATGTACAGACTTCCAAGCATTGGGCGACTCAGGAGATCGTGAAGAACTCCTTGCGCAAAAAGAACTAGGCTGTCACGTCATCCTCCCTATCAGTTCAGCAACTCAGGACCTTGATGTCAGCATAGCCGAGGACTTGCTGACCATTACCGGAGAGAAAAAGGCGGATGAAATAACCGAGGAAAAGGATTTCTACTATGAGGAGCGCTCTTTCGGTGCCTTCATTCGCAAATTGCGTCTGCCGATAG
>JAUWLU010000261.1 GCA_030613545.1 Desulfuromonadales bacterium
TTTTAGCTGCCTTGCCGGTGGGCGTTTTGGTGCTCGCACGGCGGGTCGTTTTTTTGGCAGTTGTGGTGGCAGCTCGCTTTTTGGCGGTGGTTTTGCTGGCACGTGTTTTAACAGCAGCTTTTCTCGTGCGCTTTTTTGCCGTTGTGCTGCCGACCGCTTTTTTAAGCTGCCGAATCTCTTTTTTCAACGCTTTAATATCATTCGCGGTAGCGATATCCATTTTCTTCAAAATGTCTTTGACGATTTTTTCCACGTACTTTTCCAGTTTCTTCTGGGTATCGTCATAGCGGCTTTTCATGTCTTTTAAAAATTTAGACCCTTCTTTGTCCGACATCTTGGCCTTTTTAACGATTTCCTTGGAGAGTGCTTCCACCTCCCCCCAGGTTTTGTGCGCCAGGTCGGTTCCCGCCAGATAAGTCTTTTTTAAAATCTCGAGCATGACAACCTCCTTTCTGCCTCTGCAAATACAGGTTTATACCGCTTTTTGACAACCACTATAAGAGAAAATGCTTTTCTTCGCCGAAAAGACACCTCACAGGTTATATCAATAATATAGCAGGATTGTTAAAAAACAACTGGTAACTATTTCATTTTGCCGAGTATCGCACCGGCAATCGTATTTTTCTGAATCTCCTTGGTGCCTTCATAAATTTCAGTAATCTTGGCATCTCGATAGAAGCGCTCAACTTCATATTCGGTCATATAACCGTATCCCCCCAGCAATTGAATGGCCTCGTCCGCCACCTCGACCGCCGTTCGGGCGGCATACATCTTGGCCATGGAGGTTAATTTGGGATCGATGCGGCCCTGATCATAATTCCAGGCGGCTTTGTAAGTTATCAGGCGGGCAAGCTCGATTTTGGTGGCCATGTCGGCCAGCTTGTGCTGGGTCACCTGTAACTGGGCAATTTTGCGGCCGAACTGCTCGCGCTCTTTCACATAGGCAAGGGCGCGGTCATAAGCGCCCTGAGCGATTCCCAGTGCTTGAGCCGCAACCAGAATTCGGCTCTCATCAAAAAATTCAAGCACCTGGTAGAATCCTTTGCCTTCTTCTCCGAGAAGATTGGAAGCCGGCACCCGCACATCTTTAAAATTCAATTCAGCCGTAGCCATCATATGGATGCCCATCTTATCGCCCACATCGGTGGCCGTGACCCCTTTTCGCTCGGCTTCTATCAGGATCAGACTGATGCCCCTGTAAGACGGCTGGCATTCAGAATCGGTCTGGCACATCACAGAATAAAACCCGGCCAGACCGCCGTTAGTAATAAATGTTTTGGTGCCGTCGATGACCCATTCATCTCCGTCGCGCACCGCAATGGTATCCATGGAGGTAATATCTGATCCGTGGTTCGGCTCGGTAAAGGCGCCGCCGGAAAGCATCTGCCCTTCGGCAACTGCGGGGAGAAACTTTTGCTTCAATTCTTCACTTCCAAAATGCAGCACACACTCAGAGGCAAAACCGGATAAAATGATTGCAGAACCGATGGTCGAATCCCGGGCGCAAAACTCATCAGCAATAATGATATTTTCCAGAACCCCCAGATCCTGCCCGGAATATTCTTCAGGAAAGTGCACGCACACAAAGCCCAGATCACAGGCTTTTTTCCAGATTTGGGTTGGAAATTCGTGGGTGCGGTCCAGCTCAAGGGCCAATTCTTTGTCAAATTCACCTCTGGCAAATTCCCGTGCCGCTAACTGTATCTCTTTTTGCGATTTCGTCAGTTCAAAATTCATGCTTGCCCTCCCTAAAAAATCTGTTTGATTGGAATTAGCATAAGGCTGCAGGCTTTTCAAGGAGTTTAAAAGCCTCTTGACTGACGGCTCAAACTGACTTAATTATCTTAAAATATTCAAGCGGATGGATACGAGATCGAAATTCGAATGTAAGGGAGCTGACAAATATGCCATATTCAGTTGCACTAGCCGGCAAAGGGGGGAGCGGTAAAACCACCATGGCCGGCATGCTTATTAAATACTTGTTGAAAAAAAATAAAACCCCGATACTGGCGGTAGATGCCGATTGTAATGCCAATCTCAATGAAGTCCTGGGTGTTGATATTGCCGATACCTTGGGCAATGCCCGAGAGGAAATGAAAAGAGGCGATGTCCCCAGCGGTATGACCAAAGATATTTTTATAGAAATGAAACTTGAAGAGGCCCTGGTTGAATCCGAAGGTTTTGACCTCGTTGTAATGGGCCAGCCCGAAGGCCCCGGCTGCTATTGCGCGGCAAACACATTGCTGACCAATTTTCTGGATAGGCTGTCGGGCAATTACCCCTATATTGTTATGGACAATGAAGCCGGCATGGAGCATATCAGCCGGCTGACCACCAACAATGTCGACATCCTCTTGATTGTATCGGACCCCTCCCGGCGGGGCCTTCAGGCCGCGGTGAGAATCGAGGAACTTGCCAGATGTTTGAAAATCGTGGTGGGCAAAAGTTATGTCGTCATTAATCAAGCGCGAGAGGCCCCTCACCAGCAGGCTATGGAGATGATCAAAAAAGCCAACCTTGAACTGATCGGAACCGTACCTAAGGATGACATGATTTATGATTTTGATTTCAACGGCCGCCCGACCCTAGAGATGCCTGAAGACAGCAAATCCGTAAAGGCCGCCTTTGAAATATTTGATAAAATTATTGCCTAGAATTTACGCTTTACCCTTTACCTCAGCTTTGGCTAAAAATTAATTACACAGAGTATAAAATCTATGAGCAATAGAACCGGCTTCCTGTATGATGAAAGATACCAGCAACACCTGACCGGAAATTACCACCCGGAGGTGCCGGACCGGCTTCCATCGGTTTACAAAGGAATTGAGGATGCAGGGCTGCTGGAGAGACTGACGCTGATTAAAGCCACTCCGGCGGATTTGAAATGGGTGGAAACCGTGCACGACCCCAACTATATCAAACGCTTCGAGAGTGCATGCAGCATCGGCGATAATATCTTTGACTGTCCCGACAACCAGATGTGCACGGCATCCTATGAGATTGCATTGCTGGCAGTCGGCGGTGTTTTAGAGGCCGTCCGCTTGGTAATGGAGGGCGAACTCGACAATGCGTTTTGCGCCGTTCGACCCCCCGGT
>JAUWLU010000313.1 GCA_030613545.1 Desulfuromonadales bacterium
CCGGCAACCGGTCTTCGGCCGCCCCGGGCCGCCAGCCGAACCCAAGCTGCACCCCCTGAAACACCAGAACCGCACCGTCGGCTACCTGGGCCTGGTGCCGCCGCGGCAGCTGGCCGCCCCCGAGCATCTGCGCTTCGTCCAGCAGCAGCGCCGCTCTTTCGCCATTATCGCCCTGGTCATGGCGGCAGCGGCGGCCCTGCTCTCCATCCCTCTCGCCAGGCGGCTGGTCAAACGGATCATGACCCTGGCCGCCGCCACCCACCGTCTGGCCGCCGGACAGTACCACACCCGAGTGCCGGCCGCCGCCTCGGACGAACTGGGACAACTGGCCCGGGATTTCAACCGCTTGGCCCAGACCCTGGAGAAGAACGAGCAGCTGCGCCGCCAGTCGATGGCCGACATCTCCCATGAGCTGCGCACCCCCCTGGCGGTACTGCGGGGCGAGATAGAGGCCATCCAGGACGGGGTACGGGAGCAGACCCCGCAGACCTTGTCCACCCTGCACGGCGAGGTACTGCACCTGACAAAATTGGTGGACGACCTCTACGAGCTGTCCCTGTCGGATATCGGCGCTTTGAACTATCGTAAAGAGGATCTCGACCTGGCCGCGGTATTGAAGCAGGCAATCGAAGCCTTCCGCGGCGAATTTACCGCCAGGAACATTGACCTGGAGCTGGACCTCTCCCCTGCCCCGCCCCTGACCATCTTTGCCGATGGCAAACGGCTCCATCAGCTGTTCGCCAACCTGCTGGAGAACACCCTGCGCTACACCGATCCCGGCGGCCGGCTGCAGATCCGCCTGAATTCGGACAAGGGCCGAGTCGCGATCCATTTTCAGGATTCGGCACCGGGGGTGGCGGAAGCGAAACTGGAGCGACTGTTCGATCGCCTCTATCGCATCGAGAACTCGCGCAGCCGCTCTTCGGGCGGCGCCGGCCTCGGCCTGGCCATGTGCAAGAATATCGTCGAGGCCCACGACGGCAGCATTAACGCCCGTCCCTCGCCCCTTGGCGGACTGTGGCTGGAGATCAACCTGCCGCGGAACGGATAACGCTATATGGATGGCAAGATTCTGATTGTAGAGGATGAACAGCGCCTGGCGGGCATTCTGGCCGACTATCTGCGCCAGGCCGGCTTCAAGCCCCACTGCCTGGCGGACGGGCGACAGGTGACCCCCTGGGTGCGGGACCGGCGCCCCGAGCTGATCCTGCTCGATCTGATGCTGCCGGGCAAGGACGGCATCGAGATCTGCAAGGAGATCCGAGCCTTCTCCGACATACCGATCATCATGGTCACGGCCCGGGTGGAAGAGATCGACCGCCTGCTCGGCCTGGAACTGGGAGCGGACGACTACATCTGCAAGCCGTACAGCCCGCGGGAGGTGGTGGCCCGGGTCAAGGCGGTGCTGCGCCGCAGCGGCGGGCAGCAGACCCCGCATGCCCAGGGCCTGGTGCTGGACGAACCCGGCTATCGGGCCAGACTGCACGGCAGCGACCTCGACCTGACCGCGGTGGAATTCAAGCTGCTGCACCTGCTGGCCGCCCACCCGGGGCGCATCTATTCGCGGGAGCAGCTCATGGAACGAATCTATGCCGACCGGCGCATCGTCAGCGACCGCACCATCGACAGCCACGTCAAGAAGCTGCGCAAAAAGATCGCCGCGGTGAATCCGCAGCAGGAACTGATCCGCTCGGTCTACGGCGTCGGCTACAAATTCGAGCCGTAAAAGCTCTCCCGGAAGACGGTCTTTCCCTGCAGCCTTCAGCATGCCGTGGGCAAACAGGCCGAACTGCTCGGAACCCAGAACAGCAGATCAAAGCCCCGCGGAGAGTGATGGCTTGTCCGCAAACCTGCGCTGGCAACCGGAAAACCACGCTCCCGTTTCACCGGCCGAATTCGTACCGGTTCTGGAGGAAACCGGGCTCATCGAGCCGGTCGGCGAATGGGCGTTGGAACAGGCCTGCCGGACCATCCGCAACTGGCAGGAGCAGGGCCTGCCCGCAGTCCGGGTCTGGGTCAATATCTCCAGCCAGCAATTTCTGGCCGGAACTCTGCCGGAACTGGTGGCCAATATTCTGCAGCGCAGCGGATTGGGCGCAAACTATCTAGTTTCCATCCGGAAAAGGGCCGTTTCCCATATGGAAACTGACCTCATACCCCTCCGGGGTTTCCGGATGGGCGCTAGGGCATGTCGAAGTCCTGAAAAAGTGCTGCAACGCAGTAGAGCGGACTTTTTGCAACGCCATCAAACCTCGCTCGAC
>JAUWLU010000343.1 GCA_030613545.1 Desulfuromonadales bacterium
CCATCTATGAATCGACACTGGTAGTTTGCCATTGCGATGATGCTGAACATACAAAACACTCGCTGGGGTCGGATAAGCTATTTCGGGAAGTGTCTGACCACGGCATCAGACAAACGAGAACAGGGAGACTGGACAATTGGCGACCGACAAAAAGCAGCCCATGGTGCAGTTTAAAGGCATTTTAAAACGGTTCGGCAAAGTTATCGCCGTTGAGAAAATGGATTTTGACATCGAAGAGGGGAGCCTGGTGACGCTGCTGGGTCCTTCCGGATGCGGGAAAACAACATTGCTTCGCATGGTGGCCGGATTGGAGGAGCCCACCGAGGGCGATATTTTTATCAAAGGGGTTCGGATCAACGACACACCGATCCACAAACGAAACCTGGGAATGATTTTTCAGAACTATGCCCTGTTTCCCCACAAAAACATCTTTGACAACGTGGCCTTCGGTCTCAAATACCGGGATGTGCCAAAGAAAGCGATCAAGGAAAAGGTAATACAGGCTTTGGAAATGGTTCGCCTGCCCGGTGTGGAGAACCGTATGCCGAGCCAGCTTTCAGGCGGCCAGCAGCAGCGCATCGCCATGGCACGGGCCATCGTAATCGAGCCGGATGTGCTGCTGATGGACGAGCCTCTCTCTGCGCTGGACGAAAACCTGAGGGAGGAGATGCGGCGGGAGGTAGACAACCTTCAGCAGATGCTCGGCGTAACCACCATCTTTGTGACCCATGACCAGCGTGAAGCATTGAGCATGTCGGATAAGATCCTTGTCATGAAAGATGGTCGCAAGCAGCAGGAGGGCAGCCCCAAGGATGTCTACAATGAGCCGGCCAACCATTTTGTGGCCGATTTTCTGGGCCACTCCAACTTCATGCGAGGCGAAGTCGTGGATGTCGACGACCATCACGTAAACGTCAAAATTGAAACCGGCGATCTCCTCTTTGCAGAAAATAAAGGCGGATTCTTGAAAGGTGACCCGGTGGAAATGATCGTCCGCGCCCAACGGTTTGATGCCTTTCCCAAGGATGAATTTGAGCCGGTGGAGGGGATGAATCACTTCCAGGGCCGCATCAAAGACCGCAGTTACATGGGCGGAGAAGTCAGTTACTTTATCGAGCTGGGCGCAGACCGTGAAATTCATGTCATCAGTATGATGAGAACACGGATCTACAACACCGGCGAGGAGGTCAGCGTCCAGGTATCGCCACACCACTGCCATCTGATTCACATTAAATGAGCTGGCAGATCGTTTTTGCCGCAATCTTTTGATCTAAGGGTCGCGGCAAGAAATAATTGCACATCTTGCTTGTCTTTTAGCTCGTCTACCGCGTTACATCCACCGGCACATATCAAGATATGCACCGGCGGGTGCGCCTTGTAGACGAACCAAAATCCTGCGCAACCTTGCAAAATTATTTCTTGCCGCGACCCTGAAACCTGAAAGCAGACATCGCCGTTTTCAGGTTTTGTTTTTTTCTGTGGTTGTTGGCCGACCGGAACCTGATTGAATATTGATTATTGAAGATTGAATATTTGTTGAATCGCTTCGCTCTGTCTTTTATAAATTGCTATATTTCCTTCAATTTTCAATATTCAATCGAAAATATTTAATTGTTCAAGATTAGGAGTGTGCATATGTTGAAACTGGATCGGATCGAAATCGGATTTCTTGATCGCTATCCTGATCGAATCGTTACCATCGATTCTCATACCCAGGGGGAACCCACCCGATTGCTTATTAGTGGCATGGGTACCCTGCCCGGCAGCACAATGAAAGACAAACGGGACTATTTTGAATCCCATTACGATCATGTCCGCATGCTGCTGACCCGTGAACCTAGGGGGCATAGGGGAATTATGGCGGCCGTGGTGACCGAACCGATAAGTTCTAAAGGACACTTTGGGCTGTTTTACATGGATGCCCGGCGCTATCCTTATTTGTGCG
>JAUWLU010000302.1 GCA_030613545.1 Desulfuromonadales bacterium
CTGATACAGCAGTAACTCTCCGCCGGCTTTTTTAGTCGCAAGTTCATTCATCCCCTGGCCCTCCTTCCATGAAATCGAACAGCGTTGGCTGGGCCGGGTTGCCCTTGTCGGTTACGCCAAAGAGAACCATACCTTCTGTTCCGTTCAGCATACAGCAAAGGGTTTTAGCGGCAGTTGTGCGCTGACCAGTGGACCTTTTGAATTCAACGGTCTCAGACTCGCCGTTCTGGATCAGTTTTTCAACGGCCTGTAACTGCATTGGATTTGCTCCGATAAAAAATCTTTATCCCTTCCCTGAAACGCTCTGTTTTCATCTATAATTCCTGTCTGTTAGAGGAGTTATTTACTTGCTGAAGGATGTCCCCCACATCCTGCACAGCCGGACGACCTTCTCCAACGGCGGGACCGGATAGCCCGTCTGCGCGGAACAACGCTGCAGGTATTGCAGGCTAACGTTCATCCGGCTCCCCCAGTCTTGCAAGCGCTTCAGGTAGGATTAGGTTCCAACGCGCCGCCAGGGCTCCACCGCGACGATCCCGTTCCAGGTAATGGGACGAACGGGGACGATGCTGCGCCAGACGTTCAAGAAATTTTTCCGGCACGTAGAAGGCCTGCTGAAATCGCTCCAGGAACCAACCGACCGCCGCCCATAGGTTGGCGATGGCGTATCCATCCAGAACCTTTTCGAGCAGGTCGAGATCGAGGGTTGAAAAACCGCTTGCCGAACGCACCAGCTCCTCCAGCCCTCCGGCCAGGGCCGGTCGGCGAAAACCCTCCACCAACGTACGTTCGGGTCCGGTCGTGCGCAACAACCGGCCCTGCCGCTCACCCCGCCGCGGACCGAGTTGCTCATTGGCGGCTGACCGCATAGGGCCGGGATGTTCAAGAAAACGGATAGTAGTGCCATTGAGGCGCAAAGGCCGGCGGCGCTGTTCGACATAGATGGTGCACTGGCGCCACACCGACTGCGCTGTCCCCAGAAGCTCCAGGGCGCTGTGATGTGAAAAGACGCCGTCAGGCCGAACCGCTGATGCCACCAGGATCGGGGCGGGCTGAAACCGGCCGGCCGGCGCCCCAGGCGGGACTACTGCGTACACGCCCCGCGCGGCGAGCTTCAATGTGCCGACTCTCAGGTGGTACTTCAGCCGCTCCACCGTACCCAAACGTCCCCCCTTCGGCGCAAGGGCCGTGTTCGCCTCGTCGAGCGAGAAGACTGTATGGGTGGCAAAGAATTCAGCGGTTTTCACTTGATACTCCGTGCAGTTATAGGGGATTATTTACCCTTTTTTATGACGAAACGGCAAGCAGACGCTTTGGGGGACTTTGCTTCATGAATCTGCAAAAAGTCCCTGAGACAACGGACGGTCATTCCTGTAAAACAACAATAGGCACCTCTGACGGGTTTATCCTGCTTGACATTTCGTGAGCTTATGGGTGGCATTTTCCCCTATTCATGCACGAAATGTCAAGCCATAATTAATTCTCACCGCACTTATGGGTTCAGTCAAAAAGCCGCACCTGTGTCATTTTTCCAGGGGAAGCATAATATGGTGCAGACGGCTCCGCAACCTTTCCATAATTTTCGGCATCAAGATCAGCAAGGAGTTGACTGTAGCCCGCTTCACCCACCAGCCCTCTGGCCACTGGCAAGCCCTCGGGACGTACCTCTTCGGGAGTCCGTCGCAGGGCTTTAACGATGATCTGGGTCATGTCCGCCGCACCGAGGCTAAAGCCACGTTCAGAAAGGATCGTTCGAACTTCGTGGAGTCGATCTTCCCACTCGTCTGGTGGAAGCTGGCCAATCGCCGCAGTAAAAACTATTAGGATATTGTCCTTCGTGGAAAGATCGTAGGCAAAGGACAGGACTTCCCGCCATCCGCCCGGGTCGATATCGCGCAGGACCTCGGCTAACAGGTTAAAATAGCCCTCTTTACCAAGAAGATTGCGCGCATGGAGGTGGCATTCGCGCCACGATTCCTCGGGGCTTTGGGCTCGCTGGCACGAATATCGCGGATACGTTCCAGCATCTCATCGAAATAGTCTGGAACAGCAGAATCCTTAACCGGTGGATTCTTCAGTCGCTCGTCGTCCATGACAAAGCCCTTGATGATGTATTCCTTCAGCTGCTGGGTGGCCCATATCCGAAAACGGGTGGCTATTAGACTCTTAACCCGGTAGCCCACCGAAATAATCATGTCCAGGTTGTAAAAATCCAGTTCACGCCGAATGTCCCGGTTCCCCTCCCGGCGAACTGTCAAATATTTCTTGACAGTTGCCTCCGGTTGCAGCTCTCCTTCTTCATAAATGCCGTGAATATGGTGACTTATATTTTGCTTGCTGGTCCGAAACAACTCCGCAATCATCTGCTGGGTGAGCTAGACGGTTTCGTTTTGAAGGCGAACTTCAAGCTTCACCTGCCCGTCTTCGGTCTGATACAGCAGAAACTCTCCGCCGGCTTCTTTAGTCGCAAGTTCATTC
>JAUWLU010000002.1 GCA_030613545.1 Desulfuromonadales bacterium
GAAATGGTCATGCACCAGATGGAGCGGCCGCTGATCAAGATCATCCTTGAAAAGACCCGCTCCAATCAGGTGCGGGCTTCGGAAATCCTTGGCATCAACCGCAATACCCTGCGCAAAAAGATCCAAACCCTGGACATCGACATCAAGAATGTTTGAGCCAAATAACCGATAGTCCCATCCGTTTATTTGATAATGGTGACTGAACAAAAAAATCCCCCAAACCCTTTCGGGTTGGGGGATTTTTGTTGGGCTTGGTGTCAGTCTCAGGCAACCAGGCTGGCCCTGGGTTAAAAACCCTCCTGTCGCTTGGACTGGTTTTCAAAGCGGGTAAACTGGCCCTGAAAGGTCAGGTGAACGGTGCCGATAGGACCGTTACGCTGCTTGCCAATCACGATTTCGGCATCCTTTTCGTGGCCCTTGTCGCAGGTGCGATCACGGCTTTTGCAATCCTCGCAATAGACTGCCTCGCGATAGATAAACATGATCACGTCGGCGTCCTGCTCGATGGCACCCGACTCACGCAAGTCAGCCATGATCGGCCGCTTGTCGGTGCGGTTTTCCAGGGAACGGTTAAGCTGCGACAGGGCGATGACCGGGATATTGAGTTCCTTGGCCAGGGCTTTAAGGGAGCGGGAAATTTCTGAGATCTCTTGCTGACGACTTTCGGAATTGTGCCCCTGCATGAGCTGCAGGTAATCGACCACAACCAGCCCCAGATTCCGCTCGGCTTTAAGGCGGCGGGCCTTGGCCCGCAGCTCGAGAACGGTGATGGCCGGCGTGTCGTCGATATAAATAGGCGCCGACGAGAGCACATCGGCTCCATCGGTGAGTTTGCCCCAATCGGAATCGACCAGGTGTCCGGTACGCAGGCGGCTGGCATCGACCCGGGATACGGAACAGAGCATACGCTGAACCAGCTGTTCCTTGCTCATTTCCAGGGAAAAGACCAAGGTCGGCACAGGCGGCGTAGCACGCACACCGGCATTCTCGACGATGTTAAGAATAAAAGCCGTCTTGCCCATGGAAGGACGACCGGCAATAATAACCAGGTCGGAAGGCTGCAGGCCGGCTGTCATGGCATCGAGATCGGTATAGCCGGTCGGAACGCCCGTTACCAGCTCTTTGCGCTGGTAGAGCTTCTCTATGTTTTTGAAGGTGTCCTGCATGATCTCGCGGGTCGAGAAGTAGGAAGGACGGCTCTTCATGCCGCTGATCTCAAAGATCGACTTCTCTGCCCAGTCGAGAATCTGTTCGATATCGCCGCCGTCGTAGCCGCGACTGGCGATCTCGGTGGAGACATATATCATATGCCGCGCCAGGGCCTTTTCTTTGACCATGCGGCAATAATAGTTGATGTTGGCGGCGGTCGGCACGTAATCGACCAGCATACCGAGATAACTGCTACCACCGACGGCTTCAAGCTCGCCCAGTTTCTGTAGGGTCGAAGTCAGGGTCACCAGATCGGCAGGTTCGCCACGGTCGGCGAGGTCTATGAGGGCGGCAAAGATCTTGCGGTGGCTCTCCCGATAAAAGTCCTCGGGACGCAGAATTTCCAGAGCCTTATTGAGAGCTTCATTTTCCAGCAGAATGCCGCCGAGAACGGACATCTCCCCCTCAAGGCTTTGCGGTGGAAGACGGTGGGACGGTTGTTCACTCATGTTTCAATCCAACTGCAGATAAAGCCCTTGCCGAAGAACGGCGCAAACCGTCCTTCGGCAAGTGTCCATTCTTACTCTTCGCTAGCGACGACAGCGACCTTGAGGGTCGCGACGACACCGGCGGGCAGCTTGACCGGAATCTCATAGTCGCCCAGGTTCTTGATCGGCTCGTCGAGTTGAATTTTCTTTCTGTCGACTTCGATACCGGCTTCGCTGATCTTGGCTGCCAGTTCCATGGTGGTCACCGAACCGAACAGCTTGCCTTCTTCGCCAGCGCGCAGAGCAAACTCGCAGCTCAAGGCTTCGATCTGGCCCTTGATCACCTCGGATGCCTGCATCACCTTCTGCGCCTTGCGTTCCAACTGGCGCTTCTGATGCTCCATTTCCTTGATGTTGCGGATATTGGCTTCAACTGCCAGCTTTTGCGGAACAAGGTAGTTGCGGGCGTAACCCGCCTTTACGCTAACCAGGTCCCCGATATTGCCGAGACCGTCGATATTTTCTACAAGAATGATATCCATCGCTTCCTCCAAAAAAAGGATCTAGTCCTTTGCGTTTCGTGGTTTTCTGAAATCGATCCACAAATCGAAGACGCCGATTCCGGCAACCAGTACCGGCAACGGGTTGAGAGTCGCCAAAAGCACATAGCCCAAGGTCCGCAGCAGGGGCGAAACCCGTCTGGTGCGAAAAAAGTATCGCACAATGGCCAGGCCCTGCAGAAAGTAGAGGGCCAGCATGACCACCAGCAGATTGAGCGCAGCCATCGCCAGAGTTCCGTCGGCCAACAACACACCGACGCCGGCAAGGATCAGCCCCCAGATCCACAATTCAGGGACCTTCCATTGATCAAAAGGTATCCCCGGAATGCTGTATCGAGAGCGAGCCGCCAAGACCAGGCCAAGCAGGGTGGTCAGCAACAAAAGACCGTAACCGACCGCAGCGGCCGCCGGATATGTCTGCAGCAGCAGGTCGCCGGTGTTGCGCACGGTAGCTTCGAACTGGCTTGCTTGGGCTGCAGGCAGGTCCATGTCCTTGGCCAGGGTAAGAGCTGTTTCGATCTCTCCCTGCAGATAGCCCTCGACGAGGGCAGTCACCCCGATCTGTTGACGGTCGGCCATGCCATATAAAAAGAGCCCGCCCATACCAAGCAGCAAAACCAGGCTCCAGGCTACGGCCCGGCCCCAGCTAACTCCGCGCTTCAGCAACAGCGTCAGCAGCAGAGCCGGAGCACCGAACTGCACCAGATAACCGAAGGCAGCCACCTGACTGATCAAACCAAATGCAGCCATACAAGTGCCCATTACCACTAGGCAACCGGCCCAGAGGCCCAGGCGCATGGCCACATAGGCGGCCGGCAGCGGTACCAACAGAGCCGCCAGCGCGCCAACGGGCAGTAGCCCGACAGTGCCCTGCAGCAACAGAGTCACAAGTATTGCGGCGACGATAAAGCCGCCAGCCTGAGCCTGCTTCACAAGCGCCCTCCCGTTGTAACGGTCGTCGATCTAGTCGAGAGAGTGGCTGGCGGTAAAGGGCAGCAGGGCAATATTGCGTGCACGCTTGATCGCTTCACACACTTTACGCTGATGATCGGCACAGCAACCGGAAATCCGCCGAGGTACAATCTTACCCCGCTCGGAAATGAAGTAACGCAGGTTGCGAACTTCTTTGTAATCGATCTTCATGGATTTGTCACCACAGAACCGGCAACCTTTACGACGGGTAAAACGACGACGGAAGGTAGAGCTTTTACCACCAGCGGCAGGACGTTTCTGATAAGCCATATGATGAATCCTTTTCGGTTTCGAGAGTGATTTTTAGGCGGTCTCTTCAGCAGCAGGGCCTTCAGCAGCAGGGCCTTCAGCAGCAGGAACTTCAGCAGCAGGAGCTTCTGCCGCAGCTTCAGCAGCAGCGCCTTCAGCAGCAGCGCCTTCAGCAGCAGCACCTTCAGCAGCAGCGCCTTCAGCAGCAGGTGCCTCTACTGCAGGCTCCTCAACAACGACGTCCGCCCCTTTAGGCAGCACAATAGTCTGAAACTTGATGATCTTCTCATCCAGGCGCAGACGTCGCTCGAACTCGGCGATAACCGTGGCCCCAGCTTCGAAAATCACCAGTACATAGCTGCCGCGGATCTGCTTCTTGACCGGATAGGCGAGCTTGCGCGCGCCCCACTCATCCACCTTAAGGATGTTGGCACCCTGTTCGGTCAGAATGTTTTTGAATTTATCCAGAATGGCAGCGTAGTCATCACCGACCACCTCCGGATGTACAATAAAAATGTGTTCGTAAGTACGCATGTTCGACGTTCTCCTCTAGAGTTAGAAGCCCCGAAACCAATTCGGAGCAAGGAGCGGGCACCATGCCCAGAAAAAACAGAACTTTATTTACTAACATAACCGAGCCTGGTTTTCAACGCTTATTACTAAAGCGGCTGCCTATCCCATCGGTTATACGTTAAATCGGAAATGCATGACATCGCCGTCCTTGACCAGATATTCTTTACCCTCAAGGCGCATCAGACCCTTCTCTTTGGAGCCGGCTTCACCAGAGGAGGCAATGAAGTCATCGTAGCCGATGACCTCGGCACGAATAAAGCCTTTTTCAAAATCGGTATGAATGACACCCGCCGCGGCAGGCGCTTTGGAGCCGACACCAACAGTCCAGGCCCGAACCTCTTTTTTACCGGCGGTAAAATAGGTGATCAGGCCGAGCAATTCGTAACCGGCTTGAATCATTCGGTCGAGTCCGGACTGCTGCAGCCCGAGTTCGTTGAGGAACTCTATCTTTTCGCCATCCTCCAGCTCAGCCACCTCGGCTTCAATTTTGCCGCAGATCGCAACGAACTGGGCCCCTTCCGTCTCGGCATGGGCTTGCACTTGTTTCGCGAATTCATGCGTACCGTCCAGATCGTCCTCGGCCACGTTGGCAACATAGAGCACCGGCTTTACCGTAATCAGATGCAGGTCACCAATAGTCTGGTACTCTTCGTCGGCAAGCCCCAGGGCTCGGGCCGGACGGCCCTCGTTGAGACAGGCACGGACCCGCTCAAGGACCTCCACTTCAGCCTGAAGCTTTTTATCGCCACTTTTGGCCTGTTTCTGGCTACGGGTGAGGCGTTTTTCCACCGTGTCCAAATCGGCCAGATTAAGTTCGGTCTGAATAACCTCGATGTCCCGCATAGGATCGACAGCGCCGTCGACATGCACCACGTTGGTATCATCAAAACAGCGCACGATATGGGCAATGGCATCAACCTGTCGAATATTGCCGAGAAACTGGTTGCCGAGCCCCTCTCCTTTGCTGGCCCCCTTGACCAGACCGGCGATGTCAACGAACTCGATGGTGGTCGGCAGCACCCGCTCAGGAACGACAATGGTGGCCAGGGCTTCAAGACGAGTATCGGGCACCGCCACCACGCCGACATTGGGTTCGATGGTGCAGAAGGGATAGTTGGCCGATTCAGCACCGGCGGATGTTATAGCGTTAAAGATGGTCGACTTGCCGATATTCGGCAGGCCGACGATGCCGCATTTAAAACCCATGGTATGTTCCTGAGTGAAAGATTGCTTAACAACCAAGCAGTTGTTGAACAGGCTGTAAATAACGATAGCCGGGAAGAGCTCCCGGCTATCGTTTCGGTACTATTTTTAAGTCCTTACACCAGCAGCGGAGCAATGACCAGGGCCACGACGCTCATCAGCTTGATGAGGATGTTCATGGCCGGACCGGAGGTGTCCTTGAAGGGGTCGCCAACGGTATCGCCGACAACGGCGGCCATGTGAGCATCACCGCCCTTGACTTCACCGTCGAGATCACCCTTTTCGATGTATTTCTTGGCGTTGTCCCAGGCGCCGCCGCCGTTAGACATCATCAGCGCCAGCAATACCCCGGTCAGGGTAGCACCGGCCAGCATGCCGCCAAGAGCCTCCTTGCCGATAACGAAACCGACCAGCACGGGAGCAGAAACAGCCACCACACCGGGCAGAACCATTTCCCGCAGAGCGGCACGAGCCGAGATATCGATGCATTTTTGCGATTCCGGCTTGACCCCGGGTTTGCCTTCAAGCAGGCCCGGAATCTCCCGGAACTGACGGCGAATCTCGTCAACCATCTTGCCGGCAGCGCGGCCGACAGACGTCATGGTCATCGCACCGATCAGGAAGGGCAGCATGCCGCCGATGAGCAGACCGATGACCACCATCGGGTTGATCAGGTCGATTTTTTCCAGACCGACGGTCGTAGCGTAGGCGGAGAACAGGGCCAGAGCAGTCAGGGCCGCAGAACCGATGGCAAAACCCTTGCCGATGGCGGCGGTGGTGTTGCCAATGGAATCAAGGCTGTCGGTGATCTTGCGTACGTCCTCACCGAGGCCACACATCTCGGAAATGCCGCCGGCATTGTCGGCGATGGGGCCGTAGGCGTCGACGGTCATGGTGACGCCGACGGTAGCCAGCATGCCGACAGCGGCGATACCAATGCCATACAAGCCAGCGAAGTGGTTAGCGACAAAGATGCCCATGCAGATAATCAGGATCGGCAGAGCGCAACTCTCAAGGCCAACAGCCAGACCGTTAATGATATTGGTCGCCGGGCCGGTCTTGCTGGCCTCGGCGATGCGCGCAACGGGCGCAGAAGCAGTGTAATACTCTGTGATCTGACCGATGGCAATGCCGGCCAGAGTGCCGGCCAGGATAGCGTAAAACACGCCAGCACTGAGGCCAAAGGTCTTGATAACGAAGAAGGCAGCAACCAGAAATCCGCCTGCGGCCACAAAGGTGGTGCAGTGCAGAGCCTTGGCCGGATCGATGCCCTTGAGAAACTTCATGGAGCCGATGCCGATGAACGAAAAGATCAGGCCGACCATGGCCAGGGCCAGAGGCAACAACATGGCGCTGGCCTGAATTGCTTTACCTGCCTCATTTAAAACAGTCTTTCCATCTACGACAGCACTAATCGACAGCGCATCAACACCACCAAGCTGAGCGATCAAGCCGCTTCCAGCAGCGGCACAGATGGCGATAGTGGCGATGATCGAACCAACATAGGATTCGAATATGTCAGCGCCCATACCGGCGGTGTCGCCGACGCAGTCGCCAACGTTATCGGCAATGACGCCAGGGTTGCGCGGATCGTCTTCGGGAATGCCGGCTTCGATCTTGCCGACCAGGTCAGCACCGACGTCGGCTGCCTTGGTGAAGATACCGCCGCCAACACGGGCGAACAGAGCAATGGACGAAGCGCCCATGGCGAAACCGTTGATGTACCGGGCGGTTTCGGGGTCACCGAAGAGGATGAAGACCACACCGACCCCGACCAGGCCGAGGGAGGCCACGGCCAGTCCCATGACCGCCCCGCCGTTGAAGGAGACCTGCAGCGCCTTGGCCTGACCCTCCTGGCGCGCGGCTTCAGTGGTCCGGACATTGGCACGGGTGGCGGCCTTCATGCCGATATAACCGCAGGTCATGGAACAGACAGCACCGCCGAGGAAGGCAAAAGCGGTCTGAAAGTTCATGCCCATGGCAATGACGAAAAAGACCAGAATGACAAAGAGTGCCAGCACGCGATATTCACGCCCCAGAAACGCCATGGCGCCGTCATGAATGGCATCCGAAATCTCTTTCATGCGGTCGTTGCCGACAGGTTGGGCCTTTACGACATTGTACATGACGATGGCAATCAGAAATCCAACCGCCCCCAGGATCGGAGCATACATTTGCAGTTCCATTTTGACTCTTTCCCTCTCTGAATTAATGTGAAATATCGCGATTGTTGAAAGCGTTCATGGCTGGCTGGACTCCTTGGTTCAGAAGCATTTCCAGGGCCTGGACCGCAAGCAACAACAGATCATCCAATTGTTTTTTTTCGGTAGGGGAAAACTCGCGCAGAACATGGCGGGCCACATCTCCTCCGGCCGGAGGCCGCCCGACGCCGATGCGCAACCGAACAAAATCGCCGCTGCCGAGGGCAGAGCGAATGTCGCGCAGTCCGTTATGGCCGCCGTGCCCTCCCCCCGCCTTGATGCGCAGGGTGCCGAAAGGCAAATCGATATCGTCGTGCAGTACCACCAGATCGTCAGGTTTCAGCTGCTGGGCCTTGGCCACGGAGCCGATGCTGGCCCCGCTACGATTCATGAACGTTTGCGGCAACAGCACCAGCAGTTCCTGACCGTCGCAGCGGCCCACGCCATAGATTGCCTGATGGCCTTTTTTCTTCAGCGCGATCCCGGATCGAGCAGCGAACAGCTCCGCCACCATGAATCCGATATTATGCCGAGTGGCGCTGTATTCCGGCCCCGGATTGCCGAGACCGGCTACAACCTTCAAACCAGCCTCGACTATTCTTCGCCAGCTGCGGGGGCCGCCTCAGCCGCCAGGACACCCTCTTCAACCTCTTCGCCCTCTTCAGCTTCTTCAGCCATGCGGCCGACGACGGTGAGGATGGTGAAGTTGGCATCGTGGGGAGCTTCAACGCCGTCGCCCAGCTGCAGATCTTCTACATGGAACACGTCGCCGATCTGCATTTCGGTAACATCGATATCGATGGCTGCCGGAATAGCACTCGGCAGACACACGACTTCGATTTCGTGGCGAATCACCGACAGGTTGCCGCCCTCTTTTTCACCGGCGGACTTGCCGACGGGATGAATCGGTACCATGACACTGACCTTGGCGGTCAGATCAATGACCTGAAAGTCGGCATGCAACACGGTGCCGACGACAGGATCGACCTGCATGTCCTTAAGGATCACCACCTGGCCGTTGAAGGGGCCGTCCCCCTTGAGGGTGATCAGGGCATTCAGCCCGGCCTCGGTAGAGATCGACTTCTTGAGGGCCTTGGGATCGACGCTCAGAGCACAAGGCTCAAAGCTTTTACCGTAAACGACCGCAGGAACCAACCCCTCGCGACGCAGACTGCGGGCACTCCCCTTGCCGAGTGCTTCACGTGAGTTAACCATCAATTCCGTCTGTGCCATATATCCAATCCTCCGTTAGAATAAGGTACTAAAGGGTACTTAGGCAGTTTATGCCCTAAAAGGTATCGCTCAATCGCCCTTGCTAAACAAAGAGCGAACTGACCGATTCGTCGCCATGTATGCGGCGAATGGCTTCGGCCAGCAATTCGGCGACCGACAGCTGCCGCAACCGCTCACATCTGTCGAGCTTATCTTCCACCGGAATGGTGTTGGTGACCAGCACCTCCTGCAGAGAGCTGTTGTCGATCCGCTCCAGGGCCGGCCCGGACAGCACGGCATGGGTTGCGCAGGCGTACACCTCGGCGGCCCCTTCGTCCTTCAGTGCCTGAGCGGCCTGACAGAGGGTGCCGGCGGTGTCGATCATATCGTCGACAATAATACAAACCTGACCTTCAACCTCGCCGATGATATTCATCACTTGCGAGACGTTGGGACCGCTGCGACGCTTGTCGATGATCGCCAGCCCGGCGTCGAGCCGCTTGGCAAAAGCGCGAGCCCGCTCGGTACCGCCGGCGTCGGGCGAAACAACTACCACGGGCTGATCGAAGCGCTCGGCGATATCGCGCAGAATAACCGGGGCAGCATAGAGATGATCGACCGGAATATTGAAAAACCCCTGAATCTGGCCGGCATGAAGATCCATGGTCAGCACCCGATCGACACCGGCGGTGGATACCAGGTCGGCGACCAGCTTGCTGGTGATGGGGGTACGGGGAGCTACCTTACGATCCTGACGGGCGTAGCCAAAATAGGGAATCACTGCGGTGATCCGGGCCGCCGATGCGCGCTTGAGGGCATCGGTCATGATCAGCAACTCCATCAGATTGTCGTTGGCCGGAGCGCAGGTGGACTGGATGACATAAACATCCCGACCACGGACATTTTCGCCGATCTCGACCATTATCTCACCGTCGGAGAAGGCGCGGACCTTGGCAACCCCCAGAGGCACAGCCAGATGACCGCAAATCTCACGGGCCAGAGGGATATTCGAGTTGCCGGAGAAAATCTTCAACTTGTCCACAACGACAGTCCTTGTTCAAGGCACGAAAAAACTGCAGGCCATGGACTCCATGACCTGCTGACGAAAGAGCCGGCCGGCGATCCATCCGCCTTCGGCACTATATCCATCCGCAACACTCAACCCTGCGGAATCTTTAAATGGCTGGGGCGCCAGGGTTCGAACCTGGGAATGCCGGAATCAAAATCCGGTGCCTTACCGCTTGGCGACGCCCCAATAACTTTACAAAGCAATCAAATAGACTCAGCCGTTTATCGGCCCTTTCCCATCCACTGGACGGACAACGAAGACCCGCCAACCTGATTCCTGCTGCAACCGCTCGGCGGCCGCGCCCGCCTCAACTTCCCCGGCAAAGACACCAAAAACGGTCGAACCGCTGCCGGACATAAGCGCCCCTGCGGCACCTAAAACCGTCAAGCGCCTCTTGACCTCGTCTATCTGCGGATGCTGATCAACGGTGACCTCTTCAAGGTCATTGTGCAGCACCGCTGTCACGCTATCTACCACCCTGGAAAATCGCGGTATTTTAAGATCATCCCGACGGGATGTCAACCTTAAATTTCCGTAGGCCCAAGCCGTAGAAACGGCGATTCCAGGATTAACCAGAACATACCAGACCGGCGGCAGGTCCTCGACTTTCTGCAATACATCACCGATCCCCGTAGCCCAGGCGGCATGGCCAAAAATGAAGAAGGGCACATCGGCTCCCAGCTTGACTCCCTGCTCCCGCAACGCCTGCGAAGAGAGCTTCAGATCGAGCATCTCGTTCAAGCCCATCAGCACCGTCGCCGCATCGGAAGAGCCGCCACCGAGCCCGGCGGCCACCGGAATCTGCTTGTCGATTTCGATATCGACACCGGTATGAAGATCCGCTGAATCGAGCAGTCCTCGTGCAGCCCGGGCAGCGATATTTTCCTGATCAGGCTTCAGGCTCACCCCGGCACAACGGACCCTCACACCAGGCTCAGCCGAGAGGCGCAAGGTGATGCGATCATACAGGGAGATACGCTGCATCAGCATCGTCAGGTCATGATAGCCATCTGGGCGCTTGCCAAGCACATGCAGGCAGAGGTTAATCTTGGCCGGGGCCAGATAGGTTTTAACCATGAAAGGGTTCCACTGGAAACTGAATGATGTAAAACCGGCCTGCGACCGGACCACCTGAATACGGCGCCTATCTATTAATCAATCGCTTGCTGCTTGTCAAGTATTATCACCACTCAGGGCGAGACTTTAGCTCCCTAGCCGGCCGTTAACGAAGTAGTTATGCCAGGCGCGATCCAGAGCCCCTTGCGACAACTCCGGCGGATGACCGTGATAGGAAGCCTCCTCGATAATATGCTCGACAAGATCCTTGGGATGGCAGGCGCTGAAACGAACCTCGAGTCGCCGATAATAGTGATCGACCAGGTGATCGAAGACAACTCTGCGATAGGACAGGCCTCTCTTCTCACAGATCCGCTGAAAAATTTCCTCGAACTCGCCAATGGAGGGGTGGTCGATTTTGATCTTATAGCGAATTCGGCGCAAAAAGGCTTCGTCGACCAGTTGCGCCGGCTCGATGTTGGTGGAAAAGACCACCAGGGTGTCGAAGGGAATGGCGAACTTCATGCCCGTATGCAGAGTCAGAAAATCGATGCGGCGGTCGAGGGGTACCATCCAGCGATTGAGCAACTGCTTGGGATCGATCTGCTGACGGCCGAAATCATCGATGATCAGCACGCCGTTATTGGCTTTGACCTGTAGCGGCGCCTCGTAATACTTGGTAATGGCGTTAAAATCAAGGTCCAGGGTACGCAGGGACAGCTCCCCACCGGCCATGATCACTGGGCGGCGCACCTCGGCCCAGCGCTGGTCGGGGTGCTCGCCGCCGCCCGTCGAAACGATATCGCCGTGACTGACCGGATCGTAGACATTGATAATCTCGCCCCGCACCAACAGGGCGTACGGAATGAAGACCGTACCGGGCAACAGGTTGCCGATGGCCTCGGCTATGGAGGTCTTGCCGTTGCCCGGCGGGCCATAGAGAAAGATCTCCTTGCCGGAACTCAACGCCGGGCCGAGCCGATACAGCAGATCGTCATCTACCACCAGGTGGTTAAAGGCCTGCCTGACCTGTTGATCGTCGATCAGAACGTTCCTGACTGTTTGCAGCTCGACCATATCGCGATAGGCTTCGAGGGGCACCGGTGCCGGGCCGACATAACGACACACCTCGAGCAGGACATTGGCCCGCCGAATACCCTGCTCGGTGATGGCAAAGCGGAAGCTGTGGCGGGCATAGAGTTCTGCTCCCTTGACCTCGACAAACTGATCTCTTCGCAAATTCTCCAGGGCAGCATCGACGATGGTGGTCGGCAGCTTGATCCGCTCAATCAGTTCGTTGCGCCCGAACTCACCGAGAAACAGCACGTGCTTGAGGGCCAAGTCGGCAATAAACCCCAGCTCAAGTCCCGCTTCGGCCACAGTCTGCGGCGCCGAAGGCACCGGATGAAAGACCCGGTCCAGCTTCTCTTCCTGCAGAAAACCCATGTCGCACAGATTCTGCCCCAAACGGCCCCCCTTGCTGCGCTGACGATCAAGGGCCTTCTGCAACTGTTTTTCTGAGATCAACCTCTTCTCAAGTAGCCGCTTGCCGAGCTGTTTAAGCATGGGCATTACCTCCACATCAAACGACCGAAAACCCAAAATTGACGAAGGCCAGTAAATTAGTTCGACCTAGGAGGCTGTCGGACTTACCAAAGAACCGACTGTAAAATCGTCTGATCGGTCCAGGTTTCCGACAATTTTCGACAAATAGCTCTGCTATTCGCTCTCAAATTCTCGAAAAGCTGGCCTCGAACAGCCAAATTTTCGTTTCGGCCCGTTAAGTCCGACAGCCTCCGAGCAGGCTGCTGTGAAATCCCCTCCATGAGCTGTGCAGGCGGTATTTCAACAACCTGCCAGTTAAAGCATACCCGCTGAGAACAATTTATCATTCCCCCTGGCAATAATTGCTCGACTCAGTAACGCAACTGGTGGGCGTCGGTGAAATAGGCTCGATAGCCCTGCAACAACAGCAGGGCGCTGGTCAGGGCAACGGAACCGACGATGGCGCACATAATGGCGATCTGGTACTTGACGGCGATCAAAGGATCGGTACCAGAGAGGATCTGCCCGGTCATCATACCCGGCAGAGACACGACACCCATCGCCGCCATGGTATTGACCGTTGGCAGCAGAGCCGCGCGAAAGGCGTTGAGCAGCGGTTCCTGGCAAGCCATACGCGAGCTGGCGCCTAGACACAAAGCCGCCTCAATCTCTGCCTGACGCTCGGTCATTTCAGAAGCCAGACGCTCTACGGCCAGGCAGGCGCCATTGATGGAATTGCCGATGATCATGCCGGCCAGGGGAATCAGATAGCGGGGCTCGTACCAGGGCGATGGCGCAACCACCAGCAGGCAGAAATAGAGGGTGATGCCGCCGCAGCCTGCAAACAGCGAAAGACTGACGATGCGGTAGAAGCCCGGCAGTTTGTGTCGAAGGCGGCCGGCCATGATCTGCAGAGCAAAACCGCCCATGACCAACAGCATGAGCAGGGTGGGCAGCGGATGGCGGGCGGCAAAGATCCAGCGCAGGGCATAACCGACGGCCAGCAATTGCAACACCATACGTAGCGACCCCCACAGCAGATCGCGAGCCTGCCCGATACGGCGCTGCCAGGCCAGACCAGCGGCCAGCAGCAAGGCGCCGTATGCCCACAGCAGATTGTGCGGTGCCAGCTCGATGATCTCTTTGGCCGCCATGGTTCAGTCCTGCCTTTTGGATGGTGGCGCAAGAAAACCTTGCAGAGCTTCGCTGCGCGGCCGGGCGAACAATTCGGCAGGCAGCCCCTGTTCAAGAATACGCCCGTCTTCGAGGTACGCCAACTGGTCGGCGATGATTTTCGCCAGATGCAGATCGTGGGTCGCCAGCAGCACCGCCAGCCGCCACTTGTGGCAGGCCGCGCGCAGGCTGCCGGCCAGGCTATCGACCGTAGGGCGGTCCAGAGCGCTGGTCGGCTCGTCGAGAAGCAGCACTTCAGGGCCCGTCGCCAGACTGCGGGCCAGACAGAGGCGTTGCTGCTGCCCCACGGACAGAGAGCGGGCGTCGCGCTGCAACCAATCAGCCGAGAGTTGGCACAGGGCCAGCAGTTCCAGCAGTTGCGGATCGTCGTCCGCTGGCGGCGTGCGCCCCTGAAAACAAAACGGGCGCTGCAGGTTGTCGAGCACCGTACCGCTAAAAACGAAGGGCTTTTGCGCAACCAGCGCCACCTTCCGGCGCAACTGGAGTGGATCGTAGTGGCGAACATCCCGCCCGTTAAGCAGCACCTGGCCGCTGCTCGGCTCTTCCAGACGATTGAGCAGACGCAGCAGGGTGCTCTTGCCTCCGCCTGAGGGACCGATGACCACCGTAATGCGGCCAGCCGCCAGGGCCAGGTCAACATCCCGCAATACGGCCACCTCTTTACCCTGTTCATTCACTCGGGTTTTGCCAAGCCCGTCGAGCCGCAGCACCAGTTCGCCCGCAACGGACATGCTAGCTATCTCCTTGACGCAAACGGGTCATGACCTGTTTCACATCCTCCCAGACCTCGCGTTTGGCGGCGGGATTGCGTAGCAAAAAGGCGGGATGATAGGTGGGCATGACGGCAATCCCTGCGTAGCTCTGCCAATGACCACGGAGACCACTGATAGGCTGCGGAGTGTCGAGCAGGGTCTGGGCAGCGAAGGAGCCGAGAGTCACTATCACCTGAGGCTGCAGGGCGGCCAGCTGCCGTTTGAGAAACGGCACGCAGGCGGCGATCTCCTCCGCCAGGGGGTCGCGATTTTTCGGCGGGCGGCATTTCTGCACATTGCAGATATAGACGTCCTCGCGATTGAAGCCCATGACAAACAGAATGCGCTCCAGCAGCCGTCCTGCCTCACCAACAAAAGGAAGCCCCTGCTGGTCCTCATCGCGGCCGGGGGCTTCGCCCACCAGCACCAGCCGGGCCGAGGCGTTGCCCGTGCCAAACACGATATGGTTGCGCCGTTTGCTCAGCGCACAGCGCTGACAGTTCCCCAGGTCGGCACGAATTTCCTCCAGGGTTTCGGCGCGGCAGTTGGTGGAAGAATCCCGCTCATCGAGGCGGCAAGGGGGCCGAGCGGCGGGATCGGGTCCCATAGGCACTTCGACCACGCCCAATTGCAGCAGATCCTCAAGCAGGCCTCGCACCTGAGCAACGGTTTCCTGCAGTTCCTTATGATATTTATCGGGCATAGGTTCTTTACTTCCCGGACGGAGACGATTATCCTGTAGTTCAACCCAACGGCGCGACGGCCATGGCTCTAACCTTACTCTTCATGATCATTCTGCTGCTCTTGCCCGGCGAGGCCCTGGCCTGGGGCATCGGCGTCCATCTGCAACTCGGCTCCCCGCCCCTCGAAGCCCTCAGCCGGCTGCCGAATCTGCTGCAGCCCCTTCTCAGCAGCTACCCTTACGACTTTCTCTATGGATTCATCAGTGCCGACATCACCCTGGGGAAAAAATACACCCACTATCTGAAGCACTGTCACTCCTGGCGCATCGGCCAACAGATCCTCGCTGCGGCCAAAACCGACCCCCAGCGAGCCTGCGCCTACGGCTACCTCGGTCATCTGGCAGCCGACACCGTGGCCCATTCCTACATGGTGCCGTACAAGATGATCCGCACCTTCAACACCGCCATGCTCAAACATCTCTATTGGGAGATGCGCTTTGAATCCCGAGTCGCTCCCGCCATCTGGCAGCTGGCCCGCACTATCGCCCGCAAAGATTTTCAGGCCAACGATGCCATGATGAGCAGTGTGCTGTCCCGCACCATCTTCTCATTTTCCACCAACAAGCGGGTCTTCAATTCCATTCTGATGCTCAGTCGATTACAGCGCTGGCAGAAGATGTTGCAATCCATCGGTGAACAATCGAGATGGACTCTGGAAGAGGAACATCAGGAGGAATACCTCGTTCTGGCCCAGCAGGCCACCGAGAGCATCCTGACGGATATGGAGCAAAGCCCCTACTGGAAAGCCGATCCGGCCGGCGAACGAGCCCTCTATACAGCAGACATCATCCGCAAAAATCTCAATCTGCTGTGGCTGGACGGCAAACTGCCGGAAGCCGAGACGCAGAAACTATTAGCCCAGCTGAAAATGCGTTTCCGTCAGGGCATCACCAACCCCGAAGCCCTGCTCGATCTGCTGGCCGGCTACTGAGAACCGGCCGCCCCCTTGTCGCCAAGCTGCCGCCGAATGCGGTCGAGCAGACGGTGGGCCAGCAGCTCCTTGCTCATCTGCGGCAAATCCTCCACCCTGCCATTCCGATAGATCAGCCGAACCACATTGGTATCACCGGCAAAACCGGCGCCATCCGCGGTCAAGTCGTTGGCCACAATCAGATCGAGATTCTTGTCCTGCAACTTGCGCTGCGCATTTTCCAGCAGCTGCTCGGTTTCGGCGGCGAAGCCGACCAACAGCCGCTCCCCCGGCAACCGGCCGAGCTCCGCCAGAATATCGGGGTTGCGCTGCAATTCCAGGGTCAGGGTCGACTCGCTGCCCTTCTTGATTTTTTGCGGCTGCCGACAGGAGGGACGGTAATCGGCCACGGCCGCCGCCTTGACGATAATAGAGCAATCGGCCGCCAGGGCCATGACCGCGGCGTGCATGTCCCGAGCGCTGACCACCGGCCGCAGCTCAACGCCGAGCGGTGTGGACAAAGCGGGGGGCCCGGCCACCAGATGGACTCGAGCGCCCCGTTCAGCAGCGGCCCGGGCGATGGCGTAGCCCATCTTACCCGAGGAATGGTTGCTTAGAAAACGCATCGGATCGAGTTCTTCCCGGGTCGGCCCGGCCGTCACCAGCACCGTCTCGCCGGCCAGGTCCTGGGGCGCAAGCAGGGCTTGCGTCTGGTCCCGAATCGCTTGCGGTTCCGGCATCTTGCCCTGACCTTCCCAACCGCAGGCCAGCATGCCGGTGGCCGGCTCCATGACCTGATAACCGCATTGCTGCAACTGCGCCACGTTGCGGCGGCAGATGGGGTTCTCCCACATATTGCTGTTCATGGCCGGCACCAGCAACACCGGCGCCTTGCAGGCCATCACCGTGGTGGTCAACAGATCGTCGGCGATGCCGGCGGCCAGCTTGCCGATCAGATTGGCGGTGGCCGGCGCGATCACCAGCAAATCGGCGCGATCGGCCAGCGAGATGTGACCGATATCCTGCTCCTGCAGCAGACTGAACAGCTCGCTGTGCACCGGCCGGCCGGAGAGGGTTTGAAAGGTCAGTGGCGTGATGAACTGCTGCGCCGCCGCGGTCATGACCACCGAGACATTGGCACCGGCCTTGACATAGAGTCGCACCAGTTCAGCCGCCTTGTAGGCGGCAATGCCGCCGCACACGCCCAACACTATCTCTTTGCCTTGCAGCATAGCTCCCTCGGTTTGCAGTGGACCATAGTCCGCCAGGCCCTTAAACGATATAACGCAGGTAGGGGTTGGTGCGCCGCTCCCGGCCGATGGTGGTTTCCGGACCGTGACCGGGGCAGACTACGATTTCATCGGGCAGGGTCAGGATACGGTCGCGCAAAGCCTTCATCAAAGCGCCCTGATCGCCGGAGGGCAGGTCGGTACGGCCGATGGAACCGGCAAACAGGTTATCGCCGGCGAACAGTCGCCCTTCGCCGAGCAGACAGATGCCCCCGGGCGAATGGCCGGGCACGTGAATCACCTGAAACCGAAACTCACCAAGCTCCACAAAGTCACCATCTTGCAATAGCCGAGTCGGCTCCGGCGACGGTTCGACGTGCTGGCAACCAAAACGCATCGCGTGCTCCGAAGCGCCGCGCAGGATGGCCAGATCCGCCGAATGGATCAGCAGTTCGGCCTGGGTCTCTTCCAGCAGCGACCGGTTGCCGCCGATATGATCGAAATGGCCATGGGTATTGACCACCATCTTCAGGGTCAAGTTGTTTTCGGCCAATATTTCCAAAATGCGCTGCGCCTTGCCGCCGGGATCGATGACCATCGCCTGTCCGCTGGCCTGGCAGCCGAGCAGATAGCAATTGACCTGCAGTTCCCCGGTTACCAGAGACTTTGTCCACAGGGCCATCAGTTATCCCCCTCATCGAGCTGGGCAAAGAGGTTCAGGGTCTTTTCCTGCAGCTGATCGGCCAGACTGAAACGCAGATCGCGATCCTTGGCCGCCGGCTGCCGACGACCCTTGGCAGATTTCTCCCCTTCGACCGGCGGCGCCGTCACCGGTTGCGCTGCGAGCGGCGCCTCGGCCGCAACGGTCTGCTGCTCCCCGGTTTTCTTAAAGAAGTAACGGTCGTAGATGCGATGATAGCCGCTCCAGGCGGCGCCGTTGTCGGGCTCTTTCTGCAAATGGGTCTGCACGCCGTTGATCTTGCTGTCGAGATCATCGAGATAATTGAGAATGACCGCCTCCAGGGTTTTCGGCCGTTTCGGCGACCCATACTCGTACTGACCATGATGGGAAAGCAGCAGATGTTTCAGCAGCAGTCCGGCAGGCACGGGAAAATCCCCCAGCTGCCGCAATTTGGCCTCGACCATTTCCACGCCGATCACGATGTGACCAAGCAGCTTGCCGGTATCTGTATAGCCAAAAGACCGTTCGTAGCAGAGCTCGGCGACCTTGCCGATATCGTGTAGCAAAGCCCCGGTCAGCAGCAGATCGCGCTGTACCCCGGGATAGCGTCGGCCGATATCGTCGGCCAGCTGGGCCACCGCCAGGGAGTGTTCCAGCAATCCGCCGAGATAAACATGGTGAATCGATTTAGCCGCCGGCGCCTGGGCAAAGAGCCGAAGGAACTCTTCATCGGCCAGAAAGGCCTCCATCAAATCGCGAAAATGGGGGGTCTCCAGGCTGGCCACCAGCTGCCGCAGTTCGGCCAGCATCTCTTCTACCGGCCGGCCGCTGACCGGCAGGTAATCGCCCAGGTCCACATCCTGTTCGGCAATCTTTTCCAGGCGTTGGACGACCAGTTGCATCTTGCCGAGATAGACGCTGGCCTTGCCCGCCACGCGCACGAAATCATCTTTATCAAAGAGGCCGGATAGTTCCTCGACCCGGTCCCATACCCGCCCCTCGATTTCACCGGTACAATCCATCAATTTCAAAGTCAAATAGGGCTTGCCGTTCTTGGCCATGGCGGTGATCTTTTCCCGCACCAGAAACTGACCGTTGACCTGATCCCGCTCCCTAATCTGTGCTACGTAAAGCTCTTTCAACGACGACTCCTGTTGGTTGCTGTTGCTGCGATCTGCTCGGCGGCCTTGAGACCGTCTAAAGCAGCGCTCATGATTCCTCCCGCGTAACCGGCCCCTTCGCCGACGGGATATAGTCCGGGTTGATGCAAAGCCTGGCCATCCGCCTGACGCAAGATGCGCAGCGGCGCTGAAGTGCGGGTTTCGACACCGACCAGGGTGGCCTCAGCCGTGATAAAGCCGCGCATGCGGCGCTCAAAATGGGGTAGCGCTCGGCGCAGAGCGGTGCTGACAAAAGGTGGCAAGACCTGCTGCAGCTCCCATTCCCGCACCCCAGGACGACAGGAGGAGTTCAGCGGCCCTTTGCCGCGGCCGAGAAAAGCAAGCAGATTCTGCGCCGGTGCTCGATAATCGCTACCGCCGGCGACAAAAGCCGCTTCCTCCCAGCGGCGCTGAAAGCGCACTCCAGCCAGGGGATCGGTCGCGCCGAAATCGTCGGGACGCACCGCCACCACCAGGGCACTGTTACTGTAAGGACCGTTGCGACGGCGGTTACTCATACCGTTGACCACCAGCCCTCCATGCTCGGAAGCAGCCAGCACCACCTCACCCCCGGGACACATGCAGAAAGAATAGATACCGCGCTTGCTATCCGGGTCGTTGTAGGTCAGGGCATATTCGGCCGTCGGCAATCGCGGATGGCGGCGATGCCCGTACTGAATAAAATTGATCAACTCCGCCGGATGCTCGACCCGCAGGCCAATGGCAAAGGGCTTGCTTTCCAGGGCCACGCTCTGCTTAGCCAGCATACCATAGGTATCGCGGGCGCTGTGACCGGTGGCGAGCACCAGACTGTCGCAGGCGAATTCTTCCTGCTGATCGAGAATCGCCCCCTGTAAACGGCCAGCGCCAATGGTCAGATCGGTCAGGCAGGTTCCGAAACGAATCTCCACCCCGAGCCGCAACAACTCGCGGCGAAAATTAATCAGTACCAACCGCAGCCGATCGCTGCCAACATGGGGCTTGGCCTGGCTGAGAATCTCTTCGCTGGCGCCAAAATCGACCAAGGTCCGCAGCACATAGGCGCCCCAGGGATGTTTGACGCGGGTATTGAGCTTGCCGTCGGAAAAGGTGCCGGCACCGCCTTCGCCGAACTGAATATTGCTGGCCGGATCAAAGGGTCCGCCGGACCGAAACCGGTTAACGGCCGGCACCCGCCGTTCCACCGGTTCACCGCGCTCGATGAGGGTGACCTGAAAACCGTAACGGGCCAGACTCAGGGCAGCAAAGAGCCCCGCAGGTCCCATGCCGACCACCAGCACTCGATGGTGCCGATCGAGAGGATCGATCTTCGGCACCGCAGGAGGATGCCAGTGGCTCAGTCGCCGGTTATCGCCTTGCTGAGCCAGCAGAGTCGCTTCATCGGCCACTTCGAAAACGACAGAAACGATGCGCAGCACTTTCGGCTTGCGCCGTGCATCGATGGCCCTGCGCACTACCCGAAAACCGTGCAGATCGTCCCGTTCCAGGCCCAGCTCTGCGGCTACCCTGCCCGGCAGCAGCGACTCGTCTTCATCGAGACCCAGAACGATCTCTCGCAACTGTAGAGCCATCAGCCGGCCCTCCTAAGGCTTTGCGGCCGGAACGGCGCAGCGACTGTCGCCGGTTTCGGACCACCCAGTGCAGCTCGACCAGCGAAATAGAAATTATGCCACGGGAAATTCAATTTGAAAAACGGTGCCCTGCCCTGTTTCACTCTGCGCCTTGATATGGCCCTGGTAGGTTTTGACGATCCGCAGCACCACCGACAGACCAAAACCCGTTCCCTTGGGCTTGGTTGTGAAAAATGGGTCGAAAATCTTGCTGAGATTCTCCGGCGGGATCCCCCGACCGGTGTCGCTGACCTCAATCTGAATTCGGTCTCGATCGCGAGCCAGCCGAACTCCTAATCTTCCCCCCTGACGCATTTCATAGATGGCGTTGGTAAACAGGTTGGTAAAGATCTGTTCGACTTCGGCTATATTCGCCATTATCGGCGGCAACCCCGTTTCCAGCTCCTTGTCCAGCTTGATGTCATGGGCCTCCAGCTGTTCATTCAAACTGGTCAGGATGCGGTCGATGACCTCCTGCAAAGAAACCGGCTGTGTCGCTCCCCGCGGCCGCTTGCTGGAAGCCAGCAGCTGGATCAGGATATTGTCGATGCGATCTACCTCTCCGAGCAGTTTATCGACATAGCCGGCCCTTTCTGGATCGTTGACCAGGACAGGCTTGAGTATCTGGGAAAACAGACTGATGGCATTGAGGGGATTGCGAATCTCATGGGCCATACCCGCTGCCAAATGACCGAGAGTCGCAAGCTTTTCGGCCTGCATTATTTCCGCATGAGCCCGCTCCAACTCCAGAGTTTTTTCCGCTACCCGCCGTTCCAGTTCGCTGTTCCATCCCTTGATTTCGTTGAGCAACCGTTCCCGCTCGAGACGCAGTTCACGGTTGTGAATTTCGATGCGCCGAATACGCAAAACGTTTTCAATTCGGTCGATCAGATCCTGATTCCTGAAGGGCTTTAAAACATAATCGGCCGCGCCGGCCTTCATGACCTCGACAGCGATCTGCTCGTTACCTTTGCCGGTCAGCATGATGACGTACGTATCGGGAAAACGCTGGCGCATCTCCCGCAGGGTGGTCATGCCATCCATGCCGGGCATCATATAATCGAGCAGCACCAGCGACGGCATTTCCCGCTCTACCGTCGCCAGGCATTCCTCGCCACTTTCAGCGGTGATTACTTCGTAGCCACGGGTGGTGAGCAACATTACTGCGAGGTCGAGTATAAGCGCTTCATCATCGACCACCAATATCCGGCCGGACATTCCTGTACCTCCCGATTTACTCGTTTTACTACCTGAAATTTTTGCCTAGCATAACCTTTGGCAGGCCATTTTTGCAAGGACAAAGCCCTGCTGAAAAACAGCCTGCCACAAAGCAAAAGCAGCCCTAAGGCTGCTCTGCGTCACACTTTCTCAAACTATCTATCAGGTGGTCGATTATCGGGAACTACTCCGTATAGCGAATGGTCATCACCGGTACGGGGGACTTGCGCACCACCTTCTCCGCCGTGCTGCCAAATAGTACGTGATCCAAGCCGCTGCGACCATGGGTCCCCATCACGATCAGGTCAGCGGAGACTTCCTCGGCTTTTTTGATGATCTCGTCGTAGGGAATCCCCGGGACAATAAACGATTCGTAGTTGTCGTATTCCCGCAGATTAACCCGGCAGAATTTATCCATCATTTTTCGAGCACCCTGTTCGATCTCTTCTTCGAGGGTTTCAAAGGAAATGTGCGGCACGTAGAAACCACGCAAATCAACCGGCTCATTGATTACATGAACGACCAATAGCAGGGCCTGATATTTTATGGCCAGATCGCGGGCATAGTTAAAGGCATAGGCCGAGTTTTCAGAAAAATCGCTGGCAAACAGAATTGTTTTGAATTCTTTCATTGCGCCTCCACTCGGTGCTTGCGACTAATCGGTACCCCCCATTTCGGGCCATGGCATATGCTTGCAGAACAGCCCATTCTGCGCATATTCCGTTAATTTGCACTGACCGTCTTTTGTTCAGTGAGCATTTTGTTCATGACAATGCGCAATTCATCAAGCTTGATCGGTTTGTTGATATATTCATAAGCGCCCAGATGAATCGCCTCCAGATAAGATTCGACCCCTCCGTGGGCGGTAACCATGATGACCTGAGTGCTGGGATAATGACGATTGAGTTCACGCAAAAAAACCATCCCGTTCATTTCGGGCATCTGCAGATCGCTGATCACCACCTGAACACTCTGCCGCTGTAAAAAATCGAGGGCCTCTCGACCGTTGGCCACACTGTCGACCCGATAGCCTTCCTGCTCCAGAATCTTGCTCAGGCCGATTCGAGCGTTTTCTTCATCGTCAACGACCAGAACCCTTCTTTCTCGTTGTCCCACCGCTACCTCCTCTTGCTCTTCGCTGTTTGTCTGCGAAAAGTTTACCATTTGCGGCAAGGCTGTCAAGCAATGGAATATCACCATAAATTTCTAAATATACATGTATATTCGATTGCTTACAGAATTATTCAAGGGACGTAATGTTCTCGAAAGAAACCCTGAAAGCTCAAGACTCCGCCTGCCAGAGAAGAATTAATTGTTTGATCAGTTCGGCAAGGGGGGCGGCGCCACCCCGGCCGACAGCCAGCACGTCTTGGTGACTGAGAGGTGAAGAACTCAGCCCCGCCGCCCGATTGGCCACATAGGACAGTCCCGCCACCCGCATCCCCAGGTATTTGCCCATGATCGCCTCGGGCACCGTGGACATGGAAACGGCATCGGCGCCAAGCAGACCCAGAGCGCGTATTTCGGCGGGGGTTTCATAGGATGGACCCGGCAGTGCCGCCAGCACCCCCTGCGCCAAGCCGATACCCCGCTGCAGCGCAAAGGCCTGCAGCGCCGCATAGTGCTGCTGGTCGTAGAGCTGCGACAGATCAAGAAAGGGATCGTTGGGCTGGCCCCGCAAAGGATTGTCGCCCAGCAGATTGATGTGATCGTGGATAGACATGAAGTGGCCCGGCAGCAGATCCTGGCGAATCCCGCCGACGGCGTTGGTCAACAGCAGAAACCGGCAACCGAGCAGATGGGCCAGATGCACCGGCGCGCAGACCTGGCGGGCATCCAGTCCTTGGTAGAGGTGAAAACGACCCTGAAAAAACAGCACCCGCCAGCCTTGCAGATTACCGGCGAGCAGTTGCCCGGCGTGCCCGGCCAGTTCGGTGCGGGGAAAGCAGGCATAGTCCCCATAGGGGAAAACCTGCCCCCCCTCCGCGGTTTCGGCGGCGGCGCCGAGGCCAGAGCCAAGAACGACTGCCAGATCAAAGGGCTCCTTGCCCAGCCGTTGCTGAACCGCCTCCTTTAGCTGATCGAAGCCCGGTGCCATCTTGACCTCCGAAGAAAAAGGATTACTGGAGTAACTCCAGATAGTGTTCAGCCTGTTCACCCAGTTCCGATGACGGCGCCAGGCGTACCACATTTCGAAAATACTGCACAGCTTCGGCCGAACTGTTTTCTTTCATATAGGCCAGACCGAGTTGAAAATGGGTGCGGATATTGTTGCCGTTGAGTTTCAGCGCCTGGTGAAATTCTCCCAGTGCGCGACCGGTCTTACCCATGGCATAGTAGGTTTCACCAAGGCGCAGGTGAGCCTGATCGTAACGGGGGTTCTGCGCCAGGGCCTTGCGGTAGGCATTGATCGCCTCGAGATACTCCCGCTTCTGAAAATGAGCATAGCCGAGGCCGGTCAGGGGAACCTCCGAGCGGTCAAACATCAAGTTGGAAGCCGCCTTGTTGAAGTAATGGATGGCGTCATCCGGACGCTGCAGATCGAGATACAGGGCACCGAGATTGTTTTCGATCAGCGAATCGTCGGGGCGCTCTTTTAAGGCCCGAAGATAATACCCCTCGGCGTCGGCATAAGCGCCCTTGAGCTGATAGGCACGGCCCAGGCCGACCAGTACGTCGGGGTTATGGGCATCGGCTTCATAGGCCTTGTGAAATTCCTGCAGCGCGCGGCTGGCGTTACCCTCGTGCAGATAAGAAACACCAAGAATGTAGTGAACGTCCTCCTGTTGCGGGGCCTTTTGCCGAGGCTCGGCACAGCCGACCAGCAAACCACACAAGACAAGGATAACAGCCGAACTGAAACGCATAGATTCCTCCGGCACTGTCGCACAGATTCAAATCCGGGCGACAAAAAAGCGGTTAAAGGTATTTATCCAACAAGAGAGCCAACCGGCCCCGGGTGGCGTCGGATAGTTGGGTGGTATCGGTCATGATGGCATACTGCAGAGCGCTGCCACAGCCACAGGGGCGGGCGGCAACAGCGAACCCGGCCGCAACCTTGATGATATGGCGGGCGGTTGCCACGTTCTGCTCGATGACGGCCAGCACCGCCTCGACCGAAACATCGTCATGCCCCTCATACCAGCAATCGTAGTCGGTGGCCAGGGCCACGGTACCATAACAGATCTCCGCTTCGCGGGCCAGACGCGCTTCAGGGAGATTGGTCATGCCGATAATGTCCACCCCCCAGCTGCGATAGATGTTCGATTCGGCCCGGGTCGAAAAATTCGGCCCCTCGATACAGAGATAGGTACCACCTTTGTGCACGGTAGCACCGACCTCGGTTGCGGCCTGTGCCAGGATAGCGGACAGATCACCGCATACCGGGTCGGCGAACTGTACATGCCCTGCCACCCCTTCGCCAAAGAAGGTTGAAGCCCGCTTGCCCTGAGTACGGTCGAAGAACTGATCGGGGATAACGATATGCCCGGGTACGATCTCCTCCCGCATGCTGCCCACCGCCGACACCGAAATGATGCGCTCCACGCCGAGCTGCTTCATGGCATGGATATTCGCCCGATAGGGCACTTCGCTCGGCAGCAAACGATGACCGCGGCCGTGGCGCGGCAAAAAGACCATCTGCACCCCATCGAGGGTGCCGGTAATCAAGGTATCGGATGGCTTGCCAAAGGGCGTGTCGACCTCAACCTGGCTCACGTCGCTCAGCCCTTCGATCTCGTAGAGCCCGCTGCCGCCGATTACGCCGATAACTGCCTGTGCCATGAATGCTGCCCCTTTCTCGATTAGGATACCGATGATTGCTTGGATTTCGCGCCGTCGAGCTTGCCTTTGAGCTGACCGCAGGCCGCGGAGATATCCTGCCCCTTGCTGGCCCGCCGAATCGCGATCATATCGCGACTGAGCAGACAGGTCTGAAAGGCCTCGATGCGCTCGGCCGTCGGTGCCTTCAGGGGTGAACCGGGATGTTCGTTGTAAGGGATCAGATTAATCTTGGCTCGAATACCGTGCAGCAGGCGCACCAGGCGCCTGGCGTCCTGGTCGCTGTCGTTGACGCCGCGAATCAAGATATATTCGAAGGTAATGCGCTGCCGCGGTGCCAGGGGATAAGCTCGGCAGGCGGCGAGCAGCTCCTTAAGGGGATAGCGGCGATTTATGGGCATCAACTCATCCCGCACCTCATCGGTGGTGGCGTTGAGGGAGACTGCCAGATTAATCTTGATCCGCCGGCCGAGTTCGAGCATCTGCGGCACCAGCCCGGCGGTGGACAGAGTCACCTTGCGCGGGCTGAAATCGAGGCCCTCCGGCAGATAGAAGATCTGCAGTGCCTTGATGACGTTTTCCAGATTGTCGAGGGGCTCGCCCATGCCCATCAGCACCAGATTTTGAATCGGCCCGTCCCGTCGAGCCGCGCAGACCTGGTTGACGATCTCGGCGGTTGTCAGGTTGCGCAGCAGGCCGAAATTCCCGGTGTAACAGAAGGAACAGCCCATAGCACAGCCGACCTGAGTCGAAATGCACAGGGTGGCCCGAGCGCCCTCCATAGGGATGCGCACCGTCTCCACACTCTGCCCGTCAGCCAGTCGGAACAGATACTTGCGCGTGCCGTCGCGACTTTCTTCCACCGCCTCCGGCTGCAGATCGGAAACATAGGCCCGTTGTTGCAGTTCCTGGCGCAAAGCCTTGGCCAGATCGGTCATGCCATCAAAAGAGCACACATCACGCCCGTAGATCCAGCGCATGATCTGGCTGGCACGAAACCGTTCCTTGCCGAGACCGGCAAGAAAAACGATCAACTCGTCCAGGGTAAGATTCTTGATATCGATGAGCTGTGAGTCTGGCATGGTGCTCCTGGCAATCGTATTGATTTTGCAACAAAAAGCCCTGCAGATTGTATCTGAAGGGCTTTTCAGGCACAAGGTTAAATGCGTCTCCGGTCAGAGCAGTTCCAGGCCGGCAAAGAAATAATTGATTTCAAAAGCGGCCGTTTCAACGGCGTCGGAGCCATGCACGGCGTTGCGACCGATGAAGGTGCCAAAATCGCGCCGCAGGGTGCCGGCTGCGGCAGCCGCCGGGTCGGTGGCCCCCATCAGCTCGCGCCACTGAAGAATCGCCTTCGGTGCTTCCAGCACCATCACCAGGCAAGGGCCGCTGCTCATGAAACCAGTCAGGTCGGCAAAGAAGGGTTTGTCCTGGTGCTCATGATAAAATCCACCAGCCTGGGCTTCGCTGAGCCAGATTTTTTTCAGGCCGACGACGGAAAAGCCGGCCTCGTAGATGCGGGCCAGGATCTGCCCGGCCAAACCGGCGGCAAAGGCATCGGGCTTGATGACGGCAAAGGTTTGTTCCATAACGATGAGTACTCCTAGAGAGAGTCCATCCGAAAACAGCGGATGAAAACTAGAGAATCTTATTCAACGGGTATTCGATGATCCCCTCGGCGCCGGCCTTGATCAGCTCCGGCACGATGCGCCGCACTTCCTTCTCGTGCAGCACCGTCTCTACCGAGACCCAGTCCGACTGATAAAGGTGAGCCACCGTCGGCTTGTTGAGGCTCGGCAGCATAGCGATGATGGCATCGATCTGGGCGTGGGCTACGTTCATCTTCAGGCCGACCATCTTTTCTGCCGCCAGCGCGGCCTGCAGCAAGGTATTGAGCTGCTCGATCTTCTGCCGCTTCCAGGGATCGGCCCAGGCCTGCTTGTTGGCCAGAATTACCGGGGTCGACTCCATCAGGGTTTCGACGATGCGCAGGTTGTTGGCGCGAATGGTGGAACCGGTCTCGGTGACCTCGACGATGGCGTCGCACAGCCCCTCGACCACCTTGGCTTCCGTCGCCCCCCAGGAAAACTCGACCTCCACCGGAATGTTGCGCTCGGCGAAGAAACGCCGGGTAAATCCCACCAGCTCGGTGGAAATGGTCTTGCCTGCCAGATCCTCGGGGCGCTGAACCGGCGAATCCTGAGTCACCACCAGCACCCAGCGGGCCGGACGCCGGGAAACCTTGGAATAGACCAGGCTGTCGACGATGACCACATCGGACTCGTTCTCTTCCACCCAGTCGCGTCCGGCAATACCGACATCGATAGTGCCCCGTTCAACGTATTTGGCCATCTCCTGACTACGAATCAGATTGCAGCTGATCTCGTCATCGTCGATGGAGGGAAAATAGTTGCGTGACGACAGACGAATGGTCCAGCCGGCCTGTTCAAAGAGCTCGACAGTCGCTTTTTCCAAGCTCCCCTTGGGAATGCCGAACTTGATCGACCGGCTCATTTTTTATATACCACGTCGGGATCGAACAGGGGCTCGGAGTGCTCCACCCATTGATCATCTTCCCACTTGACGTAGAAGCAGGTGCGATTACCGGTATGGCAGGCCGCGCCGCCGTTCTGCTTAACCTTAATCACCACCGTGTCGGCATCGCAATCGGTGAAGACCTCCTTGACCTCCTGAGTATTGCCGGACTGCTCGCCCTTCATCCAGTATTTGTTGCGGCGCCGGCTGAAAAACCAGGTTTTGCCCGTCTCCAGAGTCAGGTTCAGGGCCTTCTCGTCCAGAAAGGCGCACATCAATACTTCGTTGGTCTCGTGGTCCTGAATGATGGCTGGAATCAGGCCGCCCATCTTGTCGAAATCGATCTTGATCATGAACCCTCCGTGAGATTTGGCTAGATTGGCTGCAAAACAAAACCCATTTTTAATACAACGGCGGGCAAGAAGTGTCAACTCTTTCCCCGGAACAGTTCATTCCTCAGAAAAACCCATCAGTCCCAGCGCGAGCCCAAAAGACCTTAACCGTTTATTCATTCAGGGTTAATGACCGCCTAACACCCCCACCTTAGGTTAGTGAACACCTCATCCCGCCGGTTTCTATTTCAGCCCGGGCGGAAGCCAACAACAAGGAGACAACGATTGAATTCTGATGGGTTCGTAAAAAGTCATGAGATGGCTAAGCAAAAATTTCGATCTACAAGGCGTAACGGTTTTTCAGGGATGAAGGCATACATAGGGTATGTCGAAGTCCTGAAAAAGCGCTGCAACGCAGTAGAGCGGACTTTTTGCGACGCCATCACCCTTAGCCTCAGTTAGGGTTAGCCCTGCGGCAAGTTTTCCCTTATACTGCGGCCATGAAAATTGTCCTCAGTAGCGCACTGCTATGTTTGTTTTTGTCCTTGCCGAACGGCAGCTGGTCGTGGTACCCGCGGCTGCAGAGCGAGTCTTACCGTGACCGGGCGCAACCGACCGCCCTGCTGGGCCAGCACCGCACCTATCTGCTCGGCCCGGACGAAACCCTTATCGAGCTGGCACGGCGCAGTGGCACCGGCTATCTGGCCCTGGTTCAAGCCAATCCGGGCATCGACCCCTGGCTGCCGCCAGCCGGCCAAAGGATCCTGCTGCCCTATGCCTTCATCCTGCCGCAGGCGGCTCAAGAGGGCATCACCATCAACCTGGCCGAGCTGCGTCTCTACTATCTTTGGACGGAACGGGGCCAACAGCGGGTCAGAGCCTATCCGGTCGGCATCGGCAGCGAAGGCTGGAATACCCCCGAGGGCGATTTCACCGTTGCCCAGCACATCGAACGCCCTTCATGGACCGCCCCGGCCACCATTCGTGCCGCAGAGCCCGGCACCGCGATCAGCATTCCGCCGGGACCGAACAACCCCCTCGGTGATTACTGGCTCGGCCTTTCGGCTCCGGGCTATGGCATTCATGGCACCAACAAGCCCTTCGGCGTTGGACGCCGGGTCAGCCACGGCTGCCTGCGCCTCTACCCGGAGGACATTCGCGACCTCTTTCCACGAACTGCCAAAGGCACGCCGGTGCGAATCATCTATCAGCCCATCAAGGTCGGCCTGCACAACGGTCAACTATTCGCTGAAATCCACCAAGACCTGGATCAGCGGATTGCCGACCCGGTCGCCGAGGTGCTACGTCAGGCCACCGCCCTGCCCTGGCAAGGCGAGATCGACTTGCAGGCCCTGGCCCAGGCCATCGCCGATCAGCGAGGCGTGCCGGTCGCCATATCCCGAAACTGAAAAGGCCCCGCTCAGCGGGGCCTTTTCAGTATTACTGCAAGGTGTTTAGAATCGGGATCGTTTACTTCATCTGACCCATTTCAAAGGCTTTGGCAGCCTTGGCGGCGCTGGCAGCAGCGGCGTCGGCACTCTGCGAGGCCATGGCAGCGCTCTTATCGGCAGCAGCAGCGGCCGATTCGGCCCTTACTGCCGCATCTCCAGCGCGAGCAGCGGCATCGCTGGCCATGCCGGCAGCGGTCTGGGCCTTGGCGGCCTGCTGGGTAACCATCTGGCCTGAATCCAGAGCCTGATTGAGTAGATCACGGTCGGCCGGGGACAACTGTGTTGCGCAGCCGCTCAGCACCAACAACCCTAATGAAGCACCCGCCAGAACAAATTGCCATTTACGCATGAGATTCCCTCCTTAGTTGGTAAGCGTTTGTAATATATTAACCAGCTAACATCGACACTGTCAACCAAATCGACCTAAATAATTAGGCTGTTAGGCCCCAAGCGGGATATTGCTTCGTAGCCTGAAACCGCCGCCAGCGACGGTCAAAGCAGGCCGCTCAAGTCTTCACCGTTGCTGCAGGTAGGCCAGGGTTTGACGCAGCGCTTCGCCACGGTGGCTGATGCGGTTCTTGATGTCCAGGGGCAGTTCCGCCAGAGCTTTTCCATACTCGGGAACCAGAAACAGGGGATCGTAACCGAACCCGCCGCTGCCCCGTGGCGCTTCGAGAATCAGGCCTTGCAGGCGGCCTTGGAACAGCCGGCAGTCACCGGACGGTGTGCAAAGGGCCATCGCGCAGTGAAAGGCGGCCTGGCGCTGCTCGCGAGGCAATCCGGTCATGGCGGCCAACAGCTTGCGATTGTTGTCGGCGTCGCTGGCCTGGGGACCGGCGTAACGGGCGGAATAGACGCCGGGCTCACCCTGCAGAGCCTTGACTACCAGGCCGGAATCGTCGGCCAGGGTCAGACAGCCGCTATGGCGAGCCACGGTAAGGGCTTTTTTTTGAGCATTGGCTTCAAAGGTATCGCCATCCTCGACGATCGCCGGCAGGCCGGCAATCTCTTCCAAGCCCTTTACCACGATACCGCTGTCCGCCAGCAGCCGGCCGATCTCCTTTAACTTTCCCTTATTTGTCGTCGCCACCACCAGTTCCATGGCGTCAGTCCTCCAGGCTTTGGTTCTGCAAAACGTTCAGGTCCCGGCAGCCCAGCAGGGCCAGGTCACGCATATCATCGAGTTGCTGGGGCGTAAAGGGGTGCTCTTCTGCGGTCCCCTGCACCTCGACCAGAAGTCCGGATTCGGTAACGACAAAATTCATATCGACCGCGGCACTGAAATCCTCCTGATAATCGAGATCGAGCAAGGACCGGCCGTCGATGATGCCGACACTGATGGCAGAGACGCTTTCCCGCAGCGGCGATTTGGCCAGCGCCCCCTTCCGCACCAGTCCGTTCAAGGCATCTTCCAGAGCCACGTAGGCGCCGGTGATGGCTGCGGTGCGGGTACCGCCGTCGGCCTGCAGCACATCGCAGGCGAGGACCACGGGCCGCTCGCCAAGGGCGGCCATATCCACCACCGCCCGCAAAGAACGGCCGATGAGGCGTTGAATTTCGTAGGTGCGACCGCCCACCTTGCCGCGCAGAGATTCCCGTGCCGAACGGGTCTGAGTGGCCCGCGGCAGCATGGAATACTCGGCCGTCACCCAGCCGCTCCCCTTACCACGCAAAAAGGGCGGCACGCCCTCTTCCACGGTGGCATTGCACAGCACGCGCGTCTCGCCAAAGGAGACCAGGACCGAACCTTCTGCGTAGCGGGTAAAACCGCGCAGAAAAGAGACCGGGCGCAACTGATTCGGGCGCCGGCCGTCGGCACGTAAAAAGGGGCTTTCCGTCATTTATTCGATCTCCTGCTGTTGTTGGGCAAAGGCCTTCAGGCCGCGATAGAGCGCTTCGGCCAGACGTTCCTGGCCGGCAGACTGGCCGAGCAGTTCACGATCGGTCGAATTGCTCAGATAACCGAGTTCCACCAGTACGGTGGGCAAATCGCCCTGCCCCAGGGGCAATAGCGGTGCCCGCTCGATGGCCGTCACCAGAATGCCGGCTTGGCTCAGGGCCTGACGCAATTGACTGGCCAGGGCCATGCTGTCTCCGCCCCCATCGGCTGCCCGCTGTTCCTGAGGCCGAATAAACAGCACCGCCCCGCGGGCTGTCTCGCTCAACGCAGCCTGGGCGTGAAGCAGGATCAGGGCATCGACCTCGGGCTTATTGACCGCCGCGAAACGCTGCGCTGCGGTCAGCGAATAGTCGGCATCACGACTCAGATAGACCGGCAGGCCGAGATGCATTTTGAAACGCTTCTGCAATCCCTGGGCAACCGCCAGGACCACATCTTTTTCTTTCAGACCGTTCGGCCCCATGCTGCCCGGATCCGCCCCACCATGGGCGGGATCGATGGCTACCGCCCGCAGGCCCTTGACACCGGCCGGCTTCTGCTTGCGCAACAAAAAGGAGAACAAGCGGTCGAGGGAACTTGGGGCCGGCAACTGTTCAACGGTGGGGTCGAGGTTACGGTAGTAAACGGAGAGGTTCAACAAGGCAGGCAGATGGATCACGACAAAATTTTCGTCAACCCGCAGCCGGCCGTCGATAAAACTGGGCGGATTGGTCAGGGGCTGAAACTGGCCACCAAGCCGCAGGAACTGACTGCCGGGGGACATCTGCGCCCTGCCCCGGGGGGTCTTGATCGAATATATGTGCTTAACCGAGTTCCACGACCCGGACAGGCCGAGTACCGGCAATACCTCGTCGACCGCCAGATACGCCACCCCGTCACGGTGATAGACTTCATCGAGGGTGACCGGCGGCTTACCTTCGAGAGCCAACTGGACCGCCCCCTCGGCAACGCTTAATGCCGGCAGCAACAACAGCAGCACAAAAAACAGTCGAACCATAGATACCTCTCAAACAGGGGCCTTCTTATACCCCAGTCCTGCCGGGGTGTCAACGCAGCGAGCCGCGGCGGATCACCCGACCACCAGGGGCCGACCAGGACTGACAGGCCGTTTCAGATAGTGCAGCAAACGCTCAATCAGGGTTTCCTCCAGATCGTTCTGGACGGATATTGCGGGAGCCACCGGCCGAATCTGGCCACCGGCGATCATGCCATGGCCACCGGCGGTCCCGAGTCCGGCGACCACCGCCTGCATCACCTCGCCGGCCCGAATATCGGCCAGCAGGGTGCGAAAGGAGAGGATCTCGCCGTCCTGATAGCGTCCCATGCCGAGCACGATCTTGACCCGATCGACGCGCAGCAGAAAATCGGCCATCTCGGCGACAATATCGGGATTATCGATATCGTAGAGGTTGAACACCAGCACATCGCTAAAGGTCCGAGCATTGCGAATCGCCTGGCTGAAAGCGGAAAAATATTCCCGCGGCACCTCGGGGTGGGTGATATCGAACAGGATGCGATTGTTGCTCAGCGGCAGCAGATGGAGGTAGGCCCGACGATCAGCACGACTCCATTCCCGGCCAAGATCCTGAGTTTCCGATTTGATGGCGTAAAAAAGGATCGTCGCCAGCTTGGTACATAAACTGATTTCCTGGGCCAACAGGTATTCGAACAGAATGGTCGCCGAAGCACCATAGTCATCGCGCACATCGACCCAGCGACACTCCCGGCACGACTCCCGAGGCGAATGGTGATCGATCACCAGATCGACCTTGCAGTCGGCAGGCAGCGAATTGTTACCCGCACGGGGCTGCGTATCGACCATACAGACCACCTGGTACTGATGGACATCCAGCCCTTCCAGCGACACCAGTTCGATCTCCAACTTCTCCACCATGACCTTGTTTTCCCCGCGACCGACAACACCGCCGTAGGCGACCGTTGCATTTTGCCCGGTTTTGACCAGAATCAGGTGTTTCAGAGCCATGGCTGCGGCCAGGGAGTCAGGGTCGGGATGATCGTGGGTGACAATGAGCACCGCACCTTTGCCCCGCAGCCACTCGATGAATTGGCTGGAAAATTCTCGCGAGCGTTGCAGATCTGCAGTGTCGAACATGCTTAGTCCTCCCTCTGACTGCCCGCTAAGCGTAAGGCCAGCGCTACTGACTCCTCGGCAGAAGTGGCCTCGATCACGCCGTCGATGCCCGGCCAACTGTTTAAAGCCACCACCGGTCGCCCGAGCTTGAGGGCTACAGCCATTTCCGACAGAGTGCCGTATTCCCCTTCCACGGCGATCAGGACCTGGGCGGTATGGACAATAATCACATTGCGGGCGTGTCCCATATTGGTCACTACCGCTAGGGAGACATAAGGGTTGGCCGTCGCTGCATCGCCGCCGGGCAGAATGCCAAGGGTCTCTCCTCCGGCCTCGCTACAACCCCGACAGGCCGCTTCCATCACTCCGGACAGACCACCGCAGACCAGCACCGCACCACTCTCGCCGATATGGCGGCCGACCTCGCGAGCCACCGCATAGCCGGCCTCGGAAACCTGGCCGGCACCGATCACACCGATAATGGTTTTGCGCATGAATCCTCTCTTTTGTCGTCAGACGCCTATTGGCGTATCCAGGCAGTCGGCCAGCAGATCATCGTAGCGGACACCCAACTGCCGCCAGTCGTAGTCCTGCACGAAGGGTCGCACACTGCGGCGGCGCAGGACGGCCACCTGTTCGATCAACTCGGCCAGTCGAACCACCAGGCCGTCAAAGTCGTCATAGAAATAGTCGTCATGAAGAGTCGGCGGCACATGTTCCGGATAGGCCAGTCGCTTCGGCAGCAGCGGATGGCAGTCACAATGCATGGCCTGCACCACGCTGATACCGAAAAAGTCGTGGATTGCGGTAACCGGCAGGATATCGGCCCGCCATAGCCAGCCAGCATAGGAAGCAAAATCGGCGGCATAACCGAATTGCACCACTCGCTCGCCGAGTCGGCGCCGAGCCTCGGCGAAGATGGCCGGCTGCTCGGCAAAACTCTCACCGAGTATAACCACCTGAAAATCGAGCCCCTGTTCCTGCAAAAGGAACAGGGCTCGAAAAAACTCATCCGGGTTCTTGTCGTATTCCCAACGGTGGTTCCACAGCAACAGCGGCGGTCGGTGGGAATCCAGGTCGATTTGAGGGCGATAAGCATCGAAGCGCTGCAGGTCGAGTCCCAGCGGCAGCACCTGGCTCTTGGCGGCAATGCTGTCGATGCTGGCCGTCTCCTGGTGATCGGGAAAGACCCCGAGAAAGGCCGGCAACGCCTCAAGAAAGGCCTGGCGGTGATAATGAGAATTGAACAGCACCCGGTCGGCGGCCAGGGCGCTGGCGTAATTGATAAAACCGTAGTGGGCGTCCCGCCGGGCGGGCGGGTCGCTATCCCGCGGCGACCAGGGGTAAGTCAGCTGGTTTTCGTGAAAATAGAGCACCGACGGCACACCAGCGCTCTTGCTGCGGGTCAGGGCCAGAAAGGTGGTCAGGTCGAGCATCGCGCTGGCCAGCAACAGATCGACCGGCTGCCGGCGCTCGAGAAACTGCCGGGCCAGGGTCACCGCCCCGCCATGCATGCGCCATTTCCAATGGCGTCCCGGCAAAGACAGGATCTCCACCTGATGCCGGCTGCGGGCTGCGTATTCCTCACTCCAGGCGGCATGAGAACCGGTGAAATAGGGTTCGAGAAGAAGTAACTTCATGGATTCCGTCATTCGCCCGGTTCAGTCACCAGCTTCCGCGTCATGTAGAAGCTCAGTTGCCGTCGGCCGTCAGATAGTCGTGGTAGAGTCGATAGATTTCGTCGGCAAAGACGACGAACAGCACCTTTTCCAGGTCGTCGTTCCGTAGCAAAAAGTCTTTTACGGTATCGACCGCAATGGCACAGGCCTTTTCCGGCGGGTAACCGTAAACGCCACAGCTGATCGCCGGAAAGGCCACCGTTTTCAGGCCGTGGACCACGGCCAGCTCCAGGCTGTTGCGGTAGCAGGCCGCCAGTAGCTGCGGATCCTGCGGCCGCTGGCGGTAGACCGGACCGACGGTGTGAATGACGTGCCGTGCCGGCAGCCGGTAACCGGCGGTGATCTTGGCCTGGCCCGTTTCGCAACCGTTCAGGGTTTTGCACTCGGCCAGTAGTTGCGGGCCGGCCGCACGGTGAATGGCTCCATCGACGCCGCCACCACCGAGCAGGGAACGGTTGGCCGCATTGACGATGGCATCCACTTGGAGGCGAGTGATATCACCCTGCAGCAGTTCCATGCGACCGAAGGTCTCTTGTTTCATATCGCCCTCCTCTTCCTGTTCGTGCGGTGCAAAGAGTATCTTTACCAAAGTTTATCGCTACCGGGCATGAGATCTGACAGCGGCTACTCGAACCGAATAGCCGCTCAGGGATTTAATGACGGCAGGCCTCGCCGTCAACGACCCTGAGCCGCGCTGGCCACCGCCTGTTGCCAGCAGCCCGGCAGATCCAGCGATTCCATGAGATCGGGCAGATTTTCTGCCAGTTCGCTTTGGCCGGCGATAATATCCACCGAAGCACCCGGCTGCCAGGCGACGGATTCGCTCAACTCGGCGGCCTGCACCAGGTCGGTACCGCCGTCATGAAAAAACCCGATGGGGCTGCCCTGCCGAAAAAAGATCAGCGCCACGTCCTCGGCGGCGCAGACACGCAAACAGCCATTAAAGCGGTCGTGCTTGAGAGTATGCAGCAGATGGGGAATATCGAGCAATTGCAGCTGCTGGGCGGCGAACAGCATCTCTCCGCTGACCACCCCAAACAGTTGCAGAGCCAAGAGCTGGGAGAGGCGATAGATGGAGAGCATGGTATCGCCGGACAGGGAACGGGCAAAGATTCGGGAAAAGGCCTCTTGGTCGGCGAGGTGTTCTCCCTCATCGACAAAGCGTACCGCCACCAACTGGCCGCCAACGAACAGCACCACTCCCCGTCCGTGCAAATCCCAGCAGCCCAGATACCCGGAGAAGCGCCCCGCCTGAAGCTTGTGAATGGCCTCCAGCCAGTTCATGCGCACTGGGTTGAACTCATCTTTGATCAACTTTCCCCGCGGCAACAACATGCTGTGCAAACACCTTTCTGATCCGTAAGGCGCAAATCGTAATGCGTAAAAGAGCTTTTCTTTGCCGCTACAGCACCTGTGACGCTGCCGGAGAGGAGCAGGCGACGGGCGAAACAGGCGAAAAACTATCCGAGCGCCAGCGAGTTTTTCCGTTAGCGCGGCTGACGGTTCAGGCCGATTCCGCCAATTGCAAGTCTTCCCACTGCCGATAGAGGGTCTCGATCTCGTCTTTTATTTGAGCGTGCCGATCGCCGACCTCCCGCCAGCGGCCAGTATCCTGATAGAGGGTCGAATCAGCCATAGCCTCCTCCAGCTCGCCCAGTTCCTGTTCCTGGGCTTCGATGCGCAGCTCGATTTCGGCCAGGTCCTTCTGCCGGCGGCGCTCCTGCCGCTTGAGTTCCTTGCGTTCGGCATAGGACAGCTGCTCCTCACTGGCCGTCTGACCATCGGTGGCAGGGGCTTCGTCAGCCGCCTGCTCGACCCGCAGGGCCGAATGGCTATCGTCACCGGCCGCCGCCTTGGCCCGAAGAAAATCCTCGTAGTTGCCGAGATGGGAGGTAACACAGCCCCCCGCAACCTCCAGCACACGGGTCGCCAAAGCATCGACGAAGTAGCGGTCGTGGGAGACAAAGACCAGGGTGCCGGAAAAACTGCGCAGTGAAGCGAGCAACACCTCTTTGGACTGCAGGTCAAGATGGTTGGTCGGTTCATCCAGCAGCAGCAGGTTGGCTGGCCGCAGCAGCAGCAGAGCCAGCGCCAGGCGGTTGCGCTCGCCGCCGGACAGCACCTCCACCGGCTTGTGCACATCGTCGCCGGAGAACAGAAACGAGCCGAGAATATCCCGTACCCGGGGCACCATATCGAAGGGCGCGGCCGCGGTGATCTCCTCAAGCACGGTCTTGCTGCCGTCCAGAATGCGCGCCTGGTCCTGGGCAAAATAGGCTTGCAGTACCTGATGGCCTTCGTCACGGGTCCCCTGCCGCGGCTGTTCAACCCCGGCCAGCAGTCGCATCAAGGTCGACTTGCCAGCGCCGTTGGCTCCCACCAGGGCGATGCGCTCGCCCCGCTCGACGGTCAAGTCGACATCGGCAAGGACCCGCAGCGCTTCATAACCGTGCTCCACCCCCTTGAGTTCCAGCACCGCACGGCCGCTCCGGGGCGGCGAAGGAAATTGAAAAGCGATGCGCTTGCGCAGCGGCGGCACCACGATGCGCTCGATGCGCTCCAACTGCTTGATCCGGCTCTGAACCAAAGAAGCCTTGTTGGCCTGGTAGCGAAACCGGCTGATAAAGGCCTCGATGCGGCCGACTTCTTCGTCCTGGCGCTGCTTGGACTCGCGCAGGGCCGTCACCCGCCGCTCGCGCTCCTCCAGGTAGTGGCTGTAATTGCCGGGATATTCGGTCAGTTCGCCGTTCCAGATCTCGACGATGCGGCCGACCACCCGATCGAGAAAAAAGCGATCATGGGATACCAGCACCACGGCATGGGGGTAGTTGGCCAGGTAATCCTCCAGCCAGTCCCTGGCCGGCAGGTCGAGATGGTTAGTCGGTTCGTCAAGGAGCAGCAGATTGGGCCGCTGCAGCAGCAGCTTGGCCAGGGCGATGCGCATCTGCCAGCCGCCGGAAAAATGCTCGCAGGGGCGATCGCGGTCGTCACTGGCAAAACCGAGGCCGTCCAGCACCTTGGCGATTTCCGTATCGAGGGTATAGCCGCCCCGCTGGCGAAAGGCCTCCTCCAGATGAGCGTAGCGCGCCATGCGCTCGTCGTTGCAGCCACCGGCCAACTCCTGCTCCAGAGCGCGCATCTCCTGCTCCATGGCGGTCAATTCACCGAGAGCGGAACGCACCTCCTCAAACAGACTGCGGCCTTGATGATCCAGGCCCTGTTGAGGTAGATAGCCAAAGGTGGTACCACGGGCCATCTGCACCACACCGTCATCGGCCTGAACCTGGCCGGCCAGCAGGCGCAGCAGAGTGGTCTTGCCAGCGCCATTTTCACCGCACAAACCGATGCGGTCTTGTGGTCGAATGTGCCAGTTGATCCCGGCAAAGAGCCTTCGGTCGGCAAAATTCTTTATAATGTCTCGTAATTGCAACATAGCTTTCCTTTATAGCATAAGCTTGGCGGCGAAAAAACCTTCAAATATGCCTTGCCGCCGGCACAAAGAAGTAGTTTCTGCTATCCAGCAACAGCGCTTTCTGCTATAGTTGCAGCTGTTTAACCAACCGCTGACAACAGCCTGCAAAGCCCATAAGCGATTGACCGCAAGCGGCCGATCGACCCACGGGCTGTTTATTAAAAGATTGGGAAGGCCGCACTTTCTCGGGCCGATGCTGAACAGGTCATTAAATGGCTCCGTCAGCATGCGGCAAGGTCTTCACCAAGACCGTGCTTAACCGGCAACTGGCCTGCAAGGGCTTTGGCACCGCACTGTCATGCATGGCTCGCAACCACTGACGAGCCCCTTCGACCCGGTGCTTCATACATAGATGCTTTCGCAAAAAGTCATGAGATGGCTAAGCAAAAATTTCGGCCTACAAGGCGTAGTGGTTTTTCAGGGGTGAAGGCATAGATATAGTATGTCGAAGTCCTGAAATAGCGCTGCAACGCCGGAGGACGGACTTTTTGCGACGCCATCATGCAAGTTTTTTAGAGTTGGACGCAGCAACACAGGATTTTCCCCGTACGGGTCCGTCAGACGGCTTCACCGGCAACAGGCGCAGCCCCTCGGACTTGGACCCCGGGCGAACCGGCAGGCATATGCCTGGCCACATTTCATTTTGATGGCTGCTCTGCGGAGCGACCGAAAGGACCTACATGAGTAAAAAGATGCTGATCAACGCTACCCACCCGGAGGAGCACCGGGTAGCCATCGTCGAGGACGGCGCACTGAGCGAACTCGACATCGAAATCACCAGCAAGGAACAGACCAAGGGCAATGTTTACAAGGCGGTTGTGGTCCGGGTCGAAACCGGGCTGCAGGCGGCCTTTGTCGATTATGGCGGCGAACGCCCAGGGTTTCTGCAGATCGGTGAAATCCATCCCTCCTTCCACAAAGCCGACCCCAACAGCGAAACCAAGGGACGTCCGCGCATCAACGACATGTTGCGTCGCGGCCAAGAGCTACTGGTACAGGTCGTCAAGGAGGAAAGGGGCACCAAGGGCGCGGCCCTGACCACCTATCTGTCCCTGCCGGGCCGCTACATGGTGCTGATGCCGGAAAGCGACACCAAGGGCATCTCCCGCAAGATCGAACTGGAATCGACGCGCAAAAAACTCAAGCAGGCCATGAACTCCATGGACCTGCCGGACAATATCGGCTATATCGTCCGCACCGCCGGCATCGGCCAGAAAAAGACCGAACTCAAGCGGGACGTCGATTATCTGCTGCGGGTCTACGAAAAGATCTGCGAACTGGGCAAAAAGGTCAAGGCGCCGGCCCTGGTCTACAAGGAATCGAACCTGGTCATTCGCTCAATCCGCGACTATTTCAGCCCGGATATCGACGAAGTGCTGGTGGACGATCCCAGAGCGGCCCAGGAAGGCAAAGACTTTTTTCAGGAGGTCATGCCCGAATACGCCCAGCTGGTTAAATTGCACCAGGAGCGCCGGCCGATCTTCTCCCGTTATCAGATCGAAGAACAGATCGAGGCCCTTTCCCGCAACAAGGTTCCGTTGCCCTCCGGCGGCTCCATCGTCATCGACACCACCGAAGCGCTGGTGGCCATCGACGTCAACTCAGGCAAAATGGCGACGGAAAAGGGCGTGGAAGCGACCGCCTTTAAATCGAACATGGAGGCGGCCGCCGAAGCGGCCCGTCAGTTGCGCCTGCGTGACCTCGGCGGCCTGATCGTCATCGACTTCATCGACATGCGGGATCGCAAACATATCCGCGATGTGGAAAAGTGCCTGAAGGATGCCCTCAAAAGCGACAAGGCTCGCGTCTCCGTCGGCCGCATCAGCCAGTTCGGCCTGCTGGAGATGAGCCGCCAGCGCATCAAGGCGGCCCTGGCGGAAGCCTCCTACCTGCCCTGCCCCCACTGCGATGGCAGCGGCCGTATCAAGAGCGCTGAGGCTCAGGCCCTGAACTTTGTCCGCCGTCTGTCCGCTGGCATGGCCAAGGGTCAGATCGGCCGCGTGGAAGGACAGGTCCCCCTCGAGGTGGCGGCCTACCTGCTGAACAACAAACGCGCCGAACTGATTCGCCTCGAACAGCAATATAATGCGACCATCTACATCAGAGGTTGCGCCGAGTTCACCAATAGCCAACTCGAAGTGGAGTTCCTTCGCCGGGAAAAGGAAGAGCAGAAATCGACCCAGAACTATGTCGAAGCTTCTTCGGTAAGAGCTGAAAGTCCTCAGGAAAGCCCTGCGAAGAAGGATGCCGCCGAAGAAGCAGCGCCCGAGGCCGATGCCGAGACCAGCAGCCGCCCCAGCGGTCGGAAACGGCGCCGGCCCCGCCGTCGGCGCAAACCGGCCGAGGCGACCGCCGACCAGGCCGCTGAAACGACCGGCCTCGAGGAGGGCGCGGCCACGACCCCGCAACCTGCCGCCGAGGCGCAGGGCACCGACAGCGCCGAACCGGCACCGGCTCCTGCAGACAACGAGCCTGTAGCCCCCAGCACAGCGGGCACCTCTTCTGCGCCAACGGTTCAACCTGCGACGGAAGAGCGACAACCGGAACAGGTTACACCGCAGCCGTCAGCCAGCGAACCGGCTCCGCCGGCCCCACCGGCCACAGACGAGCAGACGAGCGACAAGCCGAAACCGCGCCGCCGCAAACCGGCCGCCGCCAAGAAGGCCGCTGCGGCCGAAACGAAACCGGATGCGATAGGCGGAGCGGCCGCCGAAACGGCGGAATCGAAGACCGCAGAGGAAGCGGTTTCAACACCGCCGGCAGAAGCGCCCAAACCCAAAACGCCCCGCAGGCGCCGCTCTCCAGCGGCGAAAAAGTCCTCGGAGCAAGAGCAAGCGGCTCAATCAGCACCGCCGACCGCCGCGGTCGAAGAGCCCAAAGAAGGCGACGACAAGGCCGCGGAGAAGCCGAAGCGCCGTCGCACCCGCAAACCGGCCGCAAAAAAACCAGCGGCCGAAGCCGCAGAAAAGGCGTCGGAAACAACAACCGCTGAGGTTGGATCCACGAAGATTGCCGGCGAAGACAACGCCCCGGCGGCAGCCGAACCAAAAAAGAAGCCGGCTCGCCGCGGTCGGCCCCGCAAAAAACCGACAACGGACGAGCCAGCGACGGCCGGCGATGACAAGGCCGAGCCCCAGGCGAAGCAGCGCAAGAAACCCGCTGCCAAAGAGAGCCCGAAGGGCAGCGAAACCGACGCCGAATAGCCCAACGACAAAGGCCGGAGCAATAAATGCTCCGGCCTTTGTTTATGATGTTTCCGTTATCCTGGGGCTGTGTCGCAAAGCGATGGAACTCTTTGCACCAACAGAATAAATTGATGCGGCCAACCGCTGCTAGCCCTGCCGGCGTCCCTTGAGGAACACCACCAACGCCCCCTCGCCGCCGTAGCGAGCAGGTGCCCGCCCCCACTCCACGACCCAGGCCCGCGCCTCGCGGGACAGATAACTTTCCATGAATTGCCGCAGAACCGGCCCGTCAGAGGAGCCTTTGCCCCGCCCGGTAATAATGAGGACCGTCTTGAGTCCATGAAATGTTGCATCTTCGAGGAAAAAACGGACCTTATCCCGCGCTTCCTGCCGGTTCAGGCCATGCAGATCGAGCTTTGCCTCGGGCGCCAGCTTGCCCTGGCGCAATTGCCGCATGCGCCGCGGTGCCGCTGCAACCTCTTCACCCTGCGGAATCTCGTCGCGAAAGACACTGTCCATCTGCCCCAGAGAGTCCAGAAACAGTTCGTCATCGGTTAGCTCGACGGTCTTTTCGTCCTTCTCAACCGCGAGATCGGCGACGACCGGTTCGACCTCCCGCTGTCGATCGTCCTGCGTCCGGGGATTAACCCCCAGCAGTGCCATCTCCCGTTCAAAGGCGGCGGCATCATCCTCCACCAGCGGTTCGCTGGTCGGCAGCGGGGCCGGATTCTTGTCGACAGAAACGTTGTCTGCGGCCACCGCTATACCTTTCAGGCCTTTGAAGGGGCTGTTCTGAAAGTTTTTTGTGCTTTGCTTCTTGCTGCGCTTGGCCAAGATCAGCGTCTCACGATTTTCCGGCGGCCCTGCACGGCCCGGGTCTGCTGCTTCATCACGACACCCTGCTTCTCCAGGTGGAACTGGTACCAGAGATCGCCGTAGCCCTTCATCTTCATCTTCTTGCCTTCTTGAAGCGCCCCCAGGTTGGCCAGCAGGGTATCGTCGGCAGCGCCTTTTTTGATCCCTTTTTCCAGGACTTCTATGGCCTTGCTCCGTTCGCCGACCTTTTCGAGACAGTAGGCATACAGGGCCCAGGGCATGGACTCGTTCTTGGTCGCGGCCACGGCCTTCTCAAAGGCGGCTTTCATCTGCTCCGGCTTGTTGCGTTTCATGTAACAGATGGCCAGCATGGCCATGGCCACCCAGTGGCGGCTGAAGGCCTTTTGCAGATGATCAAAGGCCTGGGCGAAGTCCCGTTTAAGGTAAAGGATAGAGCCGATCTGAGCCTCGATCTGGGAGGTGACAAAAAACTGCCATTTGCCCAAGGGGTAGGCAGACTGCAGGGTTTTAACCGCCTTTTCGGTCCGACCGGCCTGCATGTCGCGCTGCACCCCTTCCATAAGGGCGGTCAGCGCCTTGGAAGTGCGACGACTGAGCAGAAAAAAACTGCCAGCAAAACCGAGCAGAGCTAGCAGGGCCGCATAGAGGGGCGAAAGCCCGGCGCCGAAATTCAAGGCCAAAAACAACAGGGCGTATACCAGCAGCGAAATGCCGAGATTGATCATCGAAGGGAAATCCTTTCTCTAGCGGACAGGCCGAATCGAGGCCAGGGTTTGCGCGTAGCACGCCGGGAATCGTTGCTGAGGATGGCAACATCCCTGTTCCGAAGCAAAGCTGTCGAAACCTGAAAAGTCCCCTTTGCCTGCGGGGCGCCGGAAGTTTAGCAATCCGCCGATTAAATGTCAAAAACTATCCCTGCCGGCCCGGCTTGACCAGCAGGGTCAGGCGATCACCGGGACGCAGGACATGCTTGCTGGTGAGCCGGTTCCAGCGCATGATATCGCCGGTCTTGAGGTCATAGCGCCGACCGATATCCCACAGGGTATCGCCGGGCCGAACCTGGTAGACCAGTTTGCGTCGTCCGCCACTCGAAGCCGTGGAGCTGCCGGCCACGCGCAGAACCTTGCCCGGCTTGAGAATGGTTTTCTTGCCGATACCGTTCCAGGCGCACAGTTGGCTGGTCGAAACGTCAAATCGCCGGGCAATGCTCCACAGGCTGTCGCCCTTGCGAATCTTGTAATGCTTTTGGCGAGTCCGTTCATAGCCGTCTTCCAGCACATCCGCTGGCAGAGCGGCGCCCGGCCGCAGCGGCAGGATAAGATCGCGACCGACCCGCAAGGCCCGGGGTTTGCGAATGTTGTTGAGGACCACGATATCCTTGCTGCGAATGCCGTAGCGCTTGGCCATGCCGATCAGGGTGTCCCCCGGCTTGACCCGATGGCGGCGGTAATTGGCCCGCCTCTCGGCCGGAATCTGCGCATATTTTTTCACGAAAGAGTCCGTCTGCCCGGCAGGCAGACGGATCTGGTAATTCGGCAGACGGGGCGGTGTACACCACCTCTTCAGTTCGGGATTGAGGGCCACGATCTCCTCGTAGGAGACGCCACACAGCCTGGCCACAATATCGAGATCGGTGGAACTGGGCAGGTCGGTGATGTCAAAAGCCAGGGCAGACTGGTATTGCAGGTCCTTAAAGCCGTAGGTTTCCGGCTCCTTGGCAATAAGCAACACGGCCAGCAGTTTCGGCAAATAATTCTTGGTTTCTTTGCGCAGGTAACTGCCTCGGCACAGCTGCCAGAAATCGCGGCTGCGGGATTTGCGAATCGCCCGATCCACCTTACCGGGACCGGCATTGTAGGCAGCGATGGCCAGATACCAATCGCCATCGAAGCGCTCGTGCAGATCCTTAAGGTGGCGGGCCGCGGCCCGGGTCGACTTGAGAGGGTCCCGTCGCTCGTCACGCCACCAGTCGTTGCTGAGGCCGTAATTCTGTCCTGTGCTGGCCATGAACTGCCAGGGGCCGACGGCATTGGCGCGGCTACAGGCACGGGGGTTAAAACCCGATTCGATCATCGCCAGATAGGTCAGATCGAGGGGCAATCCCTGCTCGGCAAAGATCTCGCGCATCATGGGCAGGTAGCGGCCCGAGCGTTCCAGCCAGCGACGAAAACCATGCCGTCCGGGACCGCAATAATAATCGACGAAATAACGGACCTTGGCGTTTTCCACCATCGGCAGATCGAATGAGACCGCTTCTTCGACCACCGTCTCGCCTTCCTCTTCGGGGACGGACTGATCGGCCCCGGCCAGCAGGGCCAGGTCCTCCAGGGTCTCGGCATCCATGGGCGCCGTTTCACCTTCTTCGGCCAGGGGCGCCTGGCCGTCGCTTGCGGCCTCCGCATCGGGGACCACGGACGAAACTGTTTGCCTATCCGCCAAGACAACGGGTTGTATCGCCCGATCTGCCTGCGGGGCGTCGGCAACCGACGTCGCAGCGCCGCCGGGCCAGGGGATTTCTCCGACCGCACAGCCGGCCAGCAGACACGATAACAGGGCCACCAGGTAGATCCGGGCCACAATAACCTCCTATGGGTAATGCTTTCGCAAAAAGTCATGAGATGGCTAAGCAAAAATTTCGACCTACAAGGCGTAGTGGTTTTTCAGGGGTGAAGGCATACATTTAGTATGTCGAAGTCCTGAAAAAGCGCTGCAACGTAGTAGGGTGGACTTTTTGCGACGCCATCATGGGTAATGCACTATCAAACCGGTCGAACCGGTCAGGGCCAAGGGGCCCCTAGCCTTCGGAATCGGGCCAGCAACGCTTTTCCAGCTCTTCAAGCAGCGGCTCGAAGCTGTGCCGATCCATGGCCGAGATGGGCAAGGCCTCGAAACGGCGGCACAGGGCCGCTGCTTCGTCGGCCGGCAACAGGTCGATCTTGTTGAAAACCAGCAATCGAGGAATCCGCTCCAGCTGCAAATCTAGCAAAATACGCTCCACCGCGCCGACCTGCTCCTCAAATCGTGGATTAGCCGCATCGACCACGTGCAACAGCAGATCGGCGTCCTCCATCTCCTCCAAAGTTGCTTTAAAGGCCCCTAGCAGGCTCGGCGGCAGCTTACGAATAAAACCGACCGTATCGGTGATGATCACTTCCCGCTCCTGGGGAAACCGCAGGCGCCGAGTGGCCGTATCAAGGGTGGCAAAGAGCAGATCTTCCGTCAGCACCTCGCTCTGGGTCAGGGCATTGAGCAGGGTCGATTTTCCGGCGTTGGTATAACCGACGATGGAGACAATGGGCACGCCGGCCTTGGCCCGACGACTGCGGCGCTGCAGGCGCCCCTTTGATAGGCCTTTGAGTTCCCGCTCCAGGCGATTAATGCGGTCGCGAATGCGTCGCCGGTCGATTTCGAGCTTGGTCTCCCCCGGGCCGCGCCCACCGATGCCGCCCATGAGCCGGGAAAAAGCGACCCCCCGCCCGCTCAGGCGCGGCAGAATATATTTTAACTGAGCCAGCTCAACCTGCACCTTGCCATCGCGGGTATGGGCGCGCCGAGCAAAAATATCGAGAATAAGCTGGCTGCGATCGATGACCTTGAGATCGGTCAGGGCGGCGATGGAGCGCACCTGGCTCGGTGCCAGATCCTGATCAAAAATCAGCAGGGTCGCCCCCTGCTGCAGGGCGCGAATCACCACCTCCCTGGCCTTGCCCTCGCCCATGAGATATTTGGGATTGAGCCGCCGCGGCCGCTGCACGAAGCGATCGAGGACCACCACATCGGCGGTGCGAGCCAGTTCCGTCAGTTCGTCAAGGGAATCGTCCGTTTCCCGGCGGGAATCCTGACTGACCGAAATCAGAATAGCCTTTTCCCGGGTATCCGACAGATCCACGGTCTCGGCCATCTTCTGCTCAAGCTCCGCTTCAAGAGCCCGCAGAAAGTCGCCCAGGTCGAGATCTAGCTCGTAGATGGACGGTGCCTGCAGAACCTGGACGCTTTTGCCCGCCCGATTGGGTGGCAGAATATGTCCATAGTTCACCGCCCCTGGCAGCCCCAGTTCGCCGACCTCGATGGCCACCATCAGGTCCAGGCGCAGCAGGGCCAGGTCGGTCAGGTCGTCGGCGCTCAACGGCTCCTGCTGCAGATGGGTATGCACACAGCGCAAACCGCGCAGACCGCTGCGGCCGAGGGCAAAGTCGGACAGGTCGGGGATCACGATCTCTCGATCATCGCCGATGATGACATACTTGACCGACCCAGATCGATCGATGATCAGACCCACTTGGCGCCGAATCTCGTTGGAGATCTCGGTCAGATAACGGGCCAGTTCGCTGGTCACGATCTGCGAAGCCGGTATGCGACGACGGTAGATGCGCTCCAGCGCCTTGACCTGGCTGGTTTTCAGTCCGGTGAGATTGCCGTGTATCAACCTGTTGCCGCCCATAGATAAAAAAAGGGCCCGGCTGGGCCCTTTTCGCTGTTATGACAAAGGTCGTCGATCAGCCGACGACGAAATTGAACCCGGCATCGACAAAATGGATCTCGCCGGTCACGCCGCTGGCCAGGTCGGACAGGAGATAGAGGGCCGATTTGCCCACCTCGTCCTGGGTAACGGTGCGACGCAGAGGCGCGCGCTCGTCCATGACCTTGAGCTTTTCCTTGAACTTGCCGACAGCCGAAGCCGCCAGGGTCTTGATCGGGCCGGCGGAGATGGCGTTGACGCGAATGCCCTGCTCGCCCAACTCGGCGGCCAGGTATCGAGTCGACGCCTCAAGAGCCGCCTTGGCCACGCCCATCACGTTGTAGTTAGGCACCGCCCGCTGAGCGCCGAGGTAGGTCATGGTGACGATGCCGCCACCGTTCTTCATCAGCGGCGCCGCAGCACGGCTCACTGCCACCAGGGTATAGGCGCTGATATCCATGGCCAGGGCGAAACCTTCACGGCTGGTCTGGCTGAAGGGGTTTTTGAGGTCTTCACGATTGGCGTAGGCCACGGCATGGACGACGAAGTCGATCTCCCCCCACTGCTCGCCGACCGTCTTGAAGACCGCCTCGATATCCTCATCTTTGGCCAGATCGCAGGGCAGGACCAATTCAGAATCGAGACTCGCGGCCAAAGGCCGAACCCGCTTTTCCAGCGCCTCGTTAAGATAGGTAAAAGCCAGAGTGGCACCGGCGGCCCTCAGCTGTTTGGCGATTCCCCAGGCGATACTCATGTCGTTGGCAACGCCAAAGATGATTCCGCGTTTTCCGGCCATCAAACCCATACTTGCCCCTCCTGAATAGTAAGTTGATCCTGTCTTTTAACAAAAACCCGTCGGCAAGGCAAGCCAATATCACCGTTTGTCAGGTCCTGCAGGGGAAACGGCCGCCGAAGAACCGAGCAATTCAAGGAGCTGATCGGCTTTTTTATAACCGGAAAAAGGCCGACCATCGGGCAGCACCAGGGTGGGAGTGGAACGAATGCCCAACGTGCGGGCCAGGGCGATGGTTTCATCCACCGCCTCGGCGCGACACAGGGGCGGCGGCACCACCTTGCCGGCAAAGCTATCCTCCAGCAGTTCCAGGGAACGATTACAAACGACACTCTTGGCGATATGATAAGCATCGGGATGCATGGCGAGGGGCAGCAGCTTGATATAAAAAGCGATATTGGGGTCGCGGGCCACCACCTCCGGCAGTTCACGATGCAGCTTGGCGCAAAAATGACACTGGGGGTCGGTAAAGACGATGACCCGTTTTTTGGCCTGCGGATCACCGACGATCAGGGCATCCGCCAGGGGGATGCGGGAGACATCGACCCGGTTAAGGGAGGCCATCCGCAGTTTGGTCAGATTTTCACCGTCCTTAAGGCGTAACAGTCCGCCCCGCAGCAGGTGACTTTTACTGTAATTGATATAGACCGGATATTTGCGACCGGCCTTTTCAATCTCCACCGCCCATACCCCGGGCATTTCAGCCTGCTCGACCTGCAACACCCGGTCGGCACCAGCGCCGAGCAGAAACCCGGCTTCCTCCCGGGTCAAACTGTGGCAATCAATGCAGCGCTTCTCCCCGCAATCCTCCTGGGGAAAGGCCAGGGCACCGGTTGCGCAGCAGGTCAGCAGCAGCCATGTCAGCAAGCACCTCATCTCTATCTTCCTTTCCTCACCGAATAACGAAATACCCGCAATACGTAATACGTGAGTCGTAACAGGTTTTAACCCTTCAAAAACCCGTAATGCGTAATACGTGAGCCGTAAATGGTTTCAACCCGTTACCCATTACGCGTCACCTATTACGGTCCTTACTCCCGTTCATGCTAGCCGAAGCCCCTGCATATTAACAAGGCTGCTTTAACATTGACAGCAGATCCCCCGGGCTGGTACACCGACCGAAAAACAAACAAAAGCCACCCTTTGATGCTCTCGCAAAAAGTCATGAGTGGCGGTTTTACAGAAAGCCCCCCATGGACTTTATCACTTTACTCGGCATCGCCCTGGCCCTGGCCATGGATGCCTTTGCCGTATCCCTCGGCGTCGGCCTGGCGGTGGTGCCCCTGACCGGCCGCCACCTCTTTCGCCTCGGCTTTCATTTCGGACTGTTCCAGGCCATGATGCCAATCATCGGCTGGCTGGCCGGCCTGACCGTACAAAAACAGCTGGCCGCCTTCGATCACTGGCTGGCTTTTGGCCTGCTGGCCCTCGTCGGTGG
>JAUWLU010000240.1 GCA_030613545.1 Desulfuromonadales bacterium
AAATCGGCTGTGGTGCCCATCCCACCGACAGCGCCGGACCCGTAACCGGCATTTACCCTGGATGGGAGGACACATGACACCGGAACGTGTAGCAATCTTGGGCCTTGGCCCATCGATCAACCAGTTTTTAGAGTTCACCAAACGCAACGGCAGCAGAAAGACCCTCTGTGACGAGGTGTGGGGCATCAATGCCCTGGGCGACGTGTTCAAGTGTGACAAGATTTTTCACATGGACGATGTGCGGGTGCAGCAAGTAAGAGCCGCCGCCGCCCCCGCATCGAATATCGCCGCCATGCTGGAATGGCTGAAAACCACCGACACGCCGGTGATTACCAGCCGCGCACACCCTGATTACCCAGCGTTGCAGGAATTTCCGCTGGAAGATGTCTTGAACGCGCTGCAATTCGACTATTTCAACAGCACAGCGGCCTATGCGGTGGCCTACGCCATCCATTTCGGGGTTAAGGAGTTGTCCCTGTTCGGCATCGATTTCACCTATCCACACGCCCATGCCGCCGAAAAGGGCCGCGCCTGTGTCGAATTCTGGCTCGGCATCGCATCGGCGCGGGGTATCAAGATCCGCTTGCCGCAGACCACCAGCCTCATGGATGCCGTCTTGCCGCGAAAAGACCGCCTGTACGGTTACGACACGCAGGAGGTCATCTTTAATGATGCAGGGGAGGGCAAGCTCAAGCTGGAATTTAAGGAACTGTCCGAACTGCCGACCGCCGAGCAGGTCGAGTCCAGTTATGACCACAGCGCCCATCCGAACCCGCTGATGCAGGAGGTTGAAGAGTGAAATACGAGGTCATTAAGGATTTTCGCGGTTCACCGGACAGGAGGTTTGCGGTCGATTACCGGCAAGGGGAAACGGTGGAACTGACCGCTAGTCTAGCCGAAGTCGCTTTGGCCGAAGGATGGGTTAAGCCTGCCCGCAAGACCGCCGCCAAGACCCGCGCCCCGCAAACCAAGAGGAAACGATGAATCTGTCCCGCACAGTAGCCCCGGCGACCGAGCCGGTCACGCTCGCGGAAGCGAAAGCGCACCTTGGCGTAACGATCAGCGACGATGACGCCCGCATTCAGTCGTTACTGGTGGCAGCGAGAGAGTGGGTTGAATCGACCACCGGGCTGGCGCTAATCACTCAGACCTGGGTAGCCAAGCTGGATAATTTCCCACCAGGCGACATCCTCAAGCTGCCCAAAACGCCTATTCAGTCCATCACTTCGGTGGGCTATGTCGATACCAACGGCGCCGACCAGACGTGTACCGGCTACACCCTGGATGCTATCGGTGAGCGGCTATATCTGCAATACGGCGAGGATTGGCCGAGCACGCAGGGCATTGAAAACGCCGTGACCATCACCTATGTGACCGGCTACGGCGATGCTGCCGATGTGCCAGAATCGATCAAGCAGGCAATCAAGTTGCAGGTGGAGATGCACTACGACCGCCCCGATACCGGCTATCTCAGCGCCTTGGAGTCGGTCTGCACGGCACTGCTGAACCCTTACCGCGATATGAGGCGACTGTGAGAGCCGGAACCCTGCGCCAGAGCATCATTGTTGAGCAGACCACCCAAGGCCAGGACGCCTGCGGGGCCGTGACCGACTCCTGGTCGACCTACGCCACCCTCCGCGCCCGACAGGCCATTGCCGGCGGGCGGGAGTTTAACGCGGCCCAGGCGGTTCACTCCGAACTGTCCGCGTTGTTCGTCTGCCGCTACAAAAGCGGGGTGACCACCAAGATGCGGGTCAACCACGGCGGCACCTACTACGACATTTTGGCCGCATATGACCCAACCGGAATGGGCCGGGAGCTGCAAATAGCCTGCAAGGTGATTACATGAGCGATCCTATTACCATAAGCAGTGAGGCAGGAAAGCGGGTCATCGATTTTCTGCGGGAAGAACTGCAAATCCCAGAAGGCGTAATCCGGTTCAAGGTTGTTCTTGATATGGACGCCCTGATTACTGTCGAGGATATGGACTATTTCCCGCAAGACACTAAAACATTGCCTGCAAGGTAATCGCATAAGCATCGGGCCTGTCGTGAGATAGCCCCACCCATGCCCCAGCGCCCCCGCAAGGGGGCCAGGACGGAACCATGAGCATAGAAACCGTACTATTTGACCGGTTGACTACCCATGCTTGACTGTCGGCGCTGATTTCGACCCGCTGTTATCAGCCACCCATGCCGCAAAACGCCATACTCCCGGCGCTCAGCTATTTTCGGGTGTCTACGGTGCGTCACAGTGCCATGGGAGCCGACTGCGGGGTGGTATCGGCGCGCTTTCAGGTGGACGTGTGGGCGGATTCGTCTTCATCGGCGCGGGCCGTGGCTGCTCAGGTACGGTCAGCCTTGCAGCGATGGTCCACCACCTCCGGCACGGTGGTTCAGGACATCTTTTATCTCAACGAAACCAACCTGTACGATCCGCAGGTGAAAATCCACCCCACCGCTTGCGACTTCGAAGTCCACTACGAGGAATAACAAATGGCAGAAACCATTTATCGAGATCAAAAGCTCTGGTTCGGCGGCTACGATCTGACCGGCACCATGAACGCCCTAGGGCTGGATTGTGGGGCCGAGTCGAAGGACAATACGGTCTTCGGCGATGACACCAAGTCCAATATCGGCGGGCTAAAGACCGTTGCTATGCAGTGCGAAGGGCTGGTTGACACTACCACTTACGACAAGGTGCTATTTGACAATATCGGCGTGGCCGATGTGCCGGTCTCGTTCGGTTCTTCCGGCGATGAGGGCGATCCGGCCTATACCTTCAAGGCCTCTTTGGGTGAATACTCTCCCGGTGGTGCGGTAGGTGAACTGCTGGCCTTTTCGGTCGGCGGAAGTTCTACCGGCAAGCTGGTGCAAGGCTCTCTGATGGTCAACGGCACCAAAACTGCCACAGCCGACGGAACCGCTCGGCAACTCGGCGCGGTGTCAGCCACCCAGAAGGTCTACGCAGCGCTGCACGTCATCTCAGCCTCTGATGCCGACACCCTGGATGTGATTGTCGCATCGGACGACAACGCTGGGATGACCTCGGCCACCACCCGCCTCACCTTCGACCAGCAAACGGCTATTGGATCCGATTGGCAGGAACTAGCCGGAGCGATTACCGATGATTACTGGCGGGTGTCGTGGACTATCACAGACGCCGACCCCTCATTCCAATTCGTGGTGGTGGTGGCAATTCTTTAGACCCTTTTTGACAGCAACAAACAACATTCAAGGAGCAGCAACCAATGGCCGAGATCATCCTCAGTGACGCGCATGTTAGCGTTGACAGCAACGACATCAGCGATCACGTCAAGAGCGTGACCATCAACTATTCCGCTGAGATGCAAGACAACA
>JAUWLU010000161.1 GCA_030613545.1 Desulfuromonadales bacterium
TACTGTCGCGCAGGGGCAGAGAAGGTTAAGAGCCGTTGCGCCGCTCCCCCTCTTGCGACAGTTGGTTGCTAAAGCCATCGGTCCGCTTCTTTTCCGCAACGGGGGTCGATGTTTCTGTTGGGTAAAACCCAATAACGCGAATGCAATGCCTCTCCGCCATCCTCTGGCGTCCCCGCTGGCAAACTGTCCAATGGCCGGGGGGGGGCTGCCGGCCGGGACCGGCGACGTTGAAGTTGCTGGTGTATCTTTCAGCTTCCAGACAGTTTCAGCTGAAAATCAACCATGATGGCGTCGCAAAAAGTCCGTCCTACTGCGTTGCAGCGCTTTTTCAGAACTTCGACATACCATACGTATGCCTTCACCCCTGAAAAACCACTACGCCTTGTAGGTCGAAGTGTTTGCTTAGCCATCTCATGCCTTTTTGCGAAACCATCAAAACTGGTTGCCGTTGTTTTGATTATAGACCCGAAAGGTTTTAACTTTTACGTTATTATTTGTGTCTCGACTTTGGCGAATTAATTCGTCATTTGCAACGGTTAGAGATGACTTGGATATTCTGTCGTAAAGAACAACATTTACCGTTGCAGCCAGGTTCATACAACCGATGGTTGGCACATACACAACGGCATCGGCCTTGTCTATAACCTGCTGGCTGATGGTGCCGTCTTCCGGGCCGAAAATATAGAATGCCTGGTCCGGGTGCTGGTACTCAGGCAATGGTATTGCCCCCTCAACCAGCTCAACACACACGATCTTCGTACCCTCGGGTATGCCTTCCAGAAGACATGTTACGCCAGTTAACGGTATCTTTTTGCTTACCCCCTTTGTGTCTGTATTAAACCGTGCTGCCCGAACGTAACGCTTCCCTGTATAAAAAACCGAGTCGGCTCGAAAGCAGCCCGCCGCACGCATAACAGCACCGACATTTGACGGACTTTTGGGATCACTGAGGCCAATACATATTTTTGATTCTTTCATCTGCCTGTTCCGATCGAATAAAAGGTATCGAGCTGAGATAACGTTTGCTCCCTCGATGAAAGGGTTGGGACTCTATCCGGCAACCTATACCGTACTGGGTGGATGAAGATAGGCGATCGAACTCATTGGAACATTGTGCTAACAACAAGAAGATCGCCCTTCTCTTGCCAACGTTCAGGTTGATTGCATCGCCAGGGGAGAAGCACCGGTTTGTACCGAGCAGAGCGGTTAGCGATTGTTATATCCCCCCGGTACAGAGTCCACCCTTGGAAACGAAAAGCCCTCTGGATTATTAAGCAAAAGGCCTGATCGGATGATCAGGCCTTTTGTATGGGAGGTGATCAAAGGCCACTCTTGAGCCACAACATCCTTACCTAAAAGCCGGGGTCGTCCCCCCGGTTTTTAACTAGTTTCCATCCGGAAACGGTTCTTTTCCGCAATCTCGACGTCAATCTGCACGCTTGCTTGTGCGGCGTAGACAGCTACGCCTCCGCGCAACCGTTTGATTTCCTTGGCCTTGCGAAAAATCGCTCGTTCCCAATATGGAAACTGACCCCGTGCCCCTCCGGGGTTTCCGGATGGGCACTAACTAAATGGAGTGCCCATTGAAAAAGGCCTTGCCGGCCTGAGTGTGCAACTCAAAGGCCATACCAGTCAACTCACGGCGTACCACCCGCTCGGTGGTTTCATCGGTAGCCGCAAAAGGCGGCAACTTGGCAGCCACACGGGGCCTGGCCAGGCCGAAGATAAGCAGGGTACCATCGGCAGCGCTGCGCACCTGGAATTCGCGTATTTCAGCAGGATCGATCTGGACATGGGCTTCCTCGAGGACCTCGCGGGCTCCGGCCTCCTGCCAGGTCTCACCGAGATCGACAAAGCCACCGGGAAAAGCCCATCTGCCCCGCCCCGGCTCGATACCACGGCGAATCTGCAGCAGACCGTCGTCAACAGGCACCAGCATGACCACCACCGGCAACGGGTTGACGAAGCTCATACGACCACAGTTACTGCAGGTACGGGGCCATGACTGGTCGACAGAAAAGGGGTGGCCGCAATGAGAACAGTGAGAGTTCTTGGTCATGGGCAGGCTCCTTTTCTATTGCGGGAATGGACCGACGCTAAAAGCTGTTGATCTGGCGAATAAAGGCCTTGAGCAAGCCGTAGCTGCGCCGGTTGAAATCGAAGGTCAGGCGCGGCAGGGGCAGCAGATCGGGCTGGTCCTTTTCCCTGGGCAGGGGCCCGGAGATCTGCAGCCGGCTGCCCGGCTCCTTGATCTCGGGAAATTGGCTCTCCAAAATGGCCAGCTGCTCGTCGCTCAACTCCTTGTTGAGGCGAATCACCAGGGTCTTGCCGACGAATCGCATGGAATGATAGACGCGGTAGAAATCGTCGATGACCTGCACCGCCTCGCGAGCACTGCGCGTAATGGAGAAGAGACTGAAATCCTCGCCGGAGACGAGTCCCCGTTTGAGAAGCGGGTCCTTGATGAACTGCAGCCACTGCTCCCAGTAGCCGCCGTCATCGTCGTCGATGAGCACCAGGGGGATGGGCGGATTCTTGCCGGTCTGGATCAGGGTCAGGGTCTCCATAGCCTCGTCGAGGGTGCCGAAACCGCCGGGAAAAAGGGCCACCGCCGCCGCCTCCTTGAGAAACGCCACCTTGCGATTGAAAAAATACTTGTAGGTGATGACGTTTTCGCTTTCGGACATGACCGGATTGGTTTCCTGCTCGAAGGGCAGGCGGATATTGACCGCAAAGGAATGCTCCGGGCCGGCCCCTTCGTTGCCGGCCTGCATGATGCCGCCGCCACCGCCGGTAATCACCATATAGCCGCGCTGAACCAGCAGACGACTGAACTCGACGCACTTGCGGTAGATGGGCTCGTCGGGCTCGGTGCGGGCCGAGCCGAAAATGGTGACCTTCTTGCACTGCCGGTGGGGGCCGAAAATCTTGTTGGTATAGCGCATCTCCTTCATGGTGGTGCGCATCAGCTTGAGATCGGCCAGGTAGTCGGTCTCGCGGCCGGCCTTGAGGGAGCTGATGATCATCTCCCGCACCATTTCGGGATGATGAACTTCGGCCTGGCGCATGAGGTCATCGATCAGGTCGTCGAGATGGCCGTTTTCACGGGCAAAATGGATATCCATAAAGAGTCCTTTATCGGTCGTGCCGAGCCGTGAGCGGCTCCAGAAAGGGACGACCGGCCAGCCGTTCGCCACGAATCAGCAATCCGCGCAAGCTGGAACCGGCATAGCGCTGATCGAAATTCAGGTAACAACGACGCAATTGGCCCTCAAGTTCATGAAAGGCATCATACCCTGCGTCCCCGAGGGGATCAAGGATCGCTTCACAGATGAAAGTGACGCAGTTGAAGGGGCGGCGGGACACCTCGAGGCGGCAGCCGGCGGGACCGAGAAAGGGGCAGGGACAGCTGAAATCGGGTTCCGGCGGCAGCTCGTCGGCGGCAAGAAAGACCAGCAGGTTGACCAAAGTGAAATGGTTTTTGCCACAATCGCAGCAGGCGCCGTGACACCGGCGACATACGGCTGGGCCGTCGCCCCGGCGAAACAGATCGTCGAGTTGCTGCTGCAGAGCGGCAATGCGCGCCAGCTCAGCGTCGATCCAGCTCCTTTCAGAAGCGGACAGCTGTGCGTATTCGGCGGCCACCGCGGTCAAATAACCCTGCCAGCGCCGAGCTATTCGATTTACGGACATGCTGCTCCATAAAAGGAAAACGGCAACGCAAAGCGTGCCGTTTTCAATAAAAGGTGGCCGGACAAGAACGTAAGCCGGGTTCTGTTCCCCGGCGCGGTTACCCGCAACCGGGGCGATGATCATTCCTCTAGGACCGCCATTGCCGACGGCCTCAAGCAGCCAACCCAGGAGTCTCGAACGGGCCGTTCTCAAACACTCCTCTATTTGGCCTTGCTCCGGATGGGGTTTACCTAGCATCCGGCGTCACCGCCGGACCTGGTGAGCTCTTACCTCACCCTTTCACCCTTACCCCCTTGCGCCGAAGCGCATGGGGGCGGTTTCCTTTCTGTGGCACTATCCCTGGGGTCACCCCCGGTTCCCGTTAGGAACCATCCTGCCCTGCGGAGCCCGGACTTTCCTCCCGCCCGCCATGCGGGCCGGCGATCATCTGTCCTTGTCCGACCACTTCATTTTACCATTCAGTCTTGATGCTTTCGCAAAAAATCATGAGATGGCTAAGCAAAAATTTCGACCTACAAGGCGTAGTGGTTTTTCAGGGGTGAAGGCATACATACAGTATGTCGAAGTCCTGAAAAAGCGCTGCAACGCAGCAGGGCGGACTTTTTGCGACGCCATCAGTCTTCCTTGACCACGAACAACAACCGGCTGCAGTGGGGGCAGGTCTTGATTTCCTGAGCCAGAAACAGGCTGTTGAACAGTTGGGGCGGCAAATGCATGTTGCAACCGAGGCAGGCGCCGTTGCGCGCTTCGACGACGGCGATGCCGGCGCGCCGCTCCATGAGCAGCTGATAGCGCCTCTGCAAGGCCTTTGGCAGGGGCTTGATCTGACTGTCCCGTTGCTTGGCAAGGCCCTGACGGGACTGCTCAAAGGCCTTAAGAGCCTCTTCGATCTCACCACAGCGGGCTGCTACCTGCTCTTCCATCTCGGCCAGGCTCTGCTGCTTCTCCGCTTTTTCTTCATTCAAGGCGGCGATTTCGGCATTTTTCGCCTCGATCTGGTCGGTCAGATCCTTGTTGAGTTTTTTTGCCGTATCGATTTCCTTAAGGACCGCCAGATACTCCTTCTGGGTCTTGATCTCCGGCAACCGCCCTTCGGACTTCTCGACATTGGCCTGTTCCTGGTCGAGGGCCACGCGCAACGGGCCACACTGCCCCTCAAGCTCGGCGATGGAGCCTTCAAGACTCGCCACCATGTCCCGAACCCGCACCACCTCGGCATCGATCCCCTGGCGCTCGGTTTCCAACTTGCGCTGGTCCTGACCAATGCTGTTGAGCTTTTGGTCAAGCCCTTGCAATTCCTTAAGAAGTATCATCTGGTCGTCCAATGTATTGCCTCCCATCTTTCTCCTTACACACCTTTCTCGGGGCCCAAATGCCCGAAAAAAAAGAGGAATCAGACCGTCTCGAACGGATCTTTTTCCCCTTTTATCTCTAAAAACTCTATGTTCAGACCTCGCACCGCCGCAGCCTG
>JAUWLU010000382.1 GCA_030613545.1 Desulfuromonadales bacterium
GCGATATCCTGCAAAAAGCAGTCGGGTCATCCTATCTGCAACGGCTCGGCCTTCCCCCTGTGACGCCACCGAAGCGCAGTGGACGTTTTGAGAAGAAGACGGGCAACTGTTCGAGCGTCAGCGAGTTTTTGCCCGTCCTCAAAACGTCTGCGCAGCGCAGGGCACCCCGCCGCAGGCGGGCAAGGAGCCGGGCCGCGCTTTTCTGCCTACGCTTTTGCCGCGCAGCAAAAGAGCAGGGCGTCGCGCGGGGACGCCACCCCGCGATGTTAAGGCTCTTTACAACAAAACAGCAGACTAGTTTTGGGCTTTTTGCAAAGAACCACCAAACACTTCATTTCACCGGCTTCTTCCCCACCGCCGCCAGATAGATAACAAACGCCTCCTCCGCATCGAGACACAGTAGAGTATTCAAAGCATCGTCATCGAAGGCCGCCACCGCACAGACCCCGGCGCCGATGGCCTCAGCCGCCAGATAGAGGTTCTGGCAAACGTGGCCCACATCGAGATGCAGATAGCGATAGCCCCGCTCCTGATAGCGCCAGGTCATACGGTAGGGCACCGCCACCCAGAGAAAGGTTACCGCGCTGCGCATGATGAACCGCTGACCGAAACAGGCAGCCGCAAAACGACCGGCCAGGTCGCTGAGGGTAGAGATCAATTCCAATTGGTGATTCAGGGCCAGATACCGGTAGAGGCCGGGTTCCAGCTCATCGACCCGATTGACCAGCAGCACCGTCTCCAAAGCATGACGGGCACCGGCCGACGGTACCGTGCGCAAGGTCATCTGCTGGTCGTAGACCATCTTCACCCCCTGAGTGCACCACAACAGGTGCGACAGTTCCCCCAGATTCAGCGGCTTATCTGCATATTCCCGCAGGCTGCTGCGCTGACTGATCAGCACCCGGATATCGACGGGGTCGATGGCCAAGCTGCCGGGATGGGGCAGCTCAATCTTGGGGTTGACGGGCTCCGCCTGCCAGCTCAGGGGCGGCTGGGGCAGATGCATCTGCTGGTCGCTGATCCCCAGATTCTTGTGTTTGGTCTTTTCCATGAATTCACGACCGCTGTCTTTTTCCACTATCGCCTCCCGTCAGTCTGACTGCATTCGAATCTCCTTTATATCTATTATAGAAACACCCAAGGTCAGCGGCAAAGGCCCCTTGTCGAACAGTTCCTGGCTGCTACAATTGATGGCGTCGCAAAAAGTCCTTACTACTGCGTTGCAGCGCTTTTTCAGGACTTCGACATACCATCTGCAGGCCTTCACCCCTGAAAAACCACTACGCCTTGTAGGACGAAATTTTTGTCTAACCATCTCATGCCTTTTTGCGAAAGCATCATATTTAATCCATAAAATTCAGTTGTCGTGGCGGTTAGCCGAATGCCTGCGCCCCCGACCTGAGATGCAGAGGGAGAACAATAATGAGTACCCGTATCGAAAAAGATTC
>JAUWLU010000269.1 GCA_030613545.1 Desulfuromonadales bacterium
CAAAAAGTCCGCTCTACTGCGTTGCAGCGTTTTTTCAGGACTTCGACATACTATATGTATGTCTTCACCCCCGAAAAACCACTACGCCTTGTAGATCGAAATTTTTGCTTAGCCATCTCATGACTTTTTGCGAAAGCATCAGTATTGATCGCTGAGTTACCAGGAGCTGCTCAAGCAGTTCGGTATGGTGCCATCCATGAGTCGCAAGGGGAGCTGTTACGACAACGCTCCGATGGAAAGCTTCTTCGGCACACTCAAGACCGAACTGGTTCATCACCGGAAATACCGCACTCGCCAGGAAGCAATGGCTGAGATCTGCGAGTACATATGAGGTATTCTACAACCGGCAGAGGAGAAATGCTAGCCTGGGCAACATTTTCCCAGCGGCATTTGAGAGGAAATACTTCAGTCGGCAACAGGCCGCCTGACAAACATATGGTGTCCACTATTGCGGACCGACCTCAGCCCATGGATTCTTCAAGTTGGCTGACTCGGTCCTTCAGGCTGCTATCGTCTGCAGCTTCTGCTGCAGACGATAGCGCAGGAAGCGTGAAACACAGGGCCAAAGCCAACATTGCCGACAAAATTCTTCCAGCATTCAATATGATGTTGCTTTGTCCTTTTGATTGAAAGTTCGATGGCACGTGCCGCAACCGCCGTTGCAACAATTACTTTTTGGTGCGCGGAATTTTTTGATGAGGTGACGAACGACGCTGACCAATGCCGCCAGAACAATCGCGGCAACCAACAAAGTTTCCATGCCGTTAAACCCCGAATAACCCATGCGAACCGATCTGGTAGACAAGAACGGAAAGCCCGAAGGCGAGGGCGGTATTAAAGATGATGGAAAAGGCTCCCCATTTCCAGGAACCAGCTTCGCGGGCAATGCAAACCACCGTTACGAAGCAGGGGGCATAGAATATGGTGAATATCATCAGGCTCAGGGCTACTACCGGATTCCAGGCCGGGTCATTGGCCAGGGTGTCTGCCAGGGATGCTGTCTCTCCCGGATCGATCTCGCCCAGGGAGTAGGCGGTGCCGAGGGTTGAAACCACCACTTCTTTGGCGGCCAAACCACCGACCAGGGCAATGTTGGTGCGCCAGTCAAAACCGGCGTACTGGCTTACGCTTTCCATGGCGGTGCCGACTTTGCCGGCGATGGAGTACCTGAGGGCCGCTTCGGCTTCTTGGTTGTCGATGGCGCCGAGTTGCTCCTTCAGGGCTTGCGCAGCCGGGGAATGCTCGTGAACCTCATCATCGTAGGCCAGTTCCGCGACGACCGCCTGCGGGGCTGTCGTCGTCAGGGTCTGGCGCTGCAGGTTGAAGGCTTGTTGCTGTGTCATCGGCAGGCCGGGGAAGGTCATCAGGGCCCACAGCACGATGGAGATGCCGAGAATGACCGTACCGGCTTTTTTGACGTACTGCCAAGTCCGCTCCCAGGTATGGATCCATAGGCCGCGGAAGGTTGGCAGGCGGTAGGGCGGAAGTTCCATGACGAAGGGGGTCGATTCACCCTTGATGATGGTGCTGCGCAACAGCTTGGCGGACAGCAGGGCACCGCCCCAGGCGACCAGGGTGATAATGAGCATGGCCCAGGCCTCATTTTCTGAAAAGAAGGCCGCCACCAGCAGGGCGAAGACCGGCAGCTTGGCACCGCAGTTCATGAACGGTGCGGTCAGCATGGTCGCCAGGCGCTCGCGGGGCGACTTGAGGGTGCGGGTGGCCATGACCCCGGGAACGGCGCAACCGCCGGCGATGCCGCCGGAAATGATGAAGGGCATGACCGAACTGCCGTGCAGGCCGAAGCTGCGGAACACCCGGTCGAGCATCAAGGCGACCCGCGCCAGGTAGCCGGAATCCTCCAGCAGCGCAATGCCGAAGAACATGAACATGATCAGCGGCACGAAGCCCAGCACCCCGCCGACGCCGCCGATGACGCCTGAGATGATCAGCGACTTCCGCAGGCCGTCCGGCAGCGCGGCCTCGGCGACGCCCCCCAGCCAGCCGAACAGGCTCTCCATCCAGGCGACCGGCATCTCGCTGTAGCTGAAGGTGAATTGGTACAGGGCCATGATGACGGCAATCATGATCAGGGGCCCTGCCAAACGGTTGGTGACCACCCGGTCGATGCGGTCGGAGATGAATAGGCGATCCTGATCCAGGTGGACGGTGACGATGCCCTGTTTGACGATGGATTTGATGTAGCCGTAACGGTGGTCGGCGATGATCGCCTCGGGACAAGTGGCCAAGGTGTTGGCGATATGCCGGGCGACCCGCTCCGCTATGGTTTCCAGCCTGGCGAACAGGTCGGGGTTCTCCTTTTGGCAGAACTCGAGGATCTGTTCGTCATTTTCCAGAAACTTCAGGGCCAGCCAGCGGGCCGGGTAGCTGGCGTCTGGCAGGCCGGCGGCGATTTCGTCTTCCATCTCCACAAGGGCCTGGTCGATATTCTCCCCGTAGGAAAGGACGAGGGGGGCCGTCTTTTCCCTGGCACCGATCAACTGCCAGGTGGCCTGCATGAGCTCCGTCTTGCCCTGGCCGCTGCGGGCCACCGTCGGCACCACCGGCACGCCCATCATCTTGGAGAGCTTCTGGCTATTGATCTCAATGCCGCGTTTTTTCGCTGCATCGACCATGTTCAGGGCGATGCATACCGGTACCCCCAACTCCATGAACTGCACGGTCAGGTAGAGGTTGCGCTCTAGGTTGGCGGCGTCGACGATATTGACTATAGCCGCCGGCTTTTCCTGGACCAGAAAATCCCTGGCAACTAGCTCTTCCATCGAGTAAGCGGTCAGGGAATACATGCCCGGCAGGTCGATGATGTTGAACGTCTGCCCGTTCTCGACATAGGAGCCCTCTTTCCTTTCAACGGTGACCCCGGGATAGTTGCCGACATGCTGGCGTGCGCCGGTCAGGGCATTGAAAAGCGTGGTCTTGCCGGAATTGG
>JAUWLU010000322.1 GCA_030613545.1 Desulfuromonadales bacterium
TCAGCCAGCTTCAGCTGACCGCCATCAAGGATTTTGCAACATCTTTCCCCGACCTCAGCGCCGAGATCGCCGACCTGGAAGACATCTGCCGAGGCAAAAGTTGGACTACCGGTGATCCCCTCGGTATTGGCGGCCTTCTGAGCGACGCCAGCAAAATGGTGCAACTGATGATTAAGGGAGCTGCCGGCCAAACCGAGCTGTTGGTTGCGGTATTGGATGCGGCCCTCCTCGGTCTGGAAGCCGTGTCGCAGAAAATTTTTTCGGGCCTCCCCGCCGATTTTCGCCTTGCCTTTCGCGAGCTGGGGCTCTCCATCGGTCTGAGGGCGGTTGAAAGGCTGCAGCCGTTGCTCGAGGAAAGTCCCGGCGTTTTCGATCGGGAGGGCCTGCAGGGAAAGGTTGAAGCTCTCTTGCAGTATATGCCGCTGGCTGAGGTGATCGAGACGTTCTGGGTTGACAGCAAAAACCGGGAAGCCGGCAGCTGGCTGGAGCACCGGGATATCAACATGGTAATGCTGGCCACCAGCCTCGCTCCTGAGGGGTTTGTGACGATTTGAATCTGAACAGGGAGGCAGCATAAAGAGGGGGGCGGCATAGATGATCCCGAAACGGAAACTCGGCAAGACCGGGGTGGAGGTGAGCTGCATCGGCCTGGGCGGCGAAGGGGTGCTACGCACCTTCGACCGCGAGCGCGAGGCGCAGGCCATCATTGCCCGCGCCCTGGAACTGGGGGTCAATTACATGGAGTCGGCCCGTGCCTACTCCGGAAGCGAGTCGTACTATGGCCTCAGCCTGCGGGAGCGGCGCAAGGAGATCTTTTTCGCCAGCAAGGCGCATGAGCGCAGTGCCGAGGGAGCCTAGCGGCAGCTCCATGAATCGTTGTGCAACCTGAAGACCGACTGGATTGATCTCTGGCAGGTGCATGATGTGCGCACCGAGGCGGATTTGGCTGATATATTCGGGCCGGGAGGTGCGATCGAGGCCTTCGATCGGGCCAAGCGAGAGGGGCAAGTGCGTTTCGTCGGCGTCACCGGTCACCAGGATCCCGCCATCCTGCTCAAGGCCTTCGATCTCTACGACTTTGACACCGTGCTGATGCCGGTCAATCCGGCCGAAGCCGCGTGGCGCAGTTTTCCGGCGACCATCCTTCCCGAGGCGCGGCGGCGGGAAATGGGGGTTATTGGCATGAAGGTCCTTTGCCGGGGGCTTGGGCTGCGCATCCCTAGTCAGGGGAAGGTGGCGCCCTGGGTGCGCTACGCCCTTGCTCACGAGGTTTCGACCTTGGTCGTCGGCTGCGACGATCCGCTACAGGTGGAGGAGAATGTCGCGGCGGCTCGGGAGGTGCCGTTAACAGGAGATGAGTGCGCGGTTCTGGAGGCGGCCGTTGCCCCCATGGCGCGGCGGTTAATGTACTACAAGTAGAGGGAAGGTCCTGAGATTTTCACATTTCAGGTGGCACTAAAACAGGGAGGTTTACAGAGGCTCCAATGTTTCAGGCATCCCCCGAAGCAGATCACCTGATCGCATTCTTTCGGGATTGTATCGAGCATTGACCAAGCTGAGACGAGGCGATCGAGAGTCTAATACAACTGAGGTTTACGGTTCGGCATGGGGCCGGGCGATATTCGGGAACTGCTCCATTAGGCCGGTTGGCTTCTGTACGCGGCCGGAGAGATCGCGCGGGTTTTTCAGCTCAAGGATGCCGAAAAAATCCTGACTCGGCTGCGCGCTCGGGTGGCCAACGGGGTGAGGGAAGAGCTTCTGCCGCTTGTGGCCCTCCGTGGAATTGCCCGGGGGCGCGCCAGAAATCTTTTCAACGGGGGGACCAGGCCCTCGCCCACCTGGGAAAAGCCACGCTCGCAGAACAGGCAAAGCTATCGGCCTTGGGGAAAGGGGTTGCGCAGTCGATCCAGCTGCAGGTTCAGACTGGCGCTTCATGCCTTCGTTGGACGGGTGAAGCACCAGCGCTCCGGGGAGAAAAATAGGACGTGCCATGAATGAAACACTTATACCAAGCCTGAAGGGAGAGCAGGCGCGAAAAGCCCTGGCCGAGGTAGTGACCGTTATGTTTGCTCGCTGGCAACTAACCGAAGCGGATCAGGCCACCCTGCTGGGCCTGACGGATCCCGCTGATGTGGTCCGATATCGAGAGGGGATGCCACTGCCCGATGA
>JAUWLU010000320.1 GCA_030613545.1 Desulfuromonadales bacterium
GCATCGGCTGCTTTTGCTGCCAGGAGCTTTGTCCCCACGGCGCCCTGCAGACCCGCCAGGGTCTGCTGCTACGCCTGGGGCGCTTGCTGCAACGTCGTTGAACACCCCTTCCTGCCCAGAAAGGATTCGCCATGAAACGCATCGTTGTGGCCCGCCTGCTCGCCGGCATCGCTCTGCTGCTGACCGCCTGCGCCAGCATTCACCCGGCACCACCAGAGGTCAGCCTGCTCAGCCTGCAACTGGAAAACCTGACCCTCAGCCACGCCATTTTGAGTGCGGACCTGAGTTTCTATAACCCCAACGACTTTCCGCTGACTATCGAACGGGCCGTCTACGCCCTGACCCTGCAGGATATCCAGGTGGCTCGCGGCCAGGCGACGGAAAAGGTGCACATCGCCGCTCACGACACCGGCAGCCTGACCCTGCGCCTGTCGAGCAGCTATTTTAACCTGCTGCGCATCGGCCGCAACAGTCAGCAGCAGGACATTCCCTTTGCCATCGACGGTCAGGTTACCCTGGGCGGCTTTGGAGTGCTGTCCCGCACCGTGAGTTTCAAGGAGGAGGGGATCATTCCCCTGTCGGCCTTCTCGACCCTCAACCCGCAGCCCTGCCCCGTCCCTGGGACCGAAAGCCTTGGCCCCGACCTTCAAGAGGAATAGTCCAATGGCCGCACAACCGCTGACCGTGATTGCCGTACTAAAAGCCAAGCCGGGCAAAGAAGAGCTTCTGAAGCAGGAAATCATCGACTGTATCGCTCCGACCCGGGCCGAAGCCGGCTGCATCAATTACGACCTGCACCAGTCGCTTGATGATCGGACCAGCTTCACCCTGTATGAAAACTGGCGCAGCAAGGAAGATCTCGACCAGCACCTGCAGACCCCCTATCTGCAGGCGTTGCTCGGCAAAGCAGAGGAACTGCTCGCCGCAGATCCGGACATTCAATTGCTGGAACGCATCGGTTGAAGAAGAAGGGAATGGACCCGCAGATTGTTAAACTGCTGAGGGCGGCCGATCAGATCGCCCTCATTGCTTGTGGCGGGGCGGGTATTTCAGGTGGAGCTTGTTCTGCAGTTCGAGGATTTTCTTGCGCAGGCCAAGCACCTCGACCTGGGATGCCATGCCTTTCATGGTATAGCGCAACTCCAGATATTCGCCGTGTAACTCATTGAGCTGCTCGGCAAGTCGCTGGTTGAGCTTTTCCAGGTCGGCATTCCGGTCCTTGAGTTCGCGAATTTCATCGACATACCTGGTATAGCGGTCGACTTGAATGACTTTGTTCATGGCACCGCCTTGGGCAAGACACTCGCCCTACAGTTGCAACCTTATCCCCTTAGATTTTATCTTAGTTGCAGATATCGAGCAAACGCAGGCGGCGCAGCGGTCGAAGGGATGAAGCGACTGGGGGCAAGGAAAAAAACAGGAAGGGACCGGCAAAAAAGATCAGCTCTCCAGGACGTGGCGGGCCTGCTCAGGAGTCACACCCCGGGCAAAGAGCCGCTTGTGGCGGGACTTGTCGCCAGCCACCAGACTAACCTGGCCCTTGGCCACGCCGAGCAACTTGGCCAGAAATTCGCGACACAGCTTGTTAGCCGCCCCCTCTACCGGCGGCGAGGTAAAGCGCAGCTTCAGCTCATCGCCCTGCAACCCGACCACTTCGTTTTTGCTGGCCCGAGGCTGCACATAGACGCTGATGATCACCCCACCCTCGCTGCCTTGCAGATAGGGACTCATCGGCCCTGCCGGCCCTCATCGTTCTGCTCGGGCAGAACCGTGGTGGCCGTCGGCTCGACTTCGGAAGCCATTTGCGCCACCGGAGAATTTTCTTCCGCCGGCAGTGCCTCGATATCGAGCATCCGCAGGTGGCCTTCGACCAGGCCGCGCAGAGACGACTCGAAGGAAATCTTCTGCCGCCGAATCTCCTGAATCTCGTTCAGCAGTTGCAAACGCCGGTTCTCGGCGTCGTGGACGATCCTTTCTGCCTCCAGCTCCGCCTCCGCCAAAGAAATCTCCGCTTCCTTGTGCGCGTTAGCCTTGAGTTCTTCGGTAATCTGCTGGGCGGTCAGCAGGGTCTCCTTAACCGTAGATTCCCGTTGCTGCATCTCCTGCAGCGCCACCTTGGTGCGAGCCAGCTCCTCTTTCAGCTCCTGAACCTGACGGTGGTAACGCTCCAGTTCCTCGGCGATCTGCTCCAGATAGTGATCGACGCC
>JAUWLU010000317.1 GCA_030613545.1 Desulfuromonadales bacterium
TGCAGGGCGAAGTCGGGGGTACCCATGAAAATGGTGCGGATATTCGCCGCCTTGATCACAGCTGCTGCTCCTGTTGTTGCATGATTTTGGTATATTTTTTTCGGAACATGCCCTTCTTCAGCGAAGAGAGATGGTCGACGAACAGCAGGCCGTCGAGATGATCGATCTCGTGCTGAAAGGCCACGGCCTGAAAATCTTCGGTAACCATTTCCAGCGACTGGCCCTGCAGATCGAGAAACCGTACCGTAATCCGCTGCGCTCGATGGATACAGCAGTAGTAGCCGGGCACCGACAGGCAGCCTTCTTCTTCAAACTGCTCGCCTTCGCGGCTGACGATCTCCGGATTGACAGCGACGATCAGTTGCGACGGTTCTCCTTTGGCCGCGCAGTCGAGAACGATCAGGCGCTGACTGATGCCGACCTGAGGGGCCGCCAAGCCCACCCCGGGCGCGGCATACATGGTTTCAACCATGTTCTGGGCCAGGGTCTTGATGGACTCGTCGATTGCGGTTACCGGTTGCGCCACCTGCTGCAACACCGGATCGGGATAGTGTCGAATCGTTAGTAGTGCCATGTATCCTGCCGATTTCCCAACATCGGAAGCTTTGCTTGTCGTTTGCCGATGCCGGATGTAAAAAAGCGGTCCCAAAAGGACCGTTGCCAAAAGCTACCTAACCTTGAACCACCTTGCATACTAGAGCCAACCAAGGCCCAAAGTCAACCGTCCGCTCCTTGCCGAGAGGATGGCAAGGGCCTGGTTTTTCAGCTCTTTAACGCCGCAAGTAGAGCTTCGGCCATACGTGCCGGACTGGTTGCAACCTGCACGCCGCAGGCTTGCAGGGTAGCGATCTTGTCCACAGCCCGGCCTTTGCCGCCGCTGACGATGGCGCCGGCATGGCCCATGCGCTTACCCGGCGGCGCAGCAACGCCGGCGATAAAGGCCGCCACCGGCTTGCGCATATGGCGCTGAATCCAGGCCGCGGCCTCCTCTTCGGCGCTACCGCCGATTTCGCCGATGAGAAAGACCGATTCGGTGGCCGGATCGTCGTTGAACAGTTCGAGGATGTCGATGAAACCGCTGCCGATGATGGCATCGCCGCCGATGCCGACACAGGTCGACTGGCCGAGCCCGGCATCGCTGAGTTGCTGCACCGCCTCGTAGGTCAGGGTGCCGCTGCGGGAGACCACCCCCACCGAACCCGGGCGGTGGATATCGCCGGGCATGATGCCGACCTTACACTGACCGGGGGTAATTACGCCGGGGCAGTTAGGGCCGATCAGGCGCATGGCGCTGCCCTGCAGGGCCTGCTTGACCTGCACCATGTCGCGCACCGGAATGCCTTCGGTGATACAGACCGCCAATTCGATGCCGGCCGCCGCTGCTTCAAGAATGGCGTCGGCCGCGGCCGGCGGCGGCACGAAAATCATCGAGACATTGGCCGCGCCGTACTCCACGGCCTCGGCGACCGTATCGAAAACCGGAATATCATCGCTGCGGCCACCGCCCTTGCCGGGGGTGACACCAGCGACGATGGAACTGCCGTACTCCCGGCAGCGCTGGGCATGAAACAGCCCGGCCCGGCCGAGACCCTGAACAACGATCCGCGAATCCTGATTGATCAATATTGCCATCGGTTAAAATCCGTTTCGAGTGCCAGGCCATCGGCAACAGAACAACGGCCGGGCGCTGCCGCAACCGCTCAAGCGAGCACCTCGACGATGCACGCCGCCCCTTCCCCCAGGCCGTCGACGCAAGTCACGTTGAGGCCGGAAGCTGCCAGTAGAGCCTTGCCCTCATCGACCTGAGCGCCGGCCATGCGCACCACAATGGGCAGCTGGCACGATGCTGCCCCTGCGGCATCGATGATCCCTTGCGCCACAATATCGCAGCGCATGATGCCGCCAAAGATATTGACGAACACCCCCTTGACCTCCCGGTCCTGAAGAATGATACGAAAAGCCTCGGCGATCTTTTCCCGGCTGGCGCCGCCACCGACATCGAGAAAGTTCGCCGGCTGACCGCCGCACTCCTGCAGCACGTCAAGGGTGGCCATGGCCAGACCGGCGCCGTTGACCAGGCAGCCGATGCGGCCACTCATCTTGATATAGGCGATATCAAAACGCCCGGCCTGCACTTCAAGGGGATCGAGCTGGCTGCGATCGAGAAGCGCCTGCTCCTGCGGATGGCGAAACAGGGCGTTGTCGTCCAGGTTGATCTTGGCGTCCATAGCCAGCA
>JAUWLU010000011.1 GCA_030613545.1 Desulfuromonadales bacterium
GAAAGGCGGTAGCCTCCAGGTAAACCACTTCGCCAGCAAAGACACACATTCCCATGACAAGGATGGCGTTTAGCATCAGCTGCAATCCTTTTAAAAAAACTATTCACGCCAATAGCGATTGATGATGGTAATTAACTTTTCTGCTGTGGGGAAAGCAATGGCTTTCTGTAGCCTACTCGTTCTGAGGTTATCCAAAATGGAAAGGCCTGATCCAGAGCTTAAAAGCCGCTGGTCAGCGCCGTGCAGATGGCAGGGGGAGTCTCGCTGTGCGATTGATCGGCGGACCCGCGGTTACGACCTTTTCCGAGGTTAGCGCTACATGAGGGTCTGATTAGCTCGATATAGAACTGGGGAATTTAGACTAAGATTAATTGTCCGTCAAGAGATTATTCCGATAGTCTGGGTAGGAAAAGTTTCATCTGTGGGCAGGGCGATAATGACATTGTCTAGGGCCCCCGGGTTCCGTGGCCTGAATTGGCACCACAATTCTTGACACGCTCTCTACTATCATAAAGTGTCCCAGAAATTGCTCCCCACCTTTTGCGCGCCAGAAGAGGGCAAGAGCAGGCCCTTTCTCATAATCCCTGTAAAGCAAGAAGGGGCAACCTGGTTCCCAACTGGAAATATCTCCAGACATAGTTGCGCCCCCTAGTCGCTTAGGACTAGGGGGCGCAGTGGCAATGCCAATCTGTTTTTACACTTTTAGTAAGCGGCTTGCCGATCAGGGTAGGGCCTCATTTTTTTGTGGTGGCAGGCAGACCGCAACAAGCATTCTTCAGCCGCGCATCATCCATTTAAGCAGCAGTTTGGCGCGCTTGCCGTAGGGGGGATAGAGCAGCGGCACGGCGCTGAATTTCGAATCGTACATGACGCTCTTCTTTTTGGAAAAGGTTTCGAATCCTTCCCGGCCGTGATAATGGCCCATGCCGCTCGGGCCGATACCACCGAAGGGCAGGTCCTCCTGGGCGACGTGCAGCACGGTGCCGTTGACCGACGCACCACCCGAGGTGGTGTTTTCCAGTACCTGCCGGGCGCTGTCCCGGTTCTGGCCGAAATAATAGAGGGCCAGGGGACGGGGGCGGTCGTTGATATGGTTCACAGCGTCATCGAGGGTTTGGTAAGGGATGACTGGCAGCAGCGGCCCGAAGATCTCCTCCTGGCGGATGCGCATCTCCTCTGTGGTATCGAGCAGCAGCATCGGCGGCAGTTGCCGGCCATTTTCTTGCGGCGGTTGTTGTTCGCTGTGCAGGTGAATCAGGCGGGCTCCCTTGGCGGCGGCATCCTCCAGCAGTTCCTGCAGGCGCTGGAAATGGCGCTGGTTGATGATGGCGCTGTAGTCGGGGTTGCCGCTGATGGTTGGATAAAAGGCCCGGGTGGCCTTTTGGGCCTCCGCGACGAAACGCTCCTGCTGGCCTTCCGGCAGCAGCAGGTAGTCCGGAGCGACGCAGGTTTGGCCGGCGTTCCACAGCTTGCCGATTATGATGCGCTTCACGGCCAGTCCCCAGTCGGCATCGGGGGCGATGATCGCCGGCGACTTGCCGCCGAGTTCCAGGGTGACCGGGGTGAGATTGCGGCTGGCGGCGGCCATGACCTTTTTCCCCACCGGGATCGAGCCAGTAAAGAACAGGTGATCGAAGGGCAGGGAGGTGAAGGCCTCGGCGACCTGAGCCGGTCCCGATATGATCGCGACCTCCACCTCAGAGAAGATCTCGGCTAGCAGCTTTTTCAACACCCCTGCGGTAGCGGGGGTGAATTCCGACATCTTGATCAAGACCCGGTTGCCGGCGGCGAGGGCCGCCGTCAAAGGAGCGATAGCCAGGTAGAGGGGGTAGTTAAAGGGGACCACAATGCCCACCACCCCCAGCGGCTGGTAATAGATGCGATTTGTGGCCGGTTGAAACCAGAGGGAGGTTCTGCGTCGCTCGGGGCGCATCCAGGCGGCCAGGTGGCGGCGGCTATGGCGAAGTCCCTCGCAGCAGGTGAAAAGTTCGAGGAGGCGCGTTTCAAACGCTGATCGGTTGCCGAAGTCGCTGCTTACCGCTGCGGCCAGCTCTTCGCTGTTCCGGATGAGCAACTGTTGCAGGCGCGACAGGGCGTTCCGCCGCTGTTCGAGATCCGGCACAGGCTGTTGCCGAAAGGCCTGCTGCTGGTCGGCAAAGAGATTGTTGAGCCGATTCATCTCTTGCTCCACATCGCCGCCGTACAGGGTACCTTCTTCGGTCATGGGCATGCCTCCTCGTCGGTTCGCTGGGTTTCGTTCCATTTCAACAGGTTCAAGTCCGATGTCAATCTCTGCCGGCATCTTCGTTGCGCGGTTGACATTCCACCGCGGACGGCGAGAATTTATACTATGGGGAACGCTGGCGGCTGTCCGGTCCGGGCGGCAGAAAATGGAGGTGCGGCATGGCAGACGTTTTCGCTGTGGCGGATGAATTAGGTCCGGCCAAAATCATTCACGTATATGAACCGACCATCGGCCTGAAAGGTATTCTGGTGGTCGATAATGTGGCTGCCGGGCCGGCCATCGGCGGGCTGCGCATGGCTCCCGACGTCAGTCTCACCGAGTGCTTTCGCCTGGCACGGGCCATGACCTTGAAGAACGCGGTGGCGGGGCTGCCCCACGGCGGTGGCAAGTCGGTGTTGTTCGGCGACCCGAAGATGGCCAAAGAACAGAAGGAGCGTTTGATTCGAGCCATGGCCTGTGCCTTGCGCGACTGCCGGGATTACATCTTCGGTCCCGATATGGGTACCGATGAGGGCTGCATGGCCTGGATCCACGATGAGATCGGTCGAGCCGTTGGCCTGCCGGGCGAATTGGGCGGGCTGCCGTTGGACGAATTCGGCGCTACCGCCTACGGTCTGGTGCAGGCCATCGAGGTTGCCGCAGAACAAATCGAACTCGATCTCAAAGGCGCCCGAGTGGTGGTGCAGGGCTTCGGTGCCGTCGGCCGTCACGCCGCACGTATGCTCGCCGATCGCGGGGCGCGGCTCGTTGCCGCCGCCGATTCTCGAGGGTCCGTCTACGATCCGGCCGGTCTGCCGGTGGCCGAACTTATCGCCATCAAGGAGGCCGGGCGGGGGCTTGGCGAGGGCGATGTCGGCGAAAAGCTCGACCGGGACGCGGTTATCGACATCGACAGCGATATCTGGATTCCGGCCGCCCGGCCCGATGTTCTGGATGACCGCAACGCGCACCGGCTGCGGACCCGGCTGGTGGCTCAGGGGGCCAATATCCCCTTTACCCTTGGTGCCGAAGAGTATCTGCATCATCGCAAGGTGATCTGCCTGCCCGACTTCATTGTCAATGCCGGGGGGGTGATCTGCGCTTCCATGGAGTTGCAGGGCGCCAGCCGCAGTCAGGCATTCCAGGTGATCAAAGAGCGCATTTGCGCCAACACCCGGCAGATTATGGAGGTTGCCAAGCGTAACAATCAGCCCCTGCGCCAGGCGGCAGAAGGCTTGGCCTTAGCACGGTTGCGCAAAGCCATGGCCAGTCGCCGCTGGTCGATCTACTGAGCAAAGGAGTTGCCCTGTGTATCGCATACGTCTGCACGGTCGCGGCGGCCAGGGGATCAAGACCGCCAGTCGCATCCTCGGCACGGCCCTGTTTCGCGCAGGGTTCGAGGTGCAGGATGCGCCCCGCTACGGCGCCGAACGGCGCGGGGCACCGATCTTCGCCTATGTGCGCGCGGATGACAAGGCCATCTGCGAACGGGGGGTCATTCATCGCCCCGATCTGGTGATGGTTGCCGACGATACCCTGCTCGATTTGACCTCGGCCAATGTTCTTGAGGGACTGTCCGGCTCGACAGCATTGCTTATCAACAGTAATCGGTCGGCGCTGCACTGGTGCCAACGGTTGCAGCTTCCGGGGCCGGTTACTGTGCTGGATGGAGGTGCCATCGGGGCCAGGGCCGGGCGGGTGCCGGCCGGGGCGGTCTGTGTCGGTGCGGCCGCCCGGCTGCTCGGCGTGGTGTCCCGCCAAGCGTTGCTGACGGCGGTGGCGGAGGAGTTGGCGGGGCATGGCGCGGCAGCTGTCGAGGCCAGCCGGCAGGCGGTATTGCAGGCTTACGATCAGTTTTCCAGCGAGGCGGGCTTGGTCCAGCGGTTGCAGGTTGCCGCAACTCCAACGGCCGCCGCGCCGCCGGGTTGGATCGAACTTGCCAACGAAGCGCTGCCGCAGGCGGCGGCGACTATCACCGCACCGGCCACCAGCCGGCAGGTCGCCACCGGTCTGTGGCGCACCCGCCGGCCGCAGATCGACCGGCAGCGCTGCAGCCGCTGCGGCCTCTGTCTCAACCTCTGTCCTGAAGGATGCATTGACCTCGACGAGGATGGTTTCCCGGTCATCGATTACCGCTACTGCAAGGGTTGCCTGTTATGCGCCGCCCAGTGCCCGAGAAAGGCCATCCGTATTTGCGAGGAGAGGGCGGTGCAGACGGAGAAGCCCGAAGGAGGTGAGTCATGACCCGCATCCTGTTGACCGGCAACGCTGCGGCGGCCTGGGGGGCGCGTCTGGCGGCGGTCGATTATGTGCCGGCCTTTCCCATCACCCCGCAGACCGAGATCATCGAGACCCTGGCCGAATGGATCGACGGCGGGGTTATGGACAGCCGGCTGGTGACCCTTGAATCGGAGCATTCCATGCTCACCGCCGCCGGGGCAGCGGCGGTGACCGGGGTGCGGGTCTTTACCGCCACCTCCAGCCAGGGGCTGCTCTACGGCATGGAGATGCTCTACAATCTGGCCGGCTGGCGGGCTCCGCTGGTGTTGGTCAATGTCTCCCGCGGGCTGTCGGCTCCCATCACCCTGGAACCCGATCACAACGATGTGCTGGCCGCCCGCGACAGCGGTTTTCTGCAGATTCACTGCGCCACCTGCCAGGAGGTGCTGGACAACGTGTTACTGGCCTACCGGCTGGCCGAAGACTCGCGGGTGCGGTTGCCGGTGATCGTCAACCTTGATGGTTTCTACCTCTCCTTCACCCGCGAGCCGGTGGAGATTCCCGACCCGGTTGCCGTGGCTGATTTCCTGCCTCCCTTTGCCGATCTCGGCCAGCACTTTCGCGGCGGCCAGCCGAGCAGTCAGGCGGTGGCGGTACTCGGCGGCGGACCCTACTCCTATTTCCGCTATCAGGTGCATCTGGCCGCCGAGCAGGCGGCAGCGGTCTACGCCGATCTCGGTCGCCAGTTTGAGCGCCACTTCGGCCGTCTGTACCAGGCGGTCGAAGCCTACCGCTGCGATGACGCCGAGCTGGTGCTGGTGATGATCGGCTCCTTCGCCACGAAGGCCAAGGTGGCCGTCGACCGGCTGCGGGAAGCCGGGCAGAAGGTCGGTTTAGTCCGACCGCTGCTGCTGCGTCCCTTTCCGGTAGCGGAGTTGCGCCGGCTGCTTGGTCAGCGCAAAGGGGTGGCGGTCATCGACCAGAACCTGTCGCCGGGTCGCGGCGGCATCCTTCATGCTGAACTGGCTGAGGCTCTCTACGGACTGGCGAAGGGCGGGCCGCTGCTGGCCAGCTTTGTCGGCGGTCTCGGCGGGCGAGACATTGCCGAGGAGGAATTTCTGCAGATCGTCGAGGTTCTAAGCCAAGCGGTGCAACGGGGTAGCGCGCCGCCGCCGCGCCTGCTCTTTACCGCCGATGAATTGCAGCAGGTACGCCGCCTGCAGGACATCGCCCATGGCAGCAGGGAAGGGGATGATGCATCATGAGCGAAACCAAACAATCCACCCAGAGTCGTCTGGCCCCCGGCACGCCCCTCTGTGCCGGTTGCGGTGGGCTGCAGGCTGTGCAGCAGCTGTATCGCATTCTCGGCGAGCGAACGGTGGTGGTCAATGCGGCCGGCTGCATGACCCTGCTGGCCATCTATCCTTTTACCCCCTTTGCCGGAAGCTGGCTCTACACCGCCATGGCCTGCGCCCCGGCGGGCGCTCAGGGGGTGCGCGACGCCCTCGATATTCAACTGGCCAAGGGGCGCATCTCAGCCGAGGAAGACCTGTCGACGGTGGTGCTGACCGGCGACGGTGCCGCCTATGGCATGGGCCTGTCGGCGACCTCCGCGGCCATCGACCGTGGCCTCGATTTTCTCTACCTGTGCTACGATAACGAAGGCTACGGCAATACCGGTCATCAGTATTCGCCGGCCACCCCCCGTGCCGCCCACACCGCCACCAGTCGCGTGGCCGGCTTTGCCGGCACCAAAAAGGATCTGTTCGCCATCTGGGCGGCCCATCGGCCGGCCTACGTGGCTACCGCCATCGCCGCCGAACCGCAGGACCTTGCTCGCAAGGTGAAAAGGGCCGCGGCGCTGCGCGGGCCGCGACTGCTGATCGTCCTCGCCCCCTGTCCGACGGGCTGGGGCTTCGAACCGGCGCTGACCGTCAAGGTCGGCCAGCTGGCTGTGGAGACGGGCATCTGGCCGCTGAAGGAATATGTCGACGGCCGCATCGTGCATAACAAAATCCCTAGGGAACGCCAGCCGCTGGCCGATTACCTGCGCCTGCAGGGACGCTTCGCCCATCTGTTCGAGCCGCAGCGGGACGAACGGCGGCTGGCCGAGCTGCAACAGGCGGTCGACGATTACTGGCGGGAGATTGCCGGAAACACCAGGCCATCACCGTAACCGGGACCCGCAACGAGGGGAGGGTAGGGCATGGAGCAGAGCTACTACCACAGGGGTTCGACGGCACCTTTGCTGGGCGCCACCATTCCGCAGCATCTGGCCGCCGTGGTCAAGCGCTTTGCCAACCGCGAGGCGGTAGTCGCTTGCCATCAGCAGCGGCGTCTGACCTATGCTCAACTGGCGGCGGCCGCCGACCTGCTGGCCCGGGGACTGCTCGGTCTCGGTTTTGTGCGCGGCGAGCGCATCGGCGTCTGGGCCACCAACCATGTCGAGTGGCTGCTGCTGCAGCTGGCCACGGCCCGCATCGGCGTCGCCCTGGTGGCTATCAATCCTGGCTATCGCCAGCAGGAGCTGGCCCACGCCCTGGCCCGCTCGGAGCTGCACGGTCTGTTTACCATTCCCTCTTTTCGCTCCAGCGACTATCTGGCCATGCTCGGCGCATTGATTCCGCAGTTGGCCGGCGGCAGCCCGCAGCTCAACAGCGAAGATTTTCCGCTGCTGCGACGGGTGGTGCTGTTCGACCCCGCCGATGCCAAGGCGACCGAACGCCTTCTGGGCGGCCTGACTGTCTGGCAGGAGGTGTTGCAGGCTGCCGAGACGGTCTCTCAGATTCAGCTCGAAACGGCCAGTGCGACTCTCGATCGGGACGACGCCATCGCCCTGCTCTATACCTCCGGCAGTCGCGGTTTTCCCAAGACCGCGGTTCTTTCCCACCATAACCTGCTCAACAACGCCTGGTTTGCGGCACAGCGCATGCGGTTCAGCGAGGTCGACCGGCTCTGTGTGCCGGTGCCTTTCTACCACTGCTTCGGCATGGTGCTGGCCAACCTGCTCAGCCTCTCGGTGGGGGCCTGCATCGTTCTGCCGGGGGACTACTTCGATCCCCTGACCGCCTTGCAATCCGTACAGGATGAAGATTGCACGGCCATCTACGGCGTGCCCACCATGTTCGTCGCCGAGCTGGAGCATCCCCGTTTTGCTGAATTTGACCTGACCAGCCTGCGCACCGGCATCATGGGCGGCGCGCCCTGCCCGCCGGATCTGGTGCGGCGGGTCGTGGAGGACATGCACTGCCCTGAGATGCTCATCGGCTACGGCATGACCGAGGCCTCGCCCCTCACGCACTTGACCGCGCCGGAAGATCCGCTGCCGGTGCGCCTCGAAACCGTTGGCCGCAATCTGCCCCATCAGGAGGTCAAGATCATCGATCCGGACAGTGGCCAAACGGTGCCGCTGGACGAGGTGGGCGAGATCTGCTTTCGCGGCTACCACATCGCCAAGGGCGGCTATTACGGCGAACCGGAGGCTACAGCGCAGGCCATCGATAGCGACGGCTGGCTCCATTCCGGCGACCTCGGCGCCATGGACGGCGACGGTTATCTGCGCATCACCGGCCGACGCAAGGAGATCATCATCCGCGGCGGCGAAAATATCTCCCCCTGGCAGATCGAGCAGCGCCTGCTCAGTCATCCGCAGGTGGCGGAAGTAGCGGTGTTCGGCATTCCCGATGACTTTTACGGTGAGGAGATCATGGCCTGGGTGCGGCTGCATGAAGGGGACGCCTCGACTGAAAAGGAGCTGCGAACCTGGTGCAAAGAGGGCCTGGCTCACTTCAAGGTGCCTAGGCACATCTGGCTGGTGGAGCGCTTTCCCATGACCGGCAGCGGCAAGCTGCAGAAGGTGCGCATGCGGGCAGAGGCCCTGGAACGCATGGGACGCAAACGGCAGTGACCGGCGATCTATGCAGGTCGGCAGCTTACCGGGCCTGTTCGTTATCAGCCTTTGTATTTGCCAAACGGCCTTCGCATTGCGAAGGCCGTTGCCGTTTGGCAGGTCCCTGAACCCTGGCGATATGTGGCGCGGGTGGGGAATGCCCCATATGTGGGGCGGCACATGTGGGGCACGCTATGCCGGCTCGCCAGGATAGAATCAGAAACAGCATTGTCTTCGCCAACGCCACAGTAGTGCATGGACCCCGTCCAGGGACTCCGCTCCAGGCCAGCTGCGGAAGATGACAAATGTTAATTATCAATGGCTTAGACGATAGTGGATTGCACTATCTCTTTAGCGGCTGCGGGCATCTCCTCTCTATTCTTTGTGGATAACACATGGTTTGGCGGCCAATAAATAGGGCCTGCATGGTCGGGTATGGTTTTTGCTGTAAACCCGGAGGAGTTCAGCAATATCACGGGTGAATCTCGTGTCCATATTTTTTATGCATCGGATTTGGGGGGCGGTTTGTACCGGAATTTCCTGTGTTTCATGGTTTCGTTGAGCTGCTGGCTGTTGTTGCTACCGAGCGGCGGCTGGGCCTTTTCCGACAGCGAGCTGATGAGCCTGAGTCTGGAAGAGCTGATGGATATAGAGGTCAGTTCGGTCGGTCGCAAGATGCAGAAGGTCAGCGAGTCGGCCGCGGCGGTATTCGTCATCAGCCAGGAGGATATTCGCCGTTCCGGGGTGACCAGTATTCCGGAAGCTTTGCGCATGGTACCTGGGCTCAGTGTCGCCCGCATCGACGGCAGCAAGTGGGCTATCTCCAGTCGCGGGTTAAGTGGCCGTTTCAACAACAACAAGATGCTGGTGCTGATCGACGGGCGCAGCGTCTATTCGCCACTCTTCTCCAGTGTCTACTGGGACGTGCAGGATACCCTTCTCGACGATATCGAGCGTATCGAGATCATTCGTGGGCCTGGTGCCGCGCTGTGGGGGGCCAACGCCGTCAATGGCGTGATCAATGTTATCACCAAAAATGCCAGGGACACACAGGGTTTGCTGGTCAAAGCCGGTTACGGTACAGAGGAGGAAGGCTTCGCGGCCTTGCGCTATGGCGCCAGGGTTGGTGATCGGACCTATTCCCGGGCGTTCTTCAAGTATTTCAATCGAGACCGGTTGCAGGACTACAAAAACGGCAACGCCAGTGACGACTGGCGGGCCCTTCGTGGCGGTTTTCGTCTGGACACTATGCCGACTTCAAGGGACGAATTGACCCTGCTGGGCGAGGCCTACAGCGGCACCGAAGGGCAACAGGACGAGATCAGGGACCTCAATCCGGCTATGCTCTACAACTTCGTGAAGTTTGTACGCTGGCCTGCAGCAGGGCCTGCTGCTGAGAAGGGCCTGGTTCTGGGAGTTCTGGGGCATGGCCCTTTGCAGGAGAAACTGCTCAGCCTGGCAGCCGAGGGCGAACCAGCCCCGCTGGCCAGGACCTTGCAACTCGATTCACTGCAGGAGTTAGCGGATCGTAAGCATGAGCTGCAGGTGCTCTATATCAGCCGCTCGGCACAGCACGATATCGACACGGTTCTCGGAGCCTTGCAGGGCGCACCGATATTGACCGTTTGTGACGATGAACTCTTTGTCAAGCAGGGCGGGATGATGAATTTCGTGCGGCACAACAGTCGCATACGTTTCGACCTCAATCTCGATGCCGCCAAGGACAGTAACTTGCAAATAAGCTCCAATCTCTACGATCTGGCCCGGGTGATCGTTATGGGCGGCGTGTCGCGGGGGGGGGGACGATGAAGGGTTTACGCCGGTTCCTCGCCAACCTTTCGATTCGCAGCAAGCTGATTCTTATCATCACCGGCATCAGTTTGATTGTACTGTTCGGCCTGTTCGGGGTGTTCGTCATGACCCAGCGCAGCTTGCTGCGCGAGGCCCTGTTGCAGGAGGTGCAGATCCTGGCCCAGGACTTGTCGCGAAACTGTTCGGCGGCTCTGGTCTTCGACGACCGGCTGGCCGCCGACGCTATTCTCGCCCATCTTAAAAGCAAGCCGCAGGTTGTTTCCGGTGCCATCGTGACTGCCGAAGGCGAGCTTTTCGCCAGCTACCGCCGGCAGGTTGCGGCCGAATTGCCGCAGGCTGTTCTCGCGTCCCGCAGCCATGGGGCCGAGGCCCGCTTTTTCAGTTCCTTTCTGGAGGTTTCGCAACGGATCAACTTCAACGAGGAACAGATCGGTACCCTGCATATCTGTGCCAGTCTGAAAAAGATTCACCAGGTGCTGCTGCGTTATGTACTGTTCGGTCTGGCCGGTCTGGCCGGCGCGGGACTTTTGGCCTGGTTGCTGGCCTGGCGGCTGCAACGCCTGATTTCCGGTCCCATCGAAATTCTGGCGGAGACTATGCTGACCGTTTCCGCCGAGAGGGACTATTCCAGACGCGTTGCCATGGTGCGCAGCGATGAGCTCGGTACGCTGGTGGAGAATTTCAACGAGATGCTCAACCAGATCGAGATGCGGGACTCGGAACTGCAAGAGAAGCAGGAGCGGCTCAATTATCTGGCCTACCACGATCCCCTGACCGGCCTGGCCAACCGTCTGCTGTTCGATGACCGCTTGCAACACGCCCTGGATAATGCACAAAGACTGGGCAACAAGGTGGCGCTGTTTTTCATCGACCTGGATCGCTTCAAGAATATCAACGATTCCCTTGGCCATAAAACCGGAGACAGCGTCCTCAAGGAAGTAGCTACCCGTCTCGCCGCCTGCATACGTGCAGGTGACACCTTGGCACGCCTCGGTGGCGACGAGTTCGTTGTTATCTCTGAACAGGCTGAGAGTTGCCAGGCCATTAGCAGTCTGGCGGAAAAAATCAGGCAGGTTTTGAACTCTTCGGTACGGATGGGTAGCCAGGATTTTTTTGTCTCGGGCAGTATCGGGATCAGCGTTTTTCCTGAAGATGGGGAAACCGTCGAAAGCCTTATGCAATGCGCCGATGTGGCCATGTATCAGGCTAAGGAAAACGGCGGCAACAACTACCAGTTCTTCACCCCGGGGATGACCGACCGTGCCCAGGAAACCTTGCTCATGGAGAGCAAGTTACGCAAGGCCCTGGACAATAAGGAGCTGCTGCTGCATTACCAGCCGCAGGTCGATATGACGTCGGGGGGCATTATCGGTATGGAAGCCCTGCTGCGCTGGCAGCATCCGGTCCTGGGGCTGGTTTCGCCGGGCAAGTTCATTCCCCTGGCGGAAGAGACCGGGCTGATTATTTCCATCGGCAAATGGGTGATTCGCGAAGCCTGCAAGCAGGCGGTGCTCTGGCAGCAGGCCGGTTATCCGGCCTGGAGCATGGCGGTCAATATTTCGCCCAAACAGTTCTGGCAGGCCGATCTGCTCGATGCAGTCGAAAAGGCGCTGGCGGAGTCGGGACTCGATCCGGCGCTGCTGGAACTGGAGATTACTGAAAGCGCCATTATGCAGGATGCGGAGAAGGCCATCGAAACCATGCGCCGGATTCGCGAACTGGGTATCAAGCTGGCCATCGACGATTTCGGCACCGGCTATTCGGCGTTAAGCGGCCTGCAGCGCTTTCCGCTGTCCAAACTCAAGATCGACCGTTCCTTTACCCACGATATCCTGGCCGGCGAAGACCGCGGCGCCATCGCCGAGGGGATCATGGCCTTGGCCCGCACCCTCAAGCTCGATGTCATTGCCGAAGGGGTGGAAGAAGTAGAGCAGGTGGAGTTTCTGCTGGCCAAAGGCTGCAGGTTGGGGCAGGGCTTTCATCTTGGTCGGCCCATGCCGCCCGAGGGGCTGGCGGACTACTATCTGAACAAGATGGCCGGCTGCGACCTGGCCTATGCCGCCAGTCATCCCTCTTATGCCGGCAGCCAGTAGGGGCCAGGGGATCGAAATAAAAAAGCCGAATTCACTGTGCAGTGAATTCGGCTTTTTCGGTTTGTCATGAGATGGCTAAGCAAAAATTTCGACCTGCAAGGCGTAGTGGTTTTTCAGGGGTGAAGGCATACACCGGGTATGTCGAAGTCCTGAAAAGGCGCTGCAACGCAGCAGGGCGGACTTTTTGCGACGCCATCAGCTTTCACTGCCGAGGAACAGCCAGCAGCCGAACAGGAAAAAGAGCAGGTTGGCCGCCCAGGCGGCCAGTAGGGGAGGCAGGGCGGCCGAGTAGCCGAAGGCGAGCAGGATAGCCTGAAGGATGAAGTAGACCACGCCGATCATGACGCTCATTGCCACGCCGAGCGCCAGACCGCTGTCCCGTCCTTTGCGCAGGGCGAAGGGAATGCCGAGAAAGGCCATGATCAGGCTGGCGAAGGGGGTGGCCAGACGGGCGTGCATATCGACTTCAAAACGGGTCGGATCGTAACCCTCGGCCCGCAGCTTGGCTGCCAGTGAGCGCAGTTCCCGGTAGCCAAGGTCTTCATTGCGTTTGCTGCCGGGAATGCGGAAGTCTTCGGGCGTGAGGTTCAGATCGACAGCCTGGTCATTGGCGGTTTGGCTGGCGACCAGGTTACCGTTGCCGAAGCGGCGCTCGATCAGCGATTCCGCCCTCCATTGGCCGTTGACATAGGTGGCATGGGGAATATCGCTGCGGTCGGTTAAGTTAAAATACTGGTCAAAGTCGAATAAGGTCACGCCCTGCAATTGCCCCTTTTGGGGTTCGGCCAGGCGGATGTTCACTATCTTGCTGCCATCGCGCAGCCAGATTCGGCTCCGTTTGAAGACCGCAGCGGGGTGCCCCCGAACCTTGCTGGTATAGATGATGTTGGCCCGTTTGACGCACATTGGTACAAGATATTCGTAGGTCAGCAGGGTCAGCAGCGAAATCAACAGGCCGCTGGCGAGCAGCGGCAGGGTGACCCGCAGCAGGCTGATGCCGGCACTGTGCATGGCCGTCAGTTCGTTACTGCGGGAAAATCCTCCCAGGGTCATGAAGACCGCCAGCAGGCAGGCCAGGGGTACTACCTGAATCGCGATGAGGGGGATTTTAAGGGCGAAGTAGCTCAGATAAAGATGGGCTGCGGCGCCGTATTCAAGGAAAGTATCGACTCGCTCAAAAAAATCGACCAGCAGGTAAAGACCGATAAAGGCGGCCAGGGCCAGACCAAAAACACGACCGAAGGTCCTGAGAATATAGCGGCTGATCAGGGTCACGACTGGCCTCCGCTACGAAAAAAGCCACGCAGCATTCGGAAAAAAGCGGCGATTGTTCCTTCAAACAGGGTCACCGGGCGTTCAATGGCGGCACGGTGCAGCAGATAAAGGCCGGTCAGCAGAAAACAAAGGTTGGGCAGCCAGAGTGCAGCCGCGGGCCAGCCGGCCTCCGCCACCAGGGTGTCGGCAAAAGACAGCAGCAGGTAGTAACAGAGAAAGATCCCTAGCGCGAGGGCGAAATTGCCTCCGCGCCCGCTACGGTGGGGCTGAATCCCGAGGGGCACGCCGAGCAGGGCGAAGAGCAATGGCGCAGCCGGCAGGACCAGTCGGGTATGCAATTCTGCCAGCAGGTCCTGACGCTTTTCCGCTGAGGCAGTGTTTATGGCGTTTTGTAGCTCGGCCAGGTCGAGCTCTTTGTTCTTGCGCCGCCGCTGTTTGTTGGCTGTTGTCTGTTGCTCCAGGTCGAGGTTGACGTCGTAACTGGCAAAGCGCAGGATCTGGTAGGTGTCTTTGTCGGTGCTGTTGCCGTTGTCTTGCGGTTGCCGGTGCATGGTGCCGTGTTCAAGTCTCAACAGCAGTTTCTGATTGCGGCTGTCGGACACCAGTAGGCCCTTTTCCGCCATGATAATGGCCGGTGCAGAGCTGTTGCGCTCATCGGAAATGAAAACCTGCTGCATGACGCCGGTACGATCGTCGATGCGGTTGGCGTACAGTACCAGATCGTCGAAGTCGTCGTTAAAAACCTGGGCCTGTAAACCGATGGAAGCGCGGCTGGCGGCAATGTCGAAGAGTTGCTGGCGAAAAAAGGTTTCGCTGGCCGGCCGCAGGTAAAGGGTCATGGCCGCGGTCAGCAGGCAGGCCGGCAGGCTCAGCAGCAGGATAGGCCTGGCCATCTGATAGAGACTGACGCCGCTCGATTTCAGCGCCAGGATTTCCCGATCGGCAGACAGTCGGCCGAAGCCGAGCATCACCCCGAGCAGAAAAGCCAGCGGAATGGTCAGAACCAGAAAGGTCGGCAGGATACTGAGAAAGAGCTGGACGATGTCGAGCAGAGGAATGCCCTTGTTGATGACCAGTTCCACCAGCTTGAGCAGTCGGCCCAATAGCAGCACAAAGGTGAAAACCACCAACCCCAACAACATGGGCAAGGCGGTCTCCTTGAGCAGATAGCGATGAATGCGAAAGGTTGACATAGTCAGCCATATTAATACAGTTTTTACGGCCTTGCAAACGGGATCGACGGCCATTTTTGTCCTTGCTATGGCCGGGTATCCGTGTTAAGTACACGTGTTGTTCAAAACAGCACGCGTCTGGACCCGTTTCAGTGGTGCCCTGCTTGGTGCGGGGTTCTGGCGGGAAGGAAGGGCGCGGAAGAACTTAACCGGATGCATAAGGAGCAAACAATGGCACAGATCACCATGAAGCAACTGCTTGAGGCCGGGGTCCATTTCGGTCACCAGACCAAACGCTGGAATCCGAAAATGAAGCCGTATATCTTCGGCGCCCGTAACGGCATCTATATTATCGACCTGCAGAAGACGGTGCGCTATTTCAAAGAAGCTTACGGTTTTCTGCGCGAAACTGTTCAGAACGGTGACAAGGTGCTGTTCGTCGGCACCAAAAAGCAGGCTCAGGACGCCGTTCGCGAAGAGACGGAGCGGGCAGGACAGTATTATGTCGACAACCGTTGGCTGGGCGGTATGCTGACCAACTTCAGCACCATCAAGCGCAGCATCGAGCGCCTGAAGAAGATCGAAGCCATGTCCCAGGACGGCACCTACGACCTGCTGGTCAAAAAGGAAGTGCTCGGTCTGGAGCGGGAGAGAGCCAAGCTCGAGAAGAGCCTCGGCGGCATCAAGAATATGAACAAGCTTCCCGGCGCCATTTTCGTTATCGATCCGAAAAAGGAAGTCATCGCCGTCAAGGAAGCCCGCAAGCTCGGCATTCCGGTGGTAGCTGTGGTCGATACCAACTGCGATCCCGACGATATCGATTACATTATTCCCGGCAATGACGATGCCATTCGTGCCATTCGTCTCTTTGCCGCCCGCATGGCTGACGCTTGCGAAGAAGGCGAGCAGGCCCGCCAGGCCGCGCTCCGTGCCGATCAGGACGAGGCCGAGGCCGCCGGTGAAGCCCCTGAGGCAGCTGAAGTGGCCCCCGAGGCCCCTGCTGAGCTGCCCGGCGACAAGGCATAAGTACAGTATGTAAAAATAAAGGGGCGGTCCGGGATGCTGGCCGCCTCTTTTCTCATTATCATAGGGCCATTTACTAATTAATGGCCGGCAGGCCGTTATGACAGGTACTGATCGGCCGCCGAATACTGGAGGAGGTTACTGTGGCGAAGATTTCTGCATCGATGGTTTCCGAGTTGCGCGCCAAGACCGGCGCAGGGATGATGGACTGCAAAAAGGCTCTCAGCGAAGTCGATGGCAATATTGATCAGGCCGTTGACATCCTGCGCAAAAAGGGGCTTTCCGCCGCCGCTAAAAAGGCCGGTCGTGCTGCCGCCGAAGGCCTGATCGTCTCGGCCGGCGCAGGCAACTGCGGCGTACTGGTGGAGGTCAATGCCGAAACCGACTTTGTGGCCAAGAACGACGGCTTTGTCGCTTTTGTTCAAGGGGTTGCCGAAACCGCACTGAAGGACGCTCCCGCTGACATGGAAGCACTGCTGGCTTGCCAGTTCCCCGGTACCGGTCGCACCGTTGCCGAAGAGCAGACCCATCAGATCGCCATCATCGGCGAAAATATCAATGTGCGCCGCTTTAGCCGTTTTGAGGTGCCCGCCGGTCAGGTCGTCAGCTATGTCCACGGTGTTGGCAAGATCGGTGTTATGGTCGAATTGGCCACGGAAAAGGGTGGCGACGACAAGGTCGCAGCACTCGGCCGCAATCTGGCCATGCATGTAGCCGCTGTCAATCCCCAATATCTCAACCGCGATGTGGTGCCCGCCGAGGTGGTGGATAAAGAAAAAGAGATCATGCGCGCCAAGGCCAAGGATAGCGGCAAGCCGGACAATATCATCGAGAAGATTATTCTCGGCCAGATCAACAAGTATTTCGGTGAAATCTGTCTGCTTGAGCAGGCTTATGTCATCGACCCCGATCACAAGGTCGGCAAGGTTGTCGAGACCCTGGCCAAGGAACTTGGTACCGAAATCACTCTGCCCCGTTACGAGCGTTTCCTGCTCGGCGAAGGGGTTGAGAAGAGGGCCGACGATTTTGCCGCCGAAGTAGCGGCAATGACCAAGTAACGGAAAGGGCGTTATGGCTGACCAGAAACCGCGTTATGGCAGGATTCTCCTCAAACTGAGCGGCGAGGCGCTGGCCGGAGATCGAGGCTACGGCATCGATCCCGAAGTGCTCACCGGACTGGCCACCGAGATCCGTGAAGTATTGGAACTCGGTGTGCAAATGGCAGTGGTGATCGGCGGCGGAAATATCTTTCGCGGCATGGCCGCCGCTTCCAGCGGCATGGACCGTGCCGGGGCCGATCATATGGGAATGCTGGCCACGGTGATGAACAGCCTGGCTCTGCAGGACGCCCTGGAGCAGATCGGCGTGGAGACGCGGGTCCAGACCGCCATCGAGATGCGCGAGGTGGCCGAGCCCTACATTCGCCGCCGTGCCCTGCGTCACCTGGAAAAAGGCCGAGTGGTGATTCTCGGTGGCGGTACCGGCAATCCCTATTTCACCACCGATACCGCAGCCAGTCTGCGGGCCATGGAGATCGGCGCCGAGGTAATTCTCAAGGCGACCAAGGTCGACGGGGTTTACAGTGCCGATCCGGTCAAGGACAAGGATGCGGTTCGCTATCCTCAACTGACCTATCTTGACGTGCTGAAAAAAGGCCTCAATGTGATGGATGCCACCGCCACTTCCCTGTGCATGGACAACGACCTGCCTATCATCGTCTTTCAACTGAGTTGCCGAGGGAACATCAAGAAGGTGGTTCTCGGCGAGAAAATCGGCACTATAGTCAAAGGAGAGTGATTGTTATGTACAGCACTGTCATGAATACTGCCAGAAAAGCGATGGAGAAATCGATCCAAGCTCAGAAAAAGGAGCTACAGAGGGTGCGTACCGGCCGCGCTTCCGTCTCGCTGCTCGATGAGGTCATGGTCGATTACTACGGCACCCCGACGCCCCTGAACCAAATCGGCACCCTGGCTGTTCCCGACGCGCGACTGATCACTATTCAACCCTGGGAAAAGAATCTCATTCCCGAAATTGAAAAGGCCATTTTCAAGGCCGACCTCGGTTTGAATCCCGCTTCTGATGGCCAGCTTGTAAGGATCAATATTCCGCCCCTGACCGAGGAGCGGCGTAAAGAGATGGTCAAGCTGGTGCGGCGCATGGCCGAGGATACCAAGGTGGCTATTCGCAATGCACGGCGGGACGCCAACGAGACCTTGAAAAAACTGCAGAAGGATAAGGAGATTACCGAAGACGACCAGAAGCTGGGCGAGAAGGAGATTCAGGATCTCACTGATCAATTCGTCAAACTGGCCGACCAGGTGGTCGACAATAAGGAAAAGGAGATCATGGAGATCTGACCGGATCTTTCCCGCACCGGGCTGACAACGGTTCACGTTGGTTTGTAGGGGCGTGCCATGATTGCATCACGTGTCAGCAGGGGCGCCGTACTCGGCGCCCCTGCTTTATTTAGGAATGTTCAGTTCTTGCTGGCATTTTTAGGTTGTGATAATCTGTAGCGATCTGTGACCTGGCCTATGGCGGTAGCATAAACCATGCGTATTCCTCAACATCTTGCAATTATCATGGACGGTAACGGCCGTTGGGCCGAACAGCGACAGCTGCCGCGGATCTTTGGTCACCGGCAGGGGGTTGAGACCGTTCGTGCGGTGGTCAAGGAATGCCGGGCCCTTGGCATTCCTCACCTGACCCTGTACGCATTCAGTTCCGAAAACTGGGGTCGGCCCGCGGCTGAGGTGGCTGCATTGATGGAGCTGCTGGGCTTGTTTCTGGCCCAGGAGCTTGAGACCCTGATGGCCGAAGACATTCGGCTGCGGGTCATCGGCAATACTGCTCTGTTGCCGGTGGAGGTGCGCCAGGTGCTCGATGGCACGATTAAACGCACTGCCGGCAACCGCCGGTTGGTGCTGACCCTGGCTCTGTCCTACGGCGCCCGGGATGAGATTTTGCGGGCCGTACAAGATTTGGCCACGGAGGTGGAGGAGGGGCAGCTCGCCGTCGCTGAAATCGATGAGCAGCGGATCAGCGCGGCTCTCGATACCGCCGGACTGCCCGACCCGGACCTGTTGATTCGCACCAGCGGCGAAATGCGCATCAGCAACTTTCTTCTGTGGCAGCTGGCTTACGCCGAACTCTATTTCACCGAAGTATTATGGCCCGATTTTTCCGCGGACGAATTGCGCCGGGCCCTCGATGACTTTGCTGCCAGGCAACGGCGCTTCGGCCTGACTGCCGCACAGAGCGCTTCCGACAGTTGAGACCAAAGGAGTAACTTCCCATCAAACAACGGATTCTGACAGCTATTATTGCTCTGCCCCTGCTGATTCTGATCATTCAGTTCAGTGGTCCCTTCTGGTTCACCCTGTTCACCAGTCTGATAGCGGCTGTGGCTCTCTACGAGTTCTATCATATGGGTTTGGCCGATAAACGGCAGCCGGAGCGTTTGCTGGCCATTGCCTATGGCGCTCTTCTGGTGCCTTTGTGTGCTGTGCAGCAGGCCTATGCCCTGCAGGCCGGGCTGGCCCTGGCCATGCTCCTTTTCGGCCTGATTTTTCTGTGGCGCTTTGGCGATCTGCAGCAGGTGGTTCAGCAGCTGGCTCTACTGTTGTTCGGTTTTATCTATGTTCCCCTGTTGTTGGGCCATCTGGTGCTGTTGCGCGCTCTTCCCTTTGGCCGGGAGTGGATCTATCTGGTCCTGCTGATCGTTATGGCCTCCGATACCGGAGCCTATTTCAGTGGCATCTCCCTGGGCCGGCACAAGCTTTATCCGGCCATCAGCCCCAATAAGAGTGTCGAAGGTTCAATCGGCGGACTGCTTGGCGGTCTGGCAGCCGCGTTTATCGCTCGTTATACCTTCTTCTCCGCCCTGGGTGCCGTTGACTGCCTGTTGCTGGGATTGGGGCTGGGTGCCATGTCCCAACTTGGCGATCTCTTTGAGTCGATGGTCAAGCGAGCCTGTGGGGTCAAGGATTCTGGAGCGCTGTTCCCCGGGCATGGCGGCATCCTCGATCGCCTCGACAGTCTGCTGTTTGCCTTTCCTCTGGCTTTCTATTACGGTTGGTATGTTTTTGGTCGTTAGCGGCCTCTTTGCGGGTTGTGCTTTTTGCCCTCCAAGGGCCCCTGAAAGGTAATCGGATTGATGAAAAGACTTGGCATTCTTGGCTCGACCGGGTCGATCGGTGTCAGCACCCTTGAGATTGTGGCCGCCCATCCCGACCTGTATCGGGTCGTCAGCCTGTCCGCCGGCAACAATCTGCAGCGCCTCAAGGAACAGATTCGCCGTTTTCGGCCGCAATTGGTGTCGGTGCTCTGCCCCGAGGCGGCGCGCCGGTTGCGGGATGAACTGGGTGACGACGGTCCGCAGGTCTACTCGGGGGTCGAAGGTCTGATCGCCTGTGCCAGTCATGAGCAGATCGACATGGTGGTGACGGCGGTGGTCGGTGCGGCCGGTCTGGTGCCGACCATGGCCGCCATCGAGGCGGGTAAGGATGTCGCCCTGGCCAACAAGGAGACCCTGGTTGCGGCGGGTCCCCTGGTCATGGCGGCGGTAGCCAAGCAGGGGGTACGGCTCTATCCTGTGGACAGCGAGCACTCCGCTATCTTTCAGTCGCTGGAAGGACATCGAAAAAGCGATGTTCGGCGACTGATTCTGACCGCTTCCGGCGGCCCCTTTCGCGACCTCCCGGCGGCCGATCTGGAACGGGTCACCCTGGCCGATGCCCTGGCCCATCCCAATTGGAACATGGGGCGCAAGATCACCATCGATTCGGCGACCATGATGAACAAGGGCCTTGAGGTGATCGAGGCGCGCTGGCTGTTTGACCTCCCCGCAGAGCAGATTGCCGTGCATATCCATCCGCAGAGCATCGTCCATTCCATGGTCGAATATGTCGACGGTGCCGTCATGGCGCAGCTCGGCATTCCGGACATGAAAACCCCCATCGCCTATGCACTGTCCTATCCCGATCGTCTGCCGCTTGATCTGCCGCCCCTCGACCTGTGTGCTCTCAAGACCCTGTCCTTCGCCGATCCGGATCTGGACAAGTTTCCCTGCCTGGCTCTGGCCTACCAGGCTCTGGCGACCGGTGGCACGGCGCCCGCGGTGCTTAACGCAGCCAACGAGGTAGCCGTCGAGGCCTTTTTGCGGGAACAGATCGGGTTTCTCGATATTGCGACCATTATCCACAGGGTTCTCGACAGCCACGTTCCCGCCGCTCTTGATCACATTGACGACGCCTTGCGCGCCGATTTATGGGGCCGCCAGGAGGCGCGCCGCATCGTCGCGCAAAAGCGCTGACCGGAGGCATCTATGGTAACCATCCTCGCCGGCATTATAATGCTCGGCATCCTGGTCTTTGTTCATGAGCTTGGCCATTTCACCGTGGCCAAGCTGGCCGGGGTCAAGGTGTTGAAATTCTCCCTCGGTTTCGGCCCGCGGCTCGTCTCCCGCCAGTGGGGCGAGACGGAATACATGATCTGCGCCATCCCTCTGGGGGGCTATGTGCAGATGCTGGGTGAAGGGGGTGAAGAGGACCAGCCCCTCAGCGATGAGGAGCGGAGCCGCTCCTTTGCCGAAAAGAGTGTCTGGCGGCGCCTGGCCATCATCGGCGCCGGACCCTTCATGAACCTGGCCTTGCCCTTTGTGATACTGCCTCTGGCCTTTATGGTCGGCATTAATCTGCCGGCCTTTCTCGATCAGCCGGCCTGTGTCGGCTATGTGCTGCCTCAATCGCCCGCCGCCGCGGCAGGATTGCGCAGCGGCGATTGCATCGTTGCGGTCGGTGAGCAGCCGATCAACTCCTGGACCGATGCTGACAAGGCTCTCCTCGCCCAGGCCGGGCAGGCGGCGGTGTTTGCCGTGCAACGGGACGGGACCAGTCAATCGATTGCTGTTGCCGCCGGTGACAGCAGTGCCGAGGGCCTGCAGGCTCTCGGCCTGGCTCCTGCTCAGGCAGCCGTGGTCGGCGCCCTTTCGCCCGGTATGCCGGCCCAGCAGGCGGGCCTGCAGGTCGGGGACCGCATCCTCTCCATCGATGGTGAGAACATCGCCTCCTGGTACGACCTGAAGTCCATCATTCAGCAGGCCGAAGGGGACAATCAGTACTTTCTTGTGGAACGGAACGGTCAACAACTGGAAATAGCCATCGTTCCAATCCGCCGCGATGGGGAAAGCGAATTTTTGATCGGTATTGCGCCGCAGGTTGAGACCATCTTCAAACGCTTCGCGCTCAAGGAAGCCTTGGGCCAGGGCGTCGCCCGCAGCCGCGAACTGATTGAGCTGACCCTGCTTTTCATTCAAAAGCTGGTACTCGGCAAGGTTTCCTCCCGCAATATAGGCGGGCCGATCACCGTGGTGCAGGTGGCCGGTCAGGCCGCCCAGACCGATTTGGCCAGCATCCTGTCGGTTCTGGCTTTTCTCAGCATTCAGCTCGGTATTCTGAACCTTTTTCCCATTCCGATTCTCGATGGCGGTCATCTGCTGTTCGGCGTCTTCGAACTGATCTTTCGTCGCCCCTTGTCCTTGCGGGTGCGCGAAATAGCTCAACAGATCGGCTTGCTGTTCATCGTGCTGCTCATGGCGCTGGCCTTTTATAACGATATCCTGAGAATCTTTAACGGAGGACAATAATGGCCGAGTGTCTTCTGACTATCGATACCTCGACCCCCGCCGGCAGTGTTGCTCTTAGCCGTGGTGAAGAACTGATCGGCGAAGTGCTGCTCAATCTTCGCTCCACCCACAGCGACCGCTTGCTGCCGGCAGTGCAACAGCTGCTGCAGGATGCTCATCTGCAACTGGATGAGCTGGACGCCTTCGGGGTCGTGCTTGGCCCCGGTTCCTTCACCGGCCTGCGGGTCGGGGTCGCCACGGTTAAGGGGCTGGCGCTGGCCACTGCCAAACCGGTGGTCGGAGTCTCTTCTCTGCAAACCCTGGCCCTGCAGGTGCCTTATCCGGCCCATTCGCTGAGTGTCTGGCTCGATGCCCGTAAACAGGAGATCTATGCCGGGCGTTATCGCTGGGAAGGGGGGCTTCCTGTTGTTCTGGACAAGGAGCGGGTTGCCCCTCCGGAGCGGCTGCTCGAGGAAATTTCTGAAGATATGCTGTTCGTCGGCGGCGGTGCCGTGGCTTACCGCTCTTTGATCGTGCGGCGACTCGGTTCGCGAGCCCACTTTGTCCCCTGGCCCCTGCAGCAGCCTCGCGCTTCGGCCGCCGCTGCACTGGCCCTGGCCGCTCTGCGCAACCAAGAGACCATTCCCCTGGAAGTTCTGGAGCCCCGCTATATTCGGCTTTCGGAGGCCGAAATCATGCTGGCCAAGCGACCTGCCGACAACCCGATTGAAGGTTGACAAGATTAGGGCGTTTCGCTATTTTAAAGATGGTTTTCCGCTCTTTGTCAACCCTTGCAGGGAGGTGCTGAATGGAAGGACAGGATCTGGCTTCGCTCCAGCAGCTGTGCGACGAAAAGCCCCGTTTTCGTCTGCTTTTTGAAGAGCATATGCTCTTGGAAAAACAGCTGACCATGTTGGACCAACAACCACATTTGACCCCTGAAGAAGAGCTTGAACGTAAAAAAATTCAAAAATTGAAATTGGCCGGGAAGGACGAAATGGAACAGATCAAGCGGGAGAGGACACAGTAATTTTTCCCGGTGCCGGTTGTGAAAGGGTTTGGGCTGGTTGCCCGAACCCTTTCTACATTGGGCTCTATTTTACTCTGGCCAAACTCTTGTTTAGCCGACCGGCGCACAGCCGCTGGTCCACCCCTCGATATGGTCGATCCATCAGGCGCTGTCGCCGACAGTTACCTGTGACGATAATCAGATTTCGCGTTTTTCTGACCTTGGGCGCGGATCTGAATGAATTTGGCTTTGAAAACTGTTTTTTTTGAATATTCCTGTGCATAGAAAGGCTCCGATCGTATGACAAGCAAGCGTAGCGATGCAATCACCCGCGGTTTTGAACGCGCTCCCCACCGGGCCCTGCTGCTCGGTACCGGTCTTCCCCGTTCGGAAATGGGCAAACCCCTGATCGGGATCGCCACCTCCTTTACCGACCTGATTCCCGGCCATATCGGCATGCGCGATCTGGAACGTTTTATTGAAAAGGGCGTCCATACCGGCGGCGGTTATTCCTTTTTGTTCGGTATTCCCGGGGTCTGTGATGGCATCGCTATGGGTCATAAAGGCATGCACTATTCCCTGGCCACCCGCGAACTGATCGCCGACATGGTTGAATCCATCGCTGAGGCCCATCGTCTCGACGGCCTGGTGCTGCTCACCAACTGCGACAAGATCACCCCCGGCATGCTCATGGCGGCGGCCCGTCTGGATATTCCCAGCATCGTTGTCACTGCCGGACCTATGCAGACCGGCACCGGAAGGGAAGGGCGACGCTATTCCTTCGTTACCGATACCTTCGAGGCCATGGCTCGCTTCAAGGCCGGTGCCATCGACGAACAGGAACTGACCATGTGCGAGGATCGGGCCTGCCCCGGTGCCGGTTCCTGTCAGGGCCTGTTCACCGCCAATACCATGGCTATTCTCACCGAAACCCTCGGCATGAGTCTGGTCGGCTGTGGCACGGCGCTGGCGGTCTCTTCCCTCAAGCGGCGGCTGGCCTTTGCTTCCGGCGAACGGATCGTCGACCTGGTGCGGGAGAACATCACCCCCCGCCAGGTGCTGACCCGGGCCGCCTTTGAAAATGCCATTCGCGTCGATCTCGCCCTCGGTGGTTCGAGCAATACGGTGCTGCATCTGCTCTCCATCGCCCGCGAGGCGGAAGTCGATGTGCCCCTCGAACTGTTTGACGAGTTGAGCCGCACCACGCCGCAGCTGGCTTCTATGAATCCCGGCGGCAAGCACTTTATGGAGGATCTCGATGTCGCCGGCGGCGTGTCCGGGGTTCTCTCCCAACTCGGCGACCTGGTGTTGGACAACCCGACCCTGAGCGGTCCCTCCCTCAAGGAGATCGTCTCCGCGGTGCCCCCCGTCGACGAAGCAGTTATTCATCCCCTGAGCGATCCGGTGCGTGCGGAAGGGGGGATTGCCATTCTCCGCGGCAATCTTGCGCCGGACGGTGCGGTGGTCAAGCAGTCCGGGGTTTCGGACAAGATGATGCAATTCGAGGGTCGCGCCCGCTGCTTCGATTCGGAAGAGCAGGCCATGGAAGCCCTGATGGATGGTCAGGTCGTTGCCGGTGATGTGGTGGTGATTCGCTACGAAGGCCCCAAAGGGGGACCCGGTATGCGCGAAATGCTGGCGCCGACCGCTACCCTCATGGGCCTCGGTCTTGGCGACAGCGTGGCGCTGATCACCGACGGCCGCTTCTCCGGCGGCACCCGCGGTCCCTGCATCGGGCATATTTCCCCTGAGGCCATGGTCGGCGGTCTTATCGCCCTGGTCGAGGACGGCGATACGATCCGTCTCAATATCCCCCAGCGGCGCCTTGAGCTGCTGGTGGACGATGCGGTGCTGGCCGATCGGCGCGCCAGTTGGCAGCGTCCCGAGCCGAAAATAAAAAAAGGCTGGCTGTCCCGTTACGCCGCTGTGGTAACGTCGGCCAATACCGGCGCCGTGTGTCAGGCGGACTGAGCGACGCACGTTTTTCTATTGAGTTGCTGTGCATAGAGTGGTAGGAGGCTGTTTGTGAAAAAAACCGGATCACAGATTCTGTTGGAATGCCTGCAGCAGGAAGGGGTCGATACCGTTTTCGGCTACCCCGGCGGCACGGTCATCAACATCTATCACGATATGGTGGATTATCCGATTCACCATATTCTGACTCGTCATGAGCAGGCTGCGGTGCATGCCGCCGACGGCTATGCCCGCACCACCGGCAAGGTCGGCGTGGCCATCGCCACCAGCGGGCCGGGCGCGACCAACACCGTTACCGGTATCGCCACCGCTTACATGGACTCGGTGCCGATGGTGATCATCACCGGTCAGGTGCCGACGCCGCTGATTGGCAACGACGCCTTTCAGGAGGTCGACATTATCGGCATCACCCGCTCCATTACCAAGCACAACTATCTGGTGCAGGACATCAAGGACCTGGCCCGCATCGTCAAGCAGGCCTTTTACATTGCCCGCACCGGTCGGCCCGGCCCGGTGCTGATCGATCTGCCGAAGGATATTCAGGTGGCCAGCGCCAAGTTCGTCTACCCTGAGAAGGTCGAACTGCGCGGCTATAAGCCGACCTACAGCGGCAATGTCCGCCAGATGGAGAAGGCCGCTCGCATGATTCTGGCGGCTCGCAAGCCGGTGCTCTACGTCGGCGGCGGCGCGACCGGAGCCGATGCCTCGGCCGACCTGCTGGCCTTTGCCGAGATGACCCAGGCGCCGGTGACCACCACCCTGATGGGTATGGCCGCTTTTCCACAGCGCCATCCTCAAGCCCTTGGCATGCTCGGTATGCACGGTACCTATTACGCCAACATGGCGGTGACCAACGCCGATCTGCTCATTGCGGTTGGAGCCCGGTTCGATGATCGGGTTACCGGCAAGATTGCCTCCTTTGCTCCCCATGCCAAGATCATTCACATTGACATCGATCCCACTTCCATTAAGAAGAACGTACGGGTCGATCTGCCCATTGTCGGCGACCTCAAGGATGTGCTGAACAAGCTCAGCGCCGCTCTGAGCGAGGAACGTGAGGAGTTGGCGACCATGGTCGATGGCTCCGCAGGCTGGCGGGCGGAGATCGCCGCTTGGAAGAGCAGCCATCCCATGGCCTACCAGGCCAGCGACAGCGTCATCAAGCCTCAATATGTGATCGAGCAGCTGCGGGAGTTGACCGCCGACGATGCCATTATCACCACCGAGGTCGGTCAGCATCAGATGTGGACCGCTCAGTTCTTTGCCTTCAGTCAGCCCCGTACCTTCTGCTCCTCCGGCGGATTGGGGACCATGGGCTATGGGTTGCCGGCGGCGGTCGGTGCCCAGGCGGCTTTTCCCGAGCGGCAGGTCATCGATATCTCCGGGGACGGCTCCTTTCAGATGAACTCCCAGGAGCTTGCGACCCTGGTTCAGTATAAGCTGCCGGTGAAGATCGCTATTCTCAACAATAATTATCTCGGTATGGTGCGGCAGTGGCAGGAGATGTTCTTTGATCGCCGCTACAGCCAGACGCCTATGGAACTGCCCATCGATTTCGTCAAACTGGCTGAAGCCTATGGCGCCACCGGTTTCTGCGCCACTCGGCCCGAAGAAGTCAGTGAGGTGATTCGAAAGGCCCTGGCGACCCCCGGTCCGGTGCTCATGGAATTCAAGGTCGACCGGGAAGAAAACGTCATGCCCATGGTGCCGGCCGGAGCGGCAATCAACGAGATGGTGCTGGCTTCCTAGCCGGCGGCCTGCACGAATCTATGGAGTGCTTTGAAACCATGAAACATACCATTTCGGTTTTGGTGGAAAACGAGTTTGGCGTTCTGACCCGAGTGGCGGGGCTATTTTCCGGGCGCGGCTTCAATATCGAGAGCCTGTCCGTGGCGCCGCCCCTCGACCCGAGCGTTTCCCGCATGACCATTGTCACCCGCGGCGACGATCGGATTCTGGAGCAGATCAACAAGCAGCTCAACAAGCTGATCGATACCATCAAGGTGACGGATTTTACCGGTCAGGACTATGTCGAACGGGAGATGGCCCTGGTCAAGGTGACGGCCGAGGAGGAGGCTCGCGCCGAGGTCCTGCGCATTGTCGATATCTTTCGCGCCAAGGTGGTCGACGTGACGCCGCGCTCCTATACCCTGGAGGTAACCGGTGCGCCGACCAAGCTCGACGCGGTTATCGATCTGCTCAGGCCCATGGGCATCAAGGAGCTGGTGCGCTCCGGTCCGGTGGTCATGGGCCGCGGTCAGTAACGACTCCACAGCCTGACGAGGATATATGGCAATGAAGGTCTATTACGACAAGGACGCCGATCTGGGCATACTCGCCGGCAGAACGGTGGCGGTTATCGGCTACGGCAGCCAGGGCCACGCCCATGCCAATAATCTGCGCGACAGCGGCATTGAGGTGGTGGTCGGTCTGCGTTCGGGTAGCCTCTCCTGGCCCAAGGCCGAGCAGGCCGGGCTGCGGGTGCTGGAGACCGCTGCCGCGGTCGAGCAGGCCGATCTGGTAATGATGCTGGCTCCCGACGAACTGCACGGGGCCATCTATCGCCAGTCCATCGAGCCGCATCTAAAACAGGGCGCCTATCTCGCCTTCGGTCACGGCTTCAGCATTCTCTACGGCCAGATTGTACCGCGGCCGGACCTCAATGTTCTCATGGTCGCGCCCAAGGGGGCAGGGCATATGGTCCGGCAGGAATACCAGCGCGGCGGCGGTGTGCCGAGCCTCATCGCCATTCACCAGGACCCCGCCGGTGATAGCCGGCAGCTGGCTCTGGCTTACGCTTGCGCCAACGGGGCCGGGCGCGCTGGCATCATCGAGACCAGTTTCCGCGAAGAGACCGAAACAGACCTGTTCGGCGAACAGGCCGTTCTCTGTGGCGGGACTGCAGCCCTGGTTCAGGCCGGATTCGAGACCCTGGTCGAGGCTGGCTATGCCCCGGAGATGGCCTATTTCGAATGTCTTCACGAGCTCAAGCTGGTGGTCGACCTGCTCTATGAAGGCGGCTTGTCGAAGATGCTTTGCGCGATTTCCAATACCGCCGAATACGGCGCCCTGACCCGCGGTCCCCGCATCGTTACCGAGCAGACCAGGGAGACCATGCGTGAGATCCTGCGGGAGATTCAGGATGGCACTTTTGCCAGCGATTTTATTCTCGAAAACCAGGCCGGTTTGCCGGTCATGACCGCTCGCCGCCGGCAGGGTGCCGAGCACCCTGTCGAGGAGGTCGGCGGCCGCCTGCGCGGCATGATGAACTGGCTTGGCGACGACACGTCGGCCAAGTAACCCATTAATCAACCCAACCGCCTTGGAATCGAAGCAAATACCTTTCGGTTCACCGGCGTGGTTCAGGCAAGGATATTCACTATGAGAAACCAGCATCAGCCTGTCGCTTCGGAAGGCTACCCCTTTATCGGTCTTTTCGCTTTTGTCACTCTGGTCTTCGCACTGCTCAGTTGGGGTCTGCTGACCGTCCTGGCGTTGGCTTTGACCCTGTTTACGGTCTATTTCTTCCGAAACCCCGAGCGATATGTGGAGGCCGAGGAGTCGGCGGTCGTGTCGCCGGCGGACGGTAAGGTGGTGTTTGTCGGACCGGTCACCGAGGAGCGCTATTTCAAGAGCGAGGCGATCAAGGTCAGCATCTTCATGTCGGTATTCGATGTTCATGTCAACCGGGCGCCCTGCGACGGCAAGGTGGTCGATAAGTTCTACAACAAGGGCGAGTTCTTCAACGCCGCCCTCGATAAGGCCAGTCTGCAGAACGAGCAGGCCGGCACCCTTGTCGAGCACCCTTCGGGTAAGCGACTGTTGTTCGTACAGATCGCCGGACTGATCGCCCGGCGGATCGTGGTCTATCCGCAAATTGGCGACCTGCTCAAACGGGGCATGCGCTGTGGTCTGATCCGTTTCGGCTCGCGGGTCGACGTCTACTTTCCGATCGATTCCGATGTGCTGATCAAGGTCGGTGACCGGGCCAAGGCCGGCGAAACCATTCTGGGCTACCTCAAATGAGCGAATCATCGTCCTCTTTCGATCGTCGGGAGAGCTTGCGCAAGGGCGTCTACCTGCTGCCTAACCTCTTTACCACCGGCAGCCTGTTCGCCGGCTTTTACGGCATTATCGCGACCATGAACGGTGGCTACTTTGTGGCGGCCTGGTTCATCCTCATCTCGTCGATCTTCGATGGACTGGATGGCAAGGTCGCCCGATTGACCGGCACCACCAGTCGCTTTGGTGTCGAGTACGACTCTCTGGCCGATCTGGTGGCTTTTGGTGTCGCCCCCGGGCTGCTCATGTATTCCTGGGCGCTTAAACCCTTTGGTAAACTCGGCTGGCTGGCGGCCTTTCTCTATGTGGTCTGCTCTGCCTTGCGTCTGGCCCGATTTAATGTTCAGGTCGACACCGTCGAATCGAAGCGTTTTCTCGGCCTGCCGGTTCCCGCCGCGGCCAGCATGGTGGCCACCTGCGTGCTGCTCTTTTATCATTTGGGCGGCTCCGGCACCATCCGCAAGGTGTCGGTGCTGATTCTTATCTATGTACTGGCTCTGCTTATGGTCAGCAACGTGCGTTACTATTCCTTCAAGGATCCCGATCTGGTCAAGCGCCAGCCCTTCGGTTTTCTGGTGCTGTTGATCTTTATTATCATCGTGGTGGTGGCCGAACCGCAGATCATGCTCTTTGCCCTGTTCGGTTGTTATGTGCTGTCCGGCCCGGCCAGTTATCTGTTGCGGCTGCCCCTGCTGCGGCGGCTGCGCCGCGATCGCCAATAAGGGCATAAGTTTTAGGCCACTGAATCGCTGTCTTGTCTGCCTTAAAAACGACCTCTTTTCGCCGTTTTTCCCGGAAAAGCCCTTGACACTTCCGGCGCCTGTCTGCTTTAAATGGGTGCACATCAATGGAAAGGCGTTGAAGAGGAGTAGTAGGCTTCACCCCCCTGTCACAGAGAATCGGCGCCTGCTGCGAGCCGATACAGGGACGGGCTGAACTCGCCTCGGAGCCGCATCGGTGAACCGGATGTTTCGGCATCCGCTCAGCCGCTGCCGTGAGCCCGCGTAAAGGGTCAAGGAAGGGTCGCCGCGGCGGCCGAATCAGGGTGGTACCGCGAAGCTGAAGCTCTCGCCCCTGTTATTGGGCGGGCGCTTTTTTTTGTCTGCGGGCGTCCGAACGGCAGTTGACATCATGGAGCGGAAAGGGGGTGGTCTTGTGGAATCGGACCTGAGTGAGCTGGGGAGTCCCAGCCAATGCCCATGCACCGAGGTTTTTCCCGAACATTATCGACACACGACTGCCTCCGCCGCCGAACCGGCTGGGGAACAGGTTTTCTGGAGGTCACATGGATAACGTTAAAACCATCACAATTTTCGATACCACCTTGCGCGACGGCGAGCAGTCTCCCGGCGCCAGCATGAACATCGACGAGAAACTGCGCATCGCCGCGCAGCTCGAAAAGCTCAACGTCGACGTTATCGAGGCCGGCTTTCCCGTCGCTTCGGAAGGCGACTTCGAGGCTGTCAAACGGGTCGCTAAAGCGACCCGCCGCAGTCAGATTTGCGGCCTCGCCCGGGCCAGCGACCAGGATATCGACTGTGCCTGGAAGGCTCTCAAGTACGCCGGCGAGCGGGCGCGGATTCATACCTTTATCGCTACCAGCGATATCCACATGCAGTACAAGCTCAAGATGAGCGAGCAGCAGGTGATCGACACCGCGGTGGCTGCCGTGCGGCGCGCCGCCGGTTATACGCCCAATGTGGAATTCTCCGCCGAGGATGCGGTGCGTACCCGTCTGCCCTTCCTCGCTCAGGTGGTGCAGGAGGTCATTGCCGCCGGGGCCAAGGTGGTGAACATCCCCGATACCGTCGGCTACACCATCCCTTCCGAGTACTTCAATATCATCAAGTACCTCAAGGACCATGTGCCCAATGTCGACCAGGTCATCCTTTCAGTCCACTGCCACAACGACCTCGGTTTGGCGGTGGCCAATTCCCTGGCCGCGGTGCAGGCCGGCGCCGAGCAGATCGAGTGTACCATCAACGGCATCGGCGAGCGGGCCGGAAACTGCTCCCTCGAAGAGGTGGTCATGGCCCTGCG
>JAUWLU010000251.1 GCA_030613545.1 Desulfuromonadales bacterium
AACGTTCTTGATATTTTTACATTCCCGCAGTTACAAAGTGGGAAATCCGCGAAATCCGATACAGATATATTTTCCTCCAACTTTCCTTTAGTCCAAAGCCCTTCTTTGGCCTGTCGGGCCTTCTCGTTTCCAGCCTTATGCCCACAGTCTTTGTGCGACTTCTTCCTCGGCCTGCTGCTTTCCGGTCAAGCAACAAATAAATCTTTCCCGCATATCCCGGATTTCAACCCAACGTTTGATGCTTTCGCAAAAAGTCATGAGATGGCTAAGTAAAAATTTTGACCTACAGCGTTGCAGCAGTTTGTGGTCTCGATCGCCGATGGCGATCTTTTCCTGGCGCCGGAGGCGCACCACGCGGACGCTGAGGCCGATAAACAGCAGCGCCAGCAGGCCGGCGTAAAAGGGGGTAATGACAATGGCCATGGGGTTTGCTTTCTGCAGGATCCAGTTTTGATTCCGGGAGCGAGCGGCGGGCCGCCCGGCCTCATCAGTGTAACCGTCGCAGCCGGTTTGTCAGCGGCAAGCAGCAGCTTAGGCAGCGCCGCTGCGCTCCCCGACCCAGTCCGCGAGCAGGGTATGGCTCACGGCCAGCACCACCGGGCCGATGAACAGGCCGATAATGCCGAAGGCGATGAGGCCGCCGATCACCCCGGCGAAGATGAGCAGCAGCGGTACGTTGGCGCCCCGTTTGATCAGCAGCGGCCGCAGGAAGTTGTCGAGGCCGCCAACAATGATGGTCCATATCAGCAGGAAGCTGGCCCAGCCCGGGCGGCCTTGCCAGTACAGCCAGATCACGATCGGCACCAGCACCGGGGCGGGGCCGAGCTGGGCCACCGCCAGCAAAAAGATCAGCGCGGTGAGAAAGGCGGCATAGGGCATGCCGACGGCCATCAGGCCGATGCCGGCCAGGGCCGATTGAACCAGGGCGGTAACGATCACGCCCAGGGCCACCGCGCGGATGGCCTGGGCGGCGAGGTGGGTGGCGTTGGCGCCCTGGGGGCCGGCGATTCGGCGGGCGAAGCGCAGCACGCCGTCGGCGGCCGTCTCGCCCCGGGCGTAGAGAATGGCGCAGATGGCGAGGGTCAGCATCAGGTGGACGAAGAGCATCCCCAGGCTGCCCGCCTTGGCCAAAAACCAGCCGACCAGCTGGCGGGCATAGGGTGCCAGGCGGGCGGAGAGTTCCTCGGGGCCGACGGCGGCGATCTGCTGCCACTTTGCGGCCAGGGACGGGCCGACCAAGGGCAGATCAGCCAGCCACTCCGGTGGCGGCGGCAGGCTGATGGCGGCCAGGGATTTAACCCAGGCGCCGATCTCGGGGGCGTTGGCGGCGACGGTGCCGACCGCCAGGGTGAAGGGCACCACCAGCAGCAGCACCAGCGCGACCGTCATCAGGCCGACGGCGAGGGGGCGCTTGCCCCACAAGCGCTGCTGGGCGGCCAGCAGCAGCGGCCAGGTGGCCACCACGATCATGGTGGCCCAGATCATAGCCGGCAGGAAAGGGCGCAGCACCCAGAAGCTGGCGGCGATCAAGCCGCCGATGAGCAGGACGGCCAGCATGGTGCGGGCCAGGTCGCGGGACGGGGGCAGGGCGGGCATAAATCCTCCGGGGCAGGGGGGCGGTGGCGATGGGCAGTGGCCGGGGCGTCGCTGTCGCCGAAGCCCAGGGTTATGGGCCAGGCTCCGTTTTGCGGGTGGCGAACAGCATCGCTGGCTCTATTGCCTGGCAAGTTGCATAGGACAGCATGCTGCCGTCAGAGTAAAAATTATAAATGAGCAAGATCCCCTGGCAAGCCGCCAGCTAGTTTCCATCCGGAAACTCCGGATGGACACCAGCTAGCTGCAGTCCCGAGCCCGTCCCTCCACTCCGCAGGTTCGGCCGCCCGCTAGCACGGCGTGCGGTGGCCGCCCAGGCGCTCCATGCGTGACAAATCAATTTAGCAACAAATAAATCTGTCCCGAATTTCACACGAGCTTGGCTTTCTCCCGGTCTTTGGTATATTTACCGCAATGCTGCATTACAAAAAACCCGCATGAGAACAAGGAGGCTTAAATTGGCAGAAGGAACAGTCAAGTGGTTCAATGAGGCGAAAGGGTTCGGTTTCATCGAGCAGGACAGCGGGCCCGACGTGTTTGTTCACTTTTCCGCTATTCAAGGCGAGGGGTTCAAGACCCTCAACGAAGGAGATCGTGTCAGTTTCGATGTCGTCGAGGGGCCGAAGGGGCCCCAGGCGGAAAACGTGCGGCCGATCTAGCAGGGTGTCGATCCTCTGTTCCCACAAAAGCCCCGCGACGTGCCGCGGGGCGAGTTCTTGCCCAGGGATTTGCCACCGGTTGTGGGGTCGAGTCTTGAAATATGACTTTTCTCAAAACGAAATCATTCGCCCATGAAAACCCTGCGCCACTCATGCTCCTGCTGATCGCCACCCCCACCCCGAATCCTGTGTTTTTTCCATCCCGCGACACCCCCGTATCTGAAACCTAAGGGACGTTGTGGAGGATGAATTTCGGGATCTGACATCTAATCACACGCCACGCTCACCCATGAAGACAGCCAAAAAACCAGGGAAAAGCTGAACAGCCGACAGCGAAAATCTCTTTGCTATACGACGCTGAATCAGGTACTCTCTTGAGCTTAAAACGCTGTTACATTTGTTGGGGGCTGGATCCCGGTTTCTATATTTTGAAACCAGGGACCAGCTAGATGGTGAGAGAATAACATCACGGGAAAAATCTGATGCCGAGAGACAAGAACAACAATAACCAGGATCTCATTGCAGAATTAACAGCCGCTCGCGAACGTATTGCCGAACTGGAAGCCAGAGAAGCTGCCCATCAGCTTGCTGAGCAAAAACTCAGGGCACGCGAGGCATGGGGCAATACCATTTTGGACTCCCTCCATGCTGGAGTCCTGCTCGTCGACCCTGAAACGCATCGCATTGTCGATTCCAACGCTTATGCAACAAAAATGATCGGGCGGCCAAAAGAAGACTTGATCGGCCATATCTGCCACACCTATGTTTGCCCGGCGGACAAAGTCAGCTGTCCGGTCACCGACCGGGGCCAGCAGTTGGAAACCTGCGAGGATGTGTTGGTGAGGAGTGACGGCGAAACGATTCCCATTCATAAGACCGTGACTACGGTTATCCACAACGGCAAAAAGCTTCTTCTCGAG
>JAUWLU010000195.1 GCA_030613545.1 Desulfuromonadales bacterium
GGCAGGAGGCCGGTGAAGGGAGAGTCGACCCCCGCGCCCCCCTCGTATAGCTGCTGGCTGAGGCCGGCGCGCAGGGATATTTCCGGGGCCCAGAAAGAACGCCGGGCCGCCAGTTGCAAACGCTCTTGTGCGTCGATGGCCCGGTCGATTCGCTGTAATTCCGGTACCTCGGCCAGTCCTTCTCGAACCATGAAGTTGCGATAGCGGGCAAAGGCGGCGGGGGTGGCCAGGTAGGGTCCGAGACGCTGGTCGGAAACCAGAAACTCGGGGGCGCCCAAATCGACTTCCGCAGTGGAGAAGGCCTCTTCGGCCGGGCGTTGCAGTAGGCGGTTGAGGGCAATTTCAGCCAGGAAACGTTGGGTGGCCGCTTGAACGACCGCCTTGCGGTCCCGCGCAAGCTGACTCTCCCAGCGATAGACTTCGGCTGGCCCGGAAAAGCCCACAGCCTGGCGGCGGCGGGCCAGAGCGAGGTTGGAGCGGGTCAGACGCAGATTATTGGTCTGGATGGTTTGCAGGGTCTTGGCGCGCAGCACATCGAGATAGCCGGATGCCGCAGCCTGGACGATATCGAGGCGCAGCTGGCGCCGTTCCTGCAGCCTGGCCTCCTGCTGCCGACCTTGCACATGATAATTGGCCCACCGCGATTCCGAATAGAGGGATTGTTCCAGCACCAGGCCGCTGGTTACCGACCGTTCAGCCTGACTGCCGAAGCTGGCTTCGGCCCGGTCCTCGTCGAGGATCAGGCCGTTGGCGGCAATGGCCAGCTGAGGCAGCAGGGCTGCCCGAGTTTTACGCACCTCGGCTTCGCCGGCGGCAATGCGACGATCTGACGCCGCCAGATCGAGATTGACGTTCAGGGCCTCTTTGACGGTTTCGGTCAGGGTCAATTCCCGGGTCGGACCGTTTGCTTCTTCAGCTATCAGCTCCGCTTCAATAAGCTGTTCCCATGTCGGGGAAAATCCAATAGCTCGGGCGGTGGCCATGTTGATGCTGAGCCTGTCCTCCTGGGAGAAAAAGACCGGAAGTTCGCCGGGGTCTTTGCCCAGCAGGATGCTCTGAATAGTGAGGGCGGTGCGTCGGGCCAGCCGTGGAAAATCCGATTTCGGCGCGGCGCCGGCCAAGATGCCCTGCTGCACCTCGCTGTGGCCGAAATAGGAAAAGCTCGGCAAGCCCCGCGACTTGAGGCCCTCTATCAAGACCTGAAACTCTGTCTGCGGCAGGCGCAGCAGAGGAGTCACATAGACCGCATCGATATCTTCCGGCAGGGCCGCGAGGGCTGCCACCGCCGAGCTGTCGACCGCGACGGAGGTCATTGCGATGCCTTTACTGGCCAGGTTGGCGGCGAGTTCGTCTGTAAGAGCGGGAATGGCATCGAGGTAAGGACGATTGGTCAGAACCGCCAGCCGCCGGAAAGGCAGAAGGTCGCCAAAGGCCTGCATGTCCCGGCGGATCGGTGACGGTGAAGCGAGGTAGCAGAAATTGTGGACTCCGCTCGCCGTTTGCAGCAGAGGATAGCCTTGGATGGCGCGGTCGACGGCGAACGGCGCCACCGTCGGTTTGGGCAGCGGGCCGCGGTGGGCCAGATCGTGGGAGGTCAGAACGCCGATGGCCAGCAGCAGATCGACCTCGGGGTCATTCAACAGTTTGTCGGCCGCTATTTTCACCCCGGTCATGGTCCAGTCGCCGGTCACGGTCTTGTCGGCCTCAAAGCTGACCGGGAATTCGCCGCTGGTCAGGGCGATAACCTCTGCTTTGAACAGCTCAAGCAGCGGGCCGTTTCCGGCCCAGGGGCCATCCATGACCACGCCGATGCGCAGGGGGGCGGCGGCGGCTGGGAGGGCTATGAGCAGCAGGACCAGCAGCCAGGCTGCCAGGCAGACCGTGCGGCCCGGACGATTTAAAAAGTTCGGCGCGGCCGCGTTGCTGTTCAGGGGGCTGGCCATGGCGAGTGGTCCTTTCGAGGGTGCTTTTAAAGTGCCGAAAAGCACTCTTTTTATGAGCGGAGGAACGTTATCATGTTCCCACGGGGAGGGCAGGCGGAAGGCCAGCCGACGCCCGGACCAAGTGTAAATTAGTTTACCGAACTAACAAAATCAACAAAAATAATCAGTGCAGGGCCTTTTCCATCAATTCGAGCAACTGCTTGAATTCGCAATCGGTTAGCGCACGGTGGATGCCGTCGACGTATTCCCGCCGCGAATCCTCATAGGCCTCGGCAACCTGTTTTCCGGCTTCGGTCAGATGGATATGAAAAACCCGCCGGTCGCTGGCTGATTGATGCTTGTAGACATAGCCCTGCTCGATCAACTTGTGGATAATCGAGGTGACGGCCGGTTTGCTGAGATTCAGGGCCTGGGCCATGCCGGTAAAGCTCAGGTCCTCATTTTGATTGATGACGCTGATGTACTGGAACTGGGTCAGGTTGATTTCAGGCGCGCCGATTTTGCGCAGTTTTTCTGCCTTGGCGTTGACCAGTGCCTGGCCGACGGTTTCGATGACGTCACTCATTCTCTTTTTGTTGGTCATAGAAGTTGTCACCTGATTAATTAGTTTGATGAACGAATTATCTGGCTTGTTGGCCGGTTTGTCAATCGGGTTCTGGATTGTTGTGGAAAATAATGTAGGTTGGTCGACGCGGTGCTTGTCAGAAAAGGCTGGTTTTTACCACAGAGGACACAGAGAAAGGCGAAAGAAGTTTTATGGTTGCCTTCGTGTTCTTCGTGTCCTCTGTGGTGAAAGATTTGGAGTGAAGCGAATGGAAAAGACTCTTGCAACTGAATGCAAATGAAGTGCAGTTAGTAGCCTGAAGCCTGTCTACATATCAGGGCGGGCAGCAGGCGCAGGTGGAGCGGAACAGGGTGGTGCTCAGATAGCGGTCGCCACGGTCGGGCAGCAGGGTGACGATAGTGCCTTCGCTGAGTTGCTCGGCCATGCGCAGAGCGCCGGCCACCGCCGCGCCGCTCGACATGCCGGCAAAAACGCCTTCCTTGATGGCCAGTTGGCGGGCCGTCTCAAAAGCGGTTTCGTCGTCGATGACGATCTTGCCGTCGAGTTTCGCCTCGTTATAGATGGCGGGCACGATGGCTTCCTTCATGTTCTTCAGCCCCTGCACCTTGTGGCCGAGGGTCGGTTCGACGCCGATCACCTGAATGCGCGGATCCTTTTCCTTGAGAAAGCGGGCCATGCCCATCAGGGTACCGGAGGTGCCCATACCGGCCACGAACATGTCGATCTTGCCGCCGGTCTGGGCGTAAATCTCCGGGCCGGTGGTGTAGTAGTGGGAGAGGGGGTTGTTTTCGTTGGCATACTGGTTGGGCATGTAATACAGGTCTGGGTGTTCGCCAAGGATGCGGTGGGCCAGGCGGATGGCGCCGTCCGTCGCTTCGGCCGGCGGCGACAGGATCACTTCGGCACCGTAGGCTTCGAGTACCGCCCGCCGTTCGCTGCTGACGCAGCCGGGCATGGCCAGCTTGACCCGATAGCCCTTGGCTGCGCCGATCATGGCCAGGGCGATGCCCGTGTTGCCGGAGGTCGGCTCGAGAATTGTTTTGCCTGGCCGCAGGGCGCCCGATTCCTCGGCCTTTTGCAGCATGAAGCTGGCAGGCCGGTCTTTGACGCTGCCACCGGGATTGTTGCCTTCCAGCTTTGCGAGTATCCGCACTCGGGGGTTGTTGTGCATCTGGCTCAGTTCGACCAGCGGCGTGTTGCCGATGGCGGACCACAGGCTGAGTTTGTTGTCGATGATTCTCATGGTTCTATCCTCGAGGCTCGGTGAAGGCCTGGTGAATTATGATAACCGCGCCATCTTACCCAAGGGGGCGGGAGAAGGCAACGGCGATTTTGATTCCGATGGGCACGGTTCTCTGAGTTGATTTTTAGCTGAAACAGACTGAAACTTGTAATCTTAAGTTCGCCGGTCCCGGCCGGCAGCCGGGTTACTTTCTTTGCTAGTCCAAAGAAAGTAACCAAAGAAAAGACGGATTGGCTGTCGCCGAGACTTCTGTTGCGGAAGCTAGAAAATCAAAGTTGCTGCGTTGCGCTATTGGAACGAAGCTGCTTCGTTGGCGGCTCCCCTGCATCGGACACGGCTGCGGGCATGAATCGACAGAGGGTGGCTTGGCGGCGTTGCATTCGCGTTATTAGGTTTTACCCAACAGAAACATCGACCCCCGGTGCGGAAACGAAGCGGACCGATGGCTTTAGCAACCAACTGGCGCAAGAGGGGGAGCGGCAAAGAAACCGCCGGTGCTGCGGCACAGTGCAACGGTACTTAGCCTTCTCTGACCCTGCGCGA
>JAUWLU010000273.1 GCA_030613545.1 Desulfuromonadales bacterium
TGGTCTTTTCCATGAATTCACGACCGCTGTCTTTTTCCACTATCGCCTCCCGTCAGTCTGACTGAATTCGAATCTCCTTTATATCTATTATAGAAACACCCAAGATCAGCGGCAAAGGCCCCTTGTCGAACAGTTCCTGGCTGCTACAATTGATGGCGTCGCAAAAGTCAGTCCTACTGCGTTGCAGCGCTTTTTCAGGACTTCGACATACCATATGTATGCCTTCACCCCTGAAAAACCACTACGCCTTGTAGGGCGAACTTTTTGCTTAGCCATCACATGACTTTTTGCGAGTCCATCACGATTGGCAGGGTGCATTCGCCTGTATATTCCTCCGCCGAAGGACGAGCCAATGCAATTCGCAGGCAGTCCACTGTTGGATTGCCTGACCAGATCGATTCTGTCAACCTGCCTGACCAAAGGAGCACACCATGGCCAAAGATCGACACATCATCATGGGGATTCACGTTGATGACCGGATTAAAAAGGCGACCGATATCCAGGAACAACTCACCGCATACGGCTGCAATATCAAGACCCGCATCGGCCTGCATGAGGTGACCGGTAGCTTCTGCGCCGGCTACGGTTTAATCCTGCTGGAGTTGGTGGGAGGACAGAAAACAGCGGATGAACTGGCCGCCAAACTCAATGCCCTTGAAGGGGTGGAGGTTAAACTGATGACCTTCGACCATGCCTGAGGCGTTTTGGCCGATGACCAGCGTCAAAACTTTCCTTGTAAACCACAAGGGCCCCCGATTTTCCGGGGGCCCTTGTGGTCGATCTGATCAGTATCAGCCCTGAAACTCTTTTTGCACCTTGCCGTACACCAGCGACCAGTGCCGCCAGGTGCGAGGTATATGACTGCCGATGGCACCGATCACCAGGGCCATCCACAATAGTTCAACGCAAAGGGCCGGCCACAGATGCAGCAGGACTAGCGGCAGCATATGGCTCAGAGCCATCAGCCCCCGTCCCTCATGAGGCCAGCGCAAGCTGTGATGGAGCTCTGTAGCGACCAGACCGAGTCCGGTCAAAACCACCAGCCAGGCATAGTGATGAACCGCCGGTAAAGGCGCCTGAAAGGTCGCGCCACCAAGCAGGACCCCGACCACACCGATATGACCGGTACGCAACAGGATATCCAGCGCCCGCGACCAGCCGGGGCGTTTAGCCGTGGGTGGCCCGGCCTTCTTTTCAGCAGCCATGTTCGCCATCTTTCTCGCTCTTAAAGCCCATCGGCCATCATAGCCGGAACCTGGTTTCCAATACGGCAAAACAAGCCCCTGCTCCGTTTATGGCCGGAGCAGGGGCTTGTTTTGCCTAATGGTGAAGAAACGAGTGGGACTTTTCGCAAGGAAAAGTCCCACTTTTAACCGTTCTTCAATATCGGATCAATGACTCCCTTCCGGGAAATTTATCCGATCAGGTCCTTCTTGAGATCTTACTCGTCCCGCTCGTAATCGACGATACGCTCGGCAACCGTCTTGATGCTCAGCAGGTCGGAGTAGTTGATGTTGTTGCCCAGGTAGTTGCCACCGTCGGTGCCACAACCGAGGGTCAGTGAAGGCGGCAGCTTGTTGTAAATGAGACCGATGCTGCCGTGCACCGCGGGCTGGTTGAGGAGCAGACGGTTGGCAGGGATTTCCATGGCGAACTTGTTAAGCACTTCCTCGTCCTGGGCATGGACAACAGCGGTGTGACCAGCGCCACCCCAGAGAAGCTGGTTTTTGGCTGCGTCGATCGCTTCGTCGGTGCTGTTGTAGCTGATGTAGCCGAGGACCGGGGAGAGTTTTTCATGGCTGAACCAGTCGTCAGGACCGATGCAGGTCAGGGGCACGAGGAGCAGCTGGGCATCCTCAGGCACCTCGATGCCGGCCAGTTTGGCGATGACCTGGGGCGACTTGCCGACGATGGCCATGGCCGGAACGCCTCTTTCCTTGTCGAACATAATTGCTTCAAGCTTGGCCTTTTCGTCCTCTTTAACCAGGTAAGCGCCGCGCTCAAGCAGAAGCTTCACGGCCTTGTCACAAGTTGCCTGGTCGTCGAAGATCATCGACTGGTCGGAAGAGCAGATGGTGCCGTTGTCAAAGGTCTTGGAAGCGATAACGTTGTTGACGGCCACGCTGAGGTTGGCGGATTTCGAAACGAAAACCGGGGTGTTGCCAGCACCGACGCCGATGGCGGGGTGACCGGACTTGTATGCGGACTTGACCATGGCGTTGCCGCCGGTGGCGAGGATCAGGTTCACATCCGGATGGTTGAACAGCATGCCGGTTGCTTCGATGGAAGGGGTGTCGATCCACTGGATGCAGTTCTTGGGAGCGCCGGCAGCAACGGCAGCTTCCTGCATGATCTTCGCCGCTTCGACACTGCACTTCTGGGCGCGGGGGTGGCAAGCGAAGATGATCACGTTACGGGTCTTCATGGCAATCAAAGACTTGAACATGACAGTGGAGGTCGGATTGGTGGTCGGAGTAGCGGCCGCAAGCACACCAAAAGGCTCGGCAATATACTTCACGCCTTCTTTTTCGTCAATAACACCGACGGATTTCTTGTCCTTGAAATACTCGTAAACAACGTGGGCGCCAAGGTGATTCTTGATCGCCTTGTGATCGGCCCGGCCGATACCGGTTTCTTCAACAGCCATTTCGGCGAGCTTGACTTCGTTAGCAACGCTGGCCACGTCCATTGCCGCAGTAACCTTGTCGACCTGCTCCTGGGTGAAGCCCCTGAATTCGTCAGCAGCCTTTCTAGCATTGGCTACCAATTGATCGATCATTGCCTGTGCCATACCTAATTCCTCCTAGTTCTTGTGTTGTTGAAGCTTCTCGCTTAACCCGATTGCCAACAATGCCTACCAGAGCGAGCAACATTCAAAAAAAAAGAGACAGGGGAGCACCACAT
>JAUWLU010000124.1 GCA_030613545.1 Desulfuromonadales bacterium
CCATCCTCAGTACCTCCGATCCGAAATCTGGCATGGCCAGCAGATTGAGTTTTAAATGTAGCATATTCGGCGGCGATTATCGGTAAATAGTCGTTCTTGACCCTTCCTGCCGCAGTTTAATGCCATTTGGCGCCGAAGCAACATGAAATCGGCGATTATTCGAAGTAGCCTGCTAATTATGAACTTCAGTAAGCCACCAGCTATGCCGGCAATCTGTGCCTCAATCGAAAGAGGTGTCTTTTGGAAAAAGCCCTCAATCGGGCCACAATTGCCTTTAGCACGGGCATCGAAGAAGGACTGTTGAGTCTGAAATAGGTATGCAGCTGGCGGCTGGTGTCCCACTGTCTTGATCAGGGCTATCGAGTCGAAGAGTGTGTGGCCGTCAGGGCTCGGCCACTGGCGTGAGCGGCAACTCTTTGCTCAGTGCGATCAGGGCGCTGGCTATCTCGCCGGGCCGGTCGGGGGTGGGGTTGAGCACGATGATGCGCTGCGGGTCTCTTTGCGACAGGCCAAAGAGGTAGGTTTTGTCGTAATAGTCGAGAATGGCGTGAGCCGCCGCGGAAAAGTCGCCGTTGGCGATGGCCTGCAGGGTAGCGCGGGTCTTCTCGCCGCCGAGCCGCTTACTGATATTGGCGACCGCGTCGGCCAGTTTTTCCGGCGCTTCATCCCCGTAATCGGCGCACAGCCGCTCGACTCGCCGTTCCCGCGGCACGTCGATTTGCACCGCCGGGGCTTTGCGCATCTGTTGATACAGGGCTTCGTTGATCACCGCCCGGCCGATTCTGCGACTTTCGTCTTCGACCCAGATCGGTCTGTCGGCAACAAAGGTTTGCAGTTGGGCGCTGATGTCGTTTTCGAACTGTTCGCTGGTCGGTTGCGCCAGGCCGTCGATGGCGCCGAAGGCTGAACCGCGATGGCTGGCCAGCCCTTCCAGGTCGAGCACCTGCTCGCCGCGGCGACGAAGCATCTGCAACAGTTCCGTTTTGCCGCTGCCGGTCATGCCGCTCAGAATCAGCAGCGGCCAGGGGGCGGCGAGGGTGGCCTGGACCTGTCGGCGATAGGCCTTGTAGCCGCCCTTGAGGAGTGCTACTCGATAGCCGGCGGTCTCCAGCAGCCAGGCCAGTGAAGAGCTGCGCATGCCGCCGCGCCAGCAATGAATCAGAATCTGCCGGCTGTCGGTGGTTTCCTTGACCCGGGCCACGTAATCGGTCAGGCGCGGTCCGACCATCTCCAGCCCCCGCAGCACCGCCGCCTCCCGTCCCTGCGTCTTGTAGAGGATGCCGATCTGATGTCGCTCTTCATCGCTGAACAGCGGCAGATTATGGGCGCCGGGAATATGGGCCTTGCCGTATTCGCCGGGGGTGCGGGCGTCGAATACGGGGCAGCTTGCCGCACGCTGGAGAAAGGCCTCTGGGGTCAGTAGCCGCAGGCTCATGGTTTATTTCGGCCCCTTGTCAACGGGCTTCAGGCCATCAAGCAATTCCTTGAGCTCCGCTCCGGTAAAGCTATAGCGCTCCTTGCAGAATTCGCAGGTGACGGTGGTCGATTCGTCCTGCTCGGCCATCTCCTTCAGTTCCTCCCGGCCGAGGGACTTGAGCATGGACAGCACCTGCGGGCGGCTGCAGGTGCAGCGAAATTCCAGCGGAGTCATCTCCGAGGTGCCGAGGGGGATGCCGGTAAAGAGTTGCTGCAGAATCTGCTCCGGCCCCTGACCGTTACGCAGCAAGGTGGTTAAAGGGGGCAGCGCCACCAGCCGTTCTTCGAGCAGGGCGATGAGGGCCTCTTCGCCCTCGGGCATGGCCTGCACCAGCAGGCCGCCGGCGGCGGCGACCCGGCCCTCCTGTTCGAGGTAGACGCCGAGGGCTACGGTGGACGGCACCTGCTCGGAGGAGGTCAGGTAGTAGGCCAGGTCCTCGGCGATTTCGCTGCTGTAGAGGTTGACCATGCCGCGATACGGTTCCTTGAGGCCGAGGTCCTTCACCACATGCAGGAAGCCGGCTCGGCCGACGGCGGCTGGTACGTTGAAGCCGTCAGCAGTGGGCGGAATGCCCGATATCGGCACCTTGACCGAGCCCCGCAACTGGCCGCGAGCATCGGTTTCGGCATGTAGTTTCTGCAGCGGACCGTTGCCTTCCACCATCAGCGCCAGCCGCTGGTCGCCCTTGAGCAGGCTGCCCATCACCGCCGCGCCGCTGACCAGCCGGCCAAGAGCAACGGTGGCTGTGGGGTCGGTGTCCTGGCGCTGACGGATGGCTTCGACCAGGTTGGTGGTGACGGCGACGGCGGCACGCAGCGTGCCGTCCTGAGTGGCGACGCGCAGCAGATGGTCCTTCATGGAGACTCCTTGTCGTCGGGCTGATCGGTCCCGGTCAAGTGTGGCTTGTTCTGCGATTAAAATACGGTTATGATTGTGGCCGGTGCCGGTTTTTTGGCAGAGCCCGGGCTGGGCCGTATGCTACCCGAAGGGACCGCTTCTGACAAGGACCTATCCGACCGATCGCGATTCATCATCTTTGATGGCGTCGCAAAAAGTCCACCCGACTACGTTGCAGTGGTTTTTCAGGACTTTGACATACTATATGTATGCCTTCACTCCTGAAAAACCACTACGCCTTGTAGGTCGAAATTTTTGCTTAGCCATCTCATGACTTTTTGCGAGATCATCATCATTAATAGAGGGAGGATTCATGAAAATTATTCTGCCGGTAGCGGGCAAAGGCACCCGCCTGCGCCCGCATACCCATACCAAGGCCAAATCGCTGGTGCAGGTGGCGGGTAAAACCGTGCTCGAACACATCGTCGAGCGGGTGCTGGCCGTCGATGCCGAGGAACTGATTTTTATCACCGATGAAAACGGCAGCCAGATCGAGCGTTTTATGGAACAGCACTTTCCCGAGCTCAACTGCAGCTACATTGTGCAGAAAGAGCGGCTCGGCCCGGCCCATGCGGTGGCCCTGGCGGCGCCGCGTATCGTCGCCGGCGACGAAGTGCTGGTGGTCTTTAACGATACCATCTTCGTCACCGACCTGGCTAAAATCCCCGACCTGTGCGCCGATTGCGACGGCCTGATCTATTCCAAGGAAGTCGAAGATTTTCAGCGCTTCGGGGTCAATGTGGTCGAAGAGGGCTATATCGTCGATATGGTCGAAAAGCCGGACACCCCGATTTCCCGCCTGGCTCAGGTCGGCCTCTATTACCTCAAGGACGGCCAGCGTTTCATGGCCTATCTGGAGCAGACCATCGCTGCCGGGGAGACGGTCAAGGGAGAGTTCTATCTGCCTGCGGTCTTTATGCGCATGATTCGAGACGGCATCAAGTTCTGCGCGCCGGAGATCCACGCCTGGCTCGACTGCGGCAAGCCGGAGACCCTGCTGGAGACCAACCGCTACCTGCTGACCGGCAATCCGGTCGGTTGCGCGGGAACGGTGGAGAATACGGTCATCATCGAGCCGGTGTCGATCGCTGCCGGAGCCACGGTGCGCGGCTCCATTATCGGTCCCAACGTATCGGTAGCCGCCGGCTGTCTTATCGAGGCCAGTATCGTCAAGGATTCGATCATCAATGCCGACTGCCGCGTGCAGAGCATGACCCTGACCGAAAGCATTCTCGGCGATGCGGTGCAGCTCACCGGCAGTCCGCGGCGAATGAATATCGGTGACCATTCACTGGTCGAGATGGAATAACAGCCTTCCAGAGGGACCGTTGAAGGTTCCTGAAAGTGATTCGATACAATGACTCTAGGACAGATTCTGCCTTATGTGCTGCCCCCGGTTCTGGGCGCGGTGATCGGCTACGTAACCAACTATATCGCTATCCGCATGCTGTTTCGCCCTCTCAATCCATGGCGGGTCTGCGGCCTGCGCGTCCCGCTGACGCCGGGGATCATTCCTTCCAAGCGGGGGGAGTTGGCCAAGTCCATGGGTGGCGTGGTCGGCTCCCATCTGCTGACCGCGAAAGACGTCGGCCTGGCGCTGGAGAAGGAAGGCTTTCGTCGCGAGCTGCAACAGGCGGTGAACGACAAGCTCGGCTCCTTTCTCGACCGGGAACTGGGGCCGCTGGCCTCGCTGGTACCAAGCAAGTTTCAGGGTCGTTTTCGCGAGCTGGTTGAAATGCTGCGCTGGAAAGGTCTCAAGGCCCTGTTCGATTACCTGCAAAGCAGCGAGTTCGAGCAGAGCCTGCGCGGTTATCTGCAGCGTCGCGGCGATGAGCTGCTGGAGCGGGATCCGGCCAGTTTCCTGGCCGGGCCCAAGCGCATGCTGCTGATGGGCCATGTGGAGCGCAAGCTGGCCGGTCTGCTGCAATCGGAGGGAACCGCACGGGCCGTCGAACGGCTCATCGACGAGCAGTTGGAAACGTTGTTCACCTCCCAGCGCAGTCTCAAGGAGCTGCTGCCGGAACAACTGGTCGAGGCGCTGCTGGTGCAGATCGAACGGGAGATTCCGGCGTTGCTCGACCATTTCGGCGGGCTGCTCTACGATCCCGAGTTTCGTGCCCGGCTGGTGGAGCGGGCCAAGGAGGCGTTGGCCAAGTTTATCGACGGCCTCGGTGCCCTGTCGAGCCTGGTGTCCGGTTTTATCGACCTCGACAAGATCGGCGAGAAGATTCCCGATTTTCTTGATCAGGCCGGCGACGAGATTTCCCGCTGGCTGCGGGAAGAGCGCACCCAGCAGCAGGTGGCCGAACTGCTGCGTTCCCGAGTGGAGAGTCTGCTGGAGCGGCCGGTGAGTTCCTTCGTCGAGCCCCTGCCCTATGAAAAGGTGGCCGGTGCTAAGCGCTTTGTGCGCGACCAGGCGGTGGCCTGGTTGCAGAGTCCGGCTGCGGCGAAAGCGTTGCGCGGTCTGCTGGAGAAGGGTTTCGATGCCATCAAGGACCGCTCCTTTGGCGAGATGCTTGATGCCTCCCTGCCCGCCGGCAGCGTGTCGCGCATGCGCGAGCAGCTGGCCAAACGCTTGCTGGGTGCCTTGGCCAGTCCCGCGGCAAGGGATGCCGTCGACCGGGTGCTGGCCGAGAAGACCGAGCAGTGGGTCTTTCATCAGCCGCTGGGTTGTCTTTCGGCGCGGCTTTCGGCTGACGTACGCAGCGAGTTGCAGGAAGGCCTGTTTGTTCACCTTGCCGAACTGCTGAAAAAAGAGGTGCCGCAGCTGGTTGACACCCTTAACATTCGGCGGGTGGTGGAAGAGAAGGTTAACACCCTCGATGTGCTGACCGTCGAGCGACTGCTCCTCGACATCATGGAGGACCACTTCAAGTACATCAATCTGTTCGGTGCCCTGCTCGGGTCCCTGATCGGTCTGGTCAATCTGGTGGTTCTCGGCCTCACTTGAGGCCGGCGAGGGGTAAGGAGGGGTGCTGGCCCTCGATCGTGCTACCGAAGCCGGCACCGCCCTGGTGTTTGGTTTTCTCGGCGGCGGACCGCTGCCCTATGCCGCCACCGGTACGGGCAGCTCCTTTGTCCTTGCCTGCCGAGCCCTGCCCTTGGTGCTGGTGGTCAGTGTCCTGTCGGCCCTGCTTTTTCACTGGCGGCGGCTGCCAACGTCTTCGTCGGCATGATTGAGGCGCCGCTGCTGATTCGCCCCTACCTGCAGCGGCTGTCCCGCAGCGAGCTTTTCACCCTCATGACCTGCGGCATGAGCACCATCGCCGGCACGGTTCTGATTCTCTATGCCAAGATCTTGCAGGGGGTGATCCCCGACGCCCTCGGCCATCTGCTTACCGCCTCCCTGATCAGCGCTCCGGCGGCCATCGTCGTGGCGCAGCTCATGGTGCCCTCCACCGAGGCGGCGACCGAGGGGGGATTGGCCGGCCTCGAGCCCTATGCCGGCAGTATGGACGCCGTTAGCCGCGGTACTGCTGAGGGTCTGCAGTTGCTATTCAACATCGTCGCCATGCTTATCGTGCTGGTGGCCCTGGTGCAGCTCGGTAATGAGCTGCTCGGGTTGCTGCCGCCGGTCGCCGAGCAGCCCCTGAGTCTGCAGCGGCGGCTCGGCTGGCTGCTGGCGCCTCTCGCCTGGCTGATCGGTCTGCCCTGGAGTGAAGCCCTGACCGCTGGCCGTCTGCTCGGTACCAAGGTCGTGCTCAACGAACTGCTGGCCTACCTCGACCTCGCGGCGCTGCCCGCCGAAACTCTGAGTTCGCGCAGCCGGCTGATCATGAGCTACGCCCTGTGCGGATTCGCCAACTTCGGCAGCCTGGGGATCATGATCGGCGGCCTCGGCACCATGGTGCCGCAGCGGCGGGGTGAAATCGTCGCTCTGGGGCTGCGCTCCATCGTCGCCGGTACCTTAGCGACCTGCATGACCGGGGCGGTTGTCGGCATGGTCGGCGGCTGAGGCCGCGCTGCAAAGAGGGCCGCCGCCGGTTATGCTGTAAGGGTAGGCAGAGCCTGCGGCCGGGAATGCCGGCCGTCGATCGGATAACCCCATGCAAAAGTACCGCTTTCCGAGCCGTTTTGG
>JAUWLU010000361.1 GCA_030613545.1 Desulfuromonadales bacterium
GCCGGCCAGGGTCAGATAGCCCTTATCGTCCAGGGCGCCAAGATCGCCGGTGCGAAACCAGCCGTCGGATGAAAAAGCCTCGGCCGTCAGTTCGGGCAGATTGCGATACCCGCTGAAGACCCCGGCTCCCCGCACCAACACCTCGCCAACCGCCGGCAGCTGCTCCTCCCCGGCGACCTCCGGCACCGGCTCGATGCGGACTTCGACCCCGGGCAGGGGACGTCCCACGGACTGAAAGCGCAGCTCGCCGGGCAGCAGAACCGTCACCAGCGGCGAGGTTTCGGTCAGGCCGTAACCGATGGCGACTCGCCAGCCCAGGGCATCGAGCCGGCGAGCCAGCTGCGGATCGAGGGCCGCCCCCCCCGAAGCCATAATCCGCACCCGGGGGGCGATGCCCCGCCGAAAAGGCGCCAGCAACCCGCGCCCCCAGTGAATACCCAGGCGGTGGCCGAGACGGGTCGAGAGGGCCATGCCGGTGCGAAAGAACAGCCGCACCAGCCAGCCGGATGCCGCCACCCGCTCGGCGAGCCCCTGATAGAGCGCCTCGTAGAGCCGCGGCACGCCCATAAACATGGTTGCCCGGCCCTGGCGTAAGGCGTAGATCAACTCTCGTCCGGTCAGGCCGCCGGGGAGAATGATCGGCACCCCCGCTGCCAACGGCAGCAGCATGCCGACGACAAAGGGATAGACGTGATGCAGGGGCAACGGCATCAGGGGCCGCTCGGTCGGACGGACCAGACCGGTTTCGAGCAGCCGTTCGATCTGAAACACCAGGTTGCCATGGGTCAGGGGCACCCCCTTGGGCGGACCACTGGTGCCGGAGGTATAGAACAGGGCGGCCGGCTCCTCGGCGGCGGGTTGCGGCATTGCAGGGCCTTCAGCAGCGAGCAGATGCCGCCAGTGCCGCGGATCCTCGGTATGGTCGAGGAGCAGCGCGCGGGGCGGCTCGGCCAGCGCCAGCGCGGCGAGACGCTCGGCCAGTGCCGCAGTCGTGACCAGAAAGCGCGCCCCGCTGTCGCCCAGAATGCGCTGCAGGTCCTGGGTGCCGAGCTGGATATCGAGGGGGGTCACCACTCCCCCGGCGCGCAGGATGGCCAGGCAGCTCAGTATCCATTCCGAGCTATTGTCGGCCTGGAGCGCCACCGTCTCCCCCGGCCGCAGACCGGCCGCCATCAGCGCTGCGGTAAATCGCTTTATGTCACGGGACAGTTCCTGCCAGGAAAGACATTCCGTTTCGCCATCGCGAAATCTGATTACGGCACATCCGGCCGGACGCTCGGCGAGACCGTCGATCAATTGCCAAAGGGTCTCAAGCTGTTTCATGACCTTGCTCCCGAAGGCCCGCGCGGCCAAACCGGCCGGGGGCAGCCCTGACGCTTAAAGGATATCAGATCTCAGCTCCGCTTTCGCAATCCGGGTTTTTGGAGTGGTGCAGTTCTCTGCCGGTCAGGGGGTCGATGCGCAGTCTTCCCAGACGGACAGCGGCCAGCTGTTCAGCTGAGCGGCACGGGCTGAGCAACTCCAGGCCGTCGGCCTGGATCCGCCTCACCACCGCGGCTCCGAGGAGCAATCCCTGCCGGTCGATCAGGCCGGCCAGGCAACCCGCTGCCGCGTTCTGCCATCCGTAAATCGGTTTTTGCCCCTTGTCGATGCGAAAAAGCTGCGTCTTCTCGAAAAAGGACCGGAAAAGGAGTTGCC
>JAUWLU010000190.1 GCA_030613545.1 Desulfuromonadales bacterium
GCCGGCAGCGCCTTGGCCAGAACCTCGACCGGAAGGGGCAGGAACAGGCGGATTTTGAGCAGGCCTACCTTCTCGCCCTGGGAGACCAGATAGTCAACCAGTTCGTGGGCGGTATCGGTACCCGAACCCATCATGATGATGACCCGTTCAGCATCGGGGGCGCCGACGTAGTCGATCAGATTGTACTGGCGACCAGTGAGTGCGGCGAACTTGTCCATCTGCGCCTGCACAATGGACGGAACCGCCTCGTAGTACTTGTTCACCGTTTCACGGCCCTGGAAGTAGACGTCAGGATTCTGCGAAGTACCACGAATTTTGGGCCGCTCAGGGGAGAGACCGCGTTCGCGATGAGCCCGCACCAGTTCGTCATCGACCATGTGGCGCATGTCGTCGAAGCTCAACTCCTCGACCTTCTGGATCTCGTGGGAGGTGCGGAAACCGTCAAAAAAGTGCAAAAACGGTACTCTTGACTCCAGGGTCGCAGCTTGGGAGATGAGAGCGAAGTCCATGACCTCCTGCACGTTATTGGAAGCCAGGAAAGCCCAGCCGGTGGCCCGGCAAGCCATGACGTCGGAATGATCGCCAAAGATGGACAGGGCCTGGCAGGCCAGAGCACGGGCCGACACATGGAACACGGTCGGGGTCAGCTCGCCGGCAATCTTGTACATGCTCGGGATCATCAGCAGCAGACCCTGCGAGGCGGTAAAGGTGGTGGTCAGAGCACCGGCCTGCAGCGCACCGTGCACCGCGCCGGCGGCGCCGCCCTCGGACTGCATTGCCACCACATCGGGGACGGTGCCCCAGATGTTCTTTTCTCCGGCCGCGCTCTTGAGGTCGGAGATTTCGCCCATATTGGACGAGGGGGTAATGGGGTAGATTGCGATAACTTCGTTGGTGGCATGGGCGACGTGTGCCGCCGCCGTGTTGCCGTCAGTGCAAACCATCTTGCGTGACATTTGAACCTCCTGAATTTGCATGTATTTAGAGTTTGCTTAAAAATATCGTTCGAAATTTGTTGGCCTGCGCCTTCATGGCGAAGGCAGCAGCACTTGGCACCTCACCAATCGAAACTGCGGAGCTACCATCGGCCATCCCCTCAAATGGCCTGGCGGCCCTCCACAGCCCGGTTGACCGTCGCCTCATCGACATACTCCAGATCGCTGCCCAAAGGTATGCCGTGAGCCAGACGGCTTACGCGAATGCCAAGGGGGCGGATCAGGCTGGCCAGGTAATGCGCCGTTGCCTCGCCTTCAACGCTGAAGTTGGTCGCCAGTAATACTTCCTGAACCGACCCGTCCGCCAGACGGGCCATAAGTTCGGTAATTTTCAGTTGCTCAGGGCCGATGCCGTCAAGAGGCGACAGAGCCCCATGCAGCACATGATAACGACCGCGGAAAGAGCGACTGCGTTCAACGGCCATGAGGTCTTGAGGCTCCTGCACCACGCAGAGCAACTCTTCATCCCGGGCCGGGTCCGTGCAGACAGGACAGGGATCGTCCTCGGTATAATGGAAACAGGTTGAGCAAAAACGGGTCCGAGCCTTCATCTCCCGAATAGCTTCAGCCAACGATTCGGCCTCCGCATCCGGTTGTCGCAAAATAAAAAGGGCCAGCCGAGTCGCCGTTTTTTTTCCAACCCCCGGAAACTTGGCAAGCTCTGCAACCAGACGGTTAAACGAAGGGTTGATTTTCCAATCTATCATAAGTTTTCAGCCTGTTTCAACTTTTTTCAAATGACGTTCTATTACTTTTTTTGGATAAAAAATTTTTGAGGCCTACCGTGGCTGCCGCACCGCGCCTCGTTAAGGCAGCGGGCACAATTGCCGCCGCCTTAACGAGCAACGAAAACCGAGCAGGATCAGCGCCTGAGCGCTACAGGCACCACAAGCGCTGATCTGACAGCCCTCGCAACACCCGGCAAAGAATTAAAAGAGGCCGGGAATGTTCATGCCACCGGTAATCTTGGACATCTCTTCCTCAGCCATGGCCTGACTCTTCTTGATCGCCTCGTTGACGGCCGCCAGCACCAGGTCCTGGAGCATTTCGACATCCTCCGGATCGACCACGCTCGGCTCCATCTTGAGGGCCACCAACCGCTGCGCGCCGTTGACCGTCGCGGTCACCATGCCGCCACCAGCCGAGGCCTCAACCTCACGGGACTGCAGCTCTTCCTGCATACGGGCCATCTTTTGCTGCATCTGCTGCGCCTGCTTCATGATATTTCCAAGCCCTTTGGCCATAGCGTCATCCTCCTCGCGCCCTGTCGGCGCTGTTTTTTCTTATAGATCCTGCAAGCAACCCCCCTTTAAGGGCGGTCACCCTTGCGGACTCTCCTTATCTATCGGCTTAATCTCTACGATTTCTCCACCCAGAATCTCCTGGGCCGCCTTGACGACCGGATGATTCCGAGCCTCCTGCTCCAACTGCTCTTTACGGCCCGTTTCCCGCGAACGTCGCTCTTCCGCCAGCGAAGGGGGCACTCGATCACCATAATCGCCGTCCACCGCCACGATACGAACCTTCAGCGGTTGCCGAAAAAAGCCCTCAGCGAGCTCCTGAAAGATCTCCGCCGTTTCAGCATCCTTCATCTGCTCCAGGTGAAAAGAGCCCGCCACGAAGCCGACTTCCAACTCCGGCAGAGCAAAGCGCACCGGACGGCCATGTTCCAGTATGCTACCGATTCGCGGCCGCTCTTTGCGAACATGCTGCACCAGCTCAGGCCAACTGGCCTGATCGGCGGCAGAAGCAGCCAGCGGCGGCTCGACAGCCGCAATCGGCTCAGCCACTGCCGTTGATTCGGCCACCGGCACGACCTTGGTCGGTCGCGGTTCTTCCCTGTGGACCGGCGGCGACTTTTCCGCTGCCAGCGGGGAGCCGGCAGCCACGACCGCAACGGGACCGCTGCCGGCCAGGCGCCGCTCCAGATCCTCAACCTTGCGCAGCAGGGCACCGATTTCCTTGCCCGGCGGCAGATGGGTCAGGCGCACCAGGGTCATCTCCAGCGTCAGGCGCGGGAAGGTGGACCCGGCCAGCTCAGCCTCGGCCTTGACCAACAGGGTCAACACCCGCTGCAGATCTTCGACACCGCCCCGATCGGCCAGCTGCTGCAACTGGGCCAGCTCATCGACCGTTGTTTCGAGCAGATCCCCCGGTTCTTCCACGACCTTGATCAGTACCAGCGCGCGAAAGGACTCGACCAATTCCTGGCAGAACCGGCGAAAGGAATGACCCAGATCGTCGACCCGGCGCACACTGTCGAGCACGCGGCGACTGTCGTGCTCGACGATTCCCTCGACCGTATCGAGCAGCAAGCGACGATCGACCATGCCGAGCAGGCCCTGGACCTCTTCGTCGGCCACCCGATTGCCGCAAAAGGCGAGAACCTGATCGAGGGTCGACAGAGCGTCGCGCATGCTGCCCTCGCCCCGTCGGGCCACCAGCGCCAGGGATCGATCGGAAATCTCGACCTGCTCGGCATTGACCATCTTGCGCAGATGCTCGGTGATGGCCAGCAAGGAAATCTTGCGAAAGTCGAAACGCTGACAACGGGACAGGATGGTAATGGGAATCTTGTGCGGCTCGGTAGTGGCAAAGATAAACTTGGCGTGGGCCGGCGGCTCTTCCAGGGTCTTCAACAGGGCATTGAAGGCGTTGATGGAGAGCATATGCACTTCATCGATGATGAAAATTTTAAAGCGGGAGTGGGAAGGCAGGTAGCGGATATTCTCCCGCAGCTCACGAATATCGTCGACACCGGTATTTGACGCGCCGTCGATTTCGAAAACATCCAGCCCCTGGCCAGCGGTGATCTCCAGACAGGATGGACATTGCTGACACGGCTGCGGCGAGAGTCCCCGTTCACAGTTGAGCGCCTTGGCAAAGATCCTTGCCGCAGAAGTTTTGCCGACACCGCGCGCACCGGTGAACAGAAAGGCGTGATGAACACGCCCGGAATTGATCGCATTGACGAGGGTCCGGCTGACATGCTCCTGACCAACCAGGTCCTCAAAACTCTGGGGCCGGTACTTTCGAGCCAGAACCAGATAGGACATTGGGCTCAAAGGCCTCCGCATTCGAGGAATTTTTGCTGCTACGAAAAAAAGATTGCCGACACAAGTGACAGCCAGGCACCCCCGCGGCACACGGCTGAGGCCGTTACCGCTGCTCCCTCCCGGGCCTGACGGAGTTTACGGCCGTCCGTTGCGCGGGACCCGGCTGTCACTTCTATCGGCAATGGCCAGCGGCCCTTGACTAATAAAACTGGCGGAGAGGGAGGGATTCGAACCCTCGGTACCTTGCGGTACACACGATTTCCAATCGTGCACCTTCGGCCTCTCGGTCACCTCTCCGCAGGTTGGGCAGAATACAACAAAGGGCTATTGCTGTAAAGCCTTTTTG
>JAUWLU010000060.1 GCA_030613545.1 Desulfuromonadales bacterium
CGACCAGCACAATCGGCTTAAGGACATTAAATCTCAGCATTTGGAGGATTTGCAGGATGATAGCGGAAATAATAAAGATGATCAGCAGGAGCAGCAGAGTGTGGTCCTTGATCCAGACCAGGTTTTCCTTGGTCATGAAGGTAGCGCCCTTGGCCCCCTTGACCAGAATAAAGTAGGTGATCGAGGACATGGCGACACCGCCCCACAGGGCTCCGTAGCGCTTGATCCGCTGCTGGTAGTCGAAGGTGAAGAGCAGGCGGGTACAGAGCTGGACCACGGCACCGAGGACAAAGGAAACCGCCACCGAAAGCAAAATACCCATGATAATGGTGATCGCCTTGGCCGAGTTGATGTACTGGGCAATGTTTGCGAAGTTTTCGCCAGCCTGCATGATCTTGAGCAATGACACGGCAACCGCGGCACCGAGCAGCTCGAAGATCACGGAGACCGTGGTGGAGGTGGGCAGCCCGTAGGTGTTGAAGAGGTCGAGCAGGATGATATCGGTGATCATTACCGCCAGAAAGATGGTCAATAGCTCCGGCATGGTGAAGTACTGGGGATGAAAAATTCCCTTTCGGGCTACCTCCATCATGCCGCTGGAGAAGGTCACGCCAGCAATAATGCCCGCGCTGGCGATGATCATGATGGTTACTCTCGGCGCTACCCGCGAGCCAATCGATGCATTGAGGAAGTTGACCGCGTCATTACTGACCCCGACCATGATATCCAGAATCGCGATAATGGCGAGGATGCCGACCCCGATTAAAAGAAGTTCAGTGCTCATGAGTTTTGTACTGTCCTTTCCACCTTCGTTACGTTTTCATTCGGTCGCTTGATCCCATAGGGATTGAGGTGGGCGCCAGCCTGAAAAATAACCGAGCAGATGCCAGCTAGCTGCTCAGCCTGTATTGTGCTTCAAAACGAAAAATATCGACGGATACTAGCATGATCATGGCTGACACAAAAAGCCCCATTTTTTCTAGAGGAGAATTGTTAGGTTTGTATTAGGGGGTAGTTTCATTTTTTTAACAATTGTACACAAATTTCTGGACTGGTCCTTGCTTTTTAAATGGTTTTACAGTGGATGGTTTTGTCCCCTCACCAGGTTTATTTGAGCGCTTAGCGGTGATTGAAAGGATGATGGCGTCGCAAAAAGTCCGCCCTACTGCGTTGCAGCACTTTTTCAGGACTTCGACATACCATATGTATGCCTTCACCCCTGAAAAACCACTACGCCTTGTAGGGCGAAGTTTTTGCTTAGCCATCTCATGACTTTTTGCGAAAGCATCAATAAAGAGCACCTCGAGGGGGCCAGGCTTGTTGCCTGGCCCCCATGCTGTTTTTGTGATCAAGCAGACGCTTCCAATGGGCGAAGGACCACCTCGGACGGGGTCCTTTGCCTGGGAAATACAGGGCGTAGCAGGCGACGGTTATAGTGTCCGGTAGAGAGGTTGGGCAGGGAATTGATACTGAAGGTTGGGCAAAGGCCTGCAGCATGCTGCAGGCCTTTGCCCATTTGTGCTCTTTATGGTTCGGTCTACTTCTGGCGCAGGTTGTAGAACACCTGGCGACCGCAGAAACGGGCGCTTTCCGCCAGTTCGTCTTCGATGCGCAGTAATTGATTGTATTTGCACACGCGGTCGGTACGGCAGGCCGAACCGGTCTTGATCTGGCCGGCGTTGGTGGCCACCACCAGGTCGGCGATGGTGGTGTCCTCGGTTTCACCGCTGCGGTGGGAAACCACCGCTGTGTAGCCGGCCCGCTTGGCCATTTCGATGGCGTCGAGGGTTTCGCTCAGGGTGCCGATCTGATTGAGCTTAATCAGGATCGAATTGGCGATGCCTTTGTCGATGCCTTCCTTGAGAATCTTGGTGTTGGTGACGAACAGGTCGTCGCCGACGATCTGAATGCGCTCACCGAGTTTTTCGGTGAGCAGTTTCCAGCCGTCCCAGTCGTTTTCGGCCATGCCGTCTTCGATGGAGATGATCGGGTAGCGATCGACCAGGTCCGCGTAGAAGGCGACCAGTTCGGCCGGGCTCTTTTTCGGCTGGGCCTCGTTTTCGAGCAGGTACTGACCGTCCTGGAAGAGTTCGGAGGCCGCTACATCGAGAGCCAGCAGCACATCCTCACCCGGCTTGTAGCCGGCGGCCTGGATCGCTTCCATGATGACTTCCAGGGCTTCTTCATTGCTCTTCAGGTCGGGGGCGAAACCGCCCTCATCACCGACGGCGGTGTTATAGCCGCGGTTCTTGAGGACCTTTTTCAGGGCATGGAAGATCTCAGTGGACATGCGCAGGGCTTCGCGAAAGCTGTCGGCCCCGGTCGGCATGATCATGAATTCCTGAATGTCGACGTTGTTGTCGGCATGGGCGCCGCCGTTGATAATGTTCAGCATCGGCAGGGGCAGCTCGCGAGCGTTGGTGCCGCCGATATATTGGTAAAGAGACAGGCCGACCTCTTCAGCGGCAGCCCGGGCACAGGCCAGGGAGACGCCGAGTAGGGCGTTGGCGCCCAGGTTGCACTTGGTCTCGGTGCCGTCCAGCCTGAGCAGTTTCTGGTCGATGCCGACCTGGTCGGTGACCTCCCAGCCGATCAAGGCTTCGGCAATGATCTCATTGACGTTGGCAACAGCTTTTTCGACGCCTTTGCCAAGGTAGCGGGACGGATCGCCGTCGCGCAATTCCAGGGCTTCCCGTTCTCCGGTCGAAGCACCGCTCGGTACTGCGGCCCGGCCCATAACGCCGCTTTCCAGGCTGACCTCGACTTCAATGGTGGGGTTTCCTCGCGAATCCAGAATCTCCCGGGCATAAATATCGACGATTTCACTCATGACAATCCTCTTTTATTTAATGAAAAAATACTCCGGCCAGCGGCCACACAAGTGCGTATATATAGCACAGGACGGGTAAATTGAAAGCAAATTTGATGCTTTCGCAAAAAGGCATGAGATGGCTAAGCAAAAATTTCGGCCTACAAGGCGTAGTGGTTTTTCAGGGGTGAAGGCATACATATAGTATGTATAGTATGTCGAAGTCCTGAAAAAGCGCGGCAACGCCGTAGGACGGACTTTTTGCGACGCCATCAAATTTTCCCGTTCTTGCGCAAGGCTCTTTGCGAAAAGGATTGATTTTACACGGTGGCAGTGCTATGAAGAGGCCAGCAACTTCACCCAAAAAAGGACCCTTTTTTGAGTAACGGAACTATCCGCGGGAGCTTCAGCGCCGACGATCAGCAATTGGCCAATCTCCTGTTCGGTCAAGCTAATAAACATCTTAAGCAGATCGAAAAAACCCTGGGAGTGTCCATCAACTCCAAGGGTTTCGATCTTTCTATTCAGGGCGATCCGGCCCAGGTCGAGTTGACCCAGCGCCTGCTGGGGGAGCTGTACGGCCTGCTGCGCCAGGGTTATCCCCTCTATCCCCCCGATATCGATTACGCGGTGCGGATTCTCAGCGCCGATTCCAGGGCCCACCTTGGCGAGATCTTCCTCGATACCATCTTTGTTTCCGCCCGCAAAAAGCGCATTGCGCCGAAAAGCCTGGCTCAAAAGAACTACATCGATGCCATTCGCGGCAACGATGTAGTGTTCGGTATCGGTCCGGCAGGCACCGGCAAGACCTATCTGGCGATGGCCATGGCAGTCTCCTTTTTGCTGAAGAAGGAGGTGGCCCGCATCGTACTGGTGCGGCCGGCGGTGGAGGCCGGCGAGCGGCTCGGCTTTCTGCCCGGCGATATCGCGGAAAAGATCAATCCCTACCTGCGTCCCCTGTACGATGCCCTGTTCGACATGATGGACTACGAACGGGGCCAGGAGCTCATCGATAAGGGGGTGATCGAGGTGGCGCCGTTGGCCTTCATGCGCGGCCGCACCCTCAACGATGCCTTTGTGATCCTCGACGAGGCGCAGAATACCACCGTCGAACAGATGAAGATGTTTCTGACCCGGCTCGGTTTCGGCAGTCGGGCGGTGATCACCGGAGACATCACTCAGATCGACCTGCCGGTTGCCCGGACCTCGGGCCTGATCGATGCCGCCCGAGTGCTGCGCGGTACCGAGGGGATCCGGTTTACTCATTTTACTGATCGTGACGTGGTTCGGCATCCCATCGTCCAGGCCATTGTACAGGCCTATCAGCGTTCTTCTTCTGCCGCGGAACAGCGTCCGTCCGGCGCCTCCGACCCTAGAAAGACCGATGACCAGTAACGATCGCAAACAGGACGGCGCTTCCCGCAAGGGACGGCGCTCCTTTGTCCTGCATCCGCCCCTTCAGGAGCTCTTTTCCGACCATCAGCAGCGTTATCTGCTCATGGTTCTTCTGGCCCTGGTTCTGACGGTCATTATAATCCCCAAGGGGGGCTTCGTTCCGGGCTATTATTCTCCCGGCGACGTGGCTTCAAGGGATATCAAGGCGCCGCGGGATCTGTTGATTCCCGACCAGCCCCTGACCGAGGAGAAGCGCCAGGCAGCGGCCCAGGCCATCTTGCCCCTCTATGACCTCGATCCGCGGACCGCTGTGGAGCTGACCGAGCGCCTGACGGCGCTGCTGACTCAGGCCGGCGCGGTGCTGGAAAAGGGCCCAGCCGATGCGGTGCCGGCCAAGGACAATGACCATACGCTGTTGGCCGACCTGAGCGCCGACCAGCTTAGGCTGATGGCCCGTTTGGCCGACCGGCCCGCCATCGGTATCCAGTTGCAGCGAGCGCTGAAGCCGGTCATGGCCCGTCCCATCGTCGGCAACATGCAGGTCTTCGAAGCCGGCTGGGACGGCGGCATCGTGGTTCGCGACCTGGTCAGCCAGGCGGAGCAGACCCTGCAGGATGCCGGGCCGGTGATCGGCATCGGCGATGCCCACGAACTGCTGGCCGCTCGCCTGCAACAGAGCAGCGACTGGAGTGGTACCGAGGGGGAGCTGCTGCTGAGCCTGGTCAAGCGCTTGATGCGACCTAACCTGACCTTTAACCAGAACGAGACGGAGGAACGACGGCGCCTGGCCCGCGAACTGGTCAAACCGGTGCTGTTTCAGGTCAAAAGGGGTGAAATGGTCGTGCGGGAAGGGGAGCGGGTCAACGAGGAGCAGATCCGCAAGCTCAAGGCCCTGCGCGGCATCAGCGGAGGCCGCAGCGGCCTGCTTAACGGTGCCGGCCTGCTGATCGGCATCATGCTGCTGCTGTTTGTCGGTCATCGCTACGCCAAACGCAATATCAGCAAGTACCGGCCCAACACCCGCGACCTGCTGTTTCTGGTGCTGGTTTTTGTCGGGCTGTTCGTCCTGGTCAAACTGGCCATTTTTATCTGTACGGCCATGGAAACCGCTTTTCCCTACGTCGATTCAACCAGCTATTATTATGCCTTTCCCTTCGCGGTGGGGGCCATGCTGGTGCGCATCGTGCTTAATTCCGAAGTGGCGCTGATCTTTTCCCTGATCTTTGCCGCCCTGCTCGGGATCATGTTCGGCAACAACCTCTTTATCACCCTCTACGCCTTGATCGGCAGTCTCACCGCGGCCCATTTCGTGCGCCACTGTCTGGTGCGCAGCACCCTCTATCAGGCCGGCTTGCAGTTGTCGCTGGTCAATGCGCTGCTGGTGCTGAGCATCCATCTTATGGCCGGTCATGATCTCAACAGCCAACTGCTCTACAAGGCCGGCTTCGGTCTGGCTGGCGGGTTTTTCTGCGCGGTGCTTGTCACCGGCCTGGTGCCTTTGGCAGAAAGCTTGTTCAAGTACACCACCGATATCAAGCTCCTTGAGCTGGCCAACATGAATACTCCGGCGCTGCGCGAATTGATGATTCAGGCGCCCGGTACCTATCACCACTCCATTATCGTCGGCAACCTGGCCGAGGCAGCTGCCGAAACCATCAGCGCCAACCCCCTTATGGCCCGGGTTGCAGCCTACTATCATGATATCGGCAAGATTCGCAAGCCCCTCTATTTTGTCGAAAATATCGGCGCCCAGGAGAATCGTCACGACAAGTTGTCGCCGTCCATGAGTGCCCTGATTCTCATGTCCCATGTCAAGGACGGGGTCGATACGGCTCGTGCAGGTAAGCTCGGCGAGGACCTGGTCGATATCATTCGCCAGCATCATGGTACGGCCCTGATCAAGTTCTTTTACGACAAGGCCAAGAACCAGCCCGGTTCCGTAGCCCAGCAGGTCGACGAATGCGACTATCGTTATCCCGGCCCCAAGCCCCAGACCCGCGAGGCGGCTTTGATCATGCTGGCCGATGCGGTGGAAGCGGCCAGTCGGACCCTGACCGATCCGACGCCGGCCCGTATTCAGGGCATGGTGCAAAAGATTATCAACAACATCTTTATCGACGGTCAACTCGATGAATGCGAACTGACCCTCAAGGATCTGCACAATATCGCCAAGAGCTTCAACCGCATCCTGTCCGGCATCTTTCACCACCGCATCGATTATCCGGAACCGGTGCACAAAGAGCGGGAAAAAGAGCCGGCCAAAAAAGAGACTGCCAAAAAAGAGCAGAGCAAAAGGAAGAGCAGTGACGATTCAACTGGAGAACCGGCAAAAGAACCGAAAGATAGAGGAAGCGAGTCTAAAAAAGGTAGCACAGAAGATCTTAAACGACTTGGCATGTCCTGAAGGCGAGCTTTCCGTGGTCATCGTCGACGATGAGCAGATTCGCGAGATCAACCGCGACTATCTGCAGCGCGACTGGCCGACCAACGTGATCTCCTTTGCCATGCGTGAAGGAGAAGGGGCTGACTTTCATCCTCAGTTGCTGGGCGATGTGGTCATTTCTGCCGACACCGCTGCTCGCGATGCGGCCGAGGCTGGCCTGCCCTTTGAAAGCGAACTCTATTTTCTGCTGCTGCACGGTATCCTGCACCTGTTCGGCTACGACCATGAGCGAGGCAGCGAGGAAGAAGCCCGCCGCATGGAGGAAATGGAGCGAACCCTGTTTGCCGGTATTCAGGCCGAATTTCTAGCGTCCCTCTGAGGTTATCCATGAAACCGACCGGAGTCTGGGCCAGTTTCAACTGTGCCATCGAAGGTATTCTCTGGACGGCCCGTACCCAGCGCCATCTGCGCCACCATTTGATGGTCGCGGTGGCGGTGCTGCTGGCCGCGCTGTTTTTTCGCGTGTCCTCCCTGGAGTTTATTCTGCTGGTGTTCGGCATGGTGCTGGTCTTCTTCGCCGAACTGCTTAATACCGCCATCGAGGTGGTGGTGGACATGATCTCGCCCGAGTATCACCCCATGGCCCGGCGGGCCAAGGACGTTGCCGCCGGCGCGGTGCTGATGGCCTGTATCGGTGCGGCGGTCATGGGTTACCTGGCCCTGTCAAATTACTTCTTTCCCCTGGAAGGGAACGGCGTGCCCCTGCTGTCCCGGCCCCCGGGGGATCTGGCCGTGGTTTCGGTCCTGATGGTGACCATTCTGGTGGTGCTGCTCAAGTCCCGCGGCCCGCAGGGTAGTCCCCTCCACGGCGGCATGCCCAGCGGCCATGCCGCCTTCGCCTTTTCCGTTGCCACCTCGGCCATCCTGTCCGGAACGGGACAGCTGCTGAGCCTGCTGGTTCTGGCCATGGCGGTAATGGTCAGTCAGAGCCGGGTCTACCTGAAGATTCACAGCTTTGTCGAGGTGCTGGTGGGGGCGTTGCTCGGTGTGACCACCACCGCTCTGCTCTATCTTTGTTTTGGCTGACCGACTGGGCAGGGGGCCTTGGGTCTGATTTCATTCAGCACGAAAGGAGAACGATAGTTGGACAGTGACAGTCCCGGCGATATGGTGTCTTCGAAAAGGAGCCTTATAAGGCGCCTGCTGTTCGGCAGGCCGCGGGTGCGTTCCGAAAAAGAGTTGCAGGAGGTCATCAATGCCTCCGAACAGGAAGGCATCATCAACGAAGACGAAGGGGAGATGCTCCATTCCATCTTCGAATTCGGCGAAACCATGGTGCGGGAAATCATGGTGCCGCGCACCGACATGGTCTGCTGCAGCACCGAAGCCACGGTTGCCGAAATCCTTAAGGCGATCATCGCTTCCGGTCATTCCCGCATCCCCGTCTACCAAGGGACCACCGACCGCATCGTCGGCCTGGTCTATGCCAAGGATTTGCTTAAATTCTGGGGAGCTCCTGACGAGGAGGTACGGGTACAGGCAGTGATGCGCACTCCGTTCTTCGTTCCCGAAACGAAAAAGATCGAGGAGCTGCTCAAGGAGTTTCGCACCCGGCGTATGCACATGGCCATCGCCATCGACGAGTATGGCGGCACTTCGGGCCTGGTCACCATCGAAGATCTGCTGGAGGAGATCGTTGGTGATATTCAGGACGAATACGATCTCGAAGAGGAGTGGCTCACCGCTGAAGACGAAGGTTGGGTGCTGGTCGACTGTCGGCTGAATATCGAGGATTTCGCTACTCACTTTCGAATTTCGATTCCCAAAGAAAAGTTCGATACCGTGGGTGGCTGGCTGGTCGATCTGCTCGGTCGCGTGCCCCTGCAGGACGAACAGATGACCGCCAGCGGCTTGGTCGTGACGGTGGTGGAACGCGACGAGCGCACGTTGCGCAAGGTGCGGGTTAGGCCCCTGCCACTGAATGAAGAGACGGAACCCCAATGCTGATGAGCTGGCGGCGACTGCCGATCGACACGACCGACTGCTGGTCGTTCTTCGCCGGGTTGTTGCTGGCCCTGTCCTTTCCGCGTCCCGACCTGGCCAGCGTGGCCTGGTTCGGTCTGCTGCCGCTGTTTGTGGTCATGGAGCGGCGGCCCTTTCGCAGCGGCTTTCTGGCCGGGGTCGGTTTCTTCGGTCTGGTACTCTACTGGCTCAATATCGTCATGACCACCTATGGCCGTCTGCATCCGCTGTTGTCGGTGGTGGCTTATCTGCTGCTGGTCGCCTATTTGGCGCTCTTCTTTGGTGTTGCTACCTGGGCCGCCAGCCGTTGCCAGCAACGCCTCGGTCTGCCACCGGTCCTGACCCTGCCGGTCTTCTGGGTGGCCCTTGAGTTTCTGCGCTCCTTTCTGCTGACCGGCTTCCCCTGGGCGACCCTCGGCTATTCCCAGCAATCCCATCTGCTGCTGATTCAATCTGCCGACCTGTGCGGTCCCTACGGACTGAGTTTTTTGCTGATCCTGAGCAATGCCACCCTGGCGGCCCTCTGGCAGGCGCGGGGCAAGGGTGTTCGGCGGGCGTTTCCCCGCATCGCCGTGACGGCCACGGCGCTGCTGTTTGCCGCCAATCTGGGCTACGGCACCCTGCGCCTTGCCGAACAACCCGACGAGCGGGAGCAGAGCCTGACCACGGTGCTGGCCCAAGGTAACGTCGATCAGTCGCTGAAATGGGACCCGGCCTTTCAACAGCGCACCGTCGATATCTATCGCCGCCTGTCTTTGCCTGCCGTCCCTGACGAGGCGCCTGAGCTGATCATCTGGCCGGAAAGTGCCATGCCTTTCTACTTTCAGGAGGGCGGTTCGCTGGCCGCAGCGGTGACCGAGGTGCCCCGTAGCAGCGGAGCCTATCTGCTGTTCGGCAGCCCGGCCTTCGAGGTGATCAACCGCCAGCCCCGCAACCTGAACAGCGCTTTTCTCCTCGGCCCCGACGGCGGGGTGCTCGGCCGCAGCGACAAGGTCCACCTGGTGCCCTTTGGCGAATATGTGCCCCTGGGTCGTTTTTTGCCCTTTATCGACAAACTGGTGGTCGGCATCGGCGACTTCGCTCCCGGTACCATCAGCCCCCTGCCCATGAACGGCCATCGTCTCGGCGTACTGGTCTGTTTCGAAGGGATCTTCCCGGAATTGGCTCGCGACTTCGTGCGCCGGGGCAGCGACCTGCTGGTCAATATCACCAACGATGCCTGGTTCGGTCGTTCTTCGGCCCCCTATCAGCACCTGGCCATGTGCCGCTTTCGCGCCGTGGAAAACCGCGTCTGGCTGGCGCGGGCCGCCAATACCGGTATCTCCGCCTTCATTGCCCCCTCCGGACGCATCGTTGCCCAGTCTCCGCTCTTTGAACGACTTGCTCTGCGCGGGTCGGTCGGTCTCGGTGCCCGACCGAGTTTGTATACCCGCTACGGCGACCTGTTGCCCGCTGTGCTGCTGGTTTTAGCTGGCTGGTGGCTATGGCGAGCCCGGCGTCCGGTGCCGCCTGCTGCCTGAGTGCTGGCCAACATATAAAACGGCCCTCCCGATCAGGGCAAGCCGTTTACTTAAAGTGTTGAAAAAGGCTCCTCAATATTCGAGGAGCCTTTTCCTGTTTTGGGGAGAAAGGTCGTTAAAAAACGGGATATTTGCAGCAATGAATTTAGGGAGATTCCCGATTTGTCCGATAATTCCTCAGGATATTCAGGAATTGGTCTTGGGACGATTTATGGGACACCGCTTCGGCGCGACAACTACCTTGACACCCGCCCCAGGAGCTTCAACAGCTATTTTCAGGCAACGGAGCGCCACCCTGCTGACCCCGGCGGCCAAGTTCAGCCAGCCCATGGCCTGGCGGATGCTGCTGAAGGGCTAGCAGATCAGCAACAGGGCCCCCTGACCCAACGGACCGAACCGAGAATTACCCTTTTTGGGGGATGGTTATCGGCCTGCTGTTCTGATAATAATTACGACATCGTAAAAATGCTCCCGCCAAAAAGGATTTTTGCGACGCCTTTTCAAAATTTTCTGCTAATGGAATCATCCGAGACCTGACAATTATCCAACCAAAATCGTATTGAGTTTGTTGTTTGCGAAGATATTAGGTTCTGTATTGAATAATTTGTTAGTCAAGTAGTTGCAGTGTAGTTAGAAACTCTTTTGTTCGCCCTGGATATAGCTTTTTACAAATGCTCAAATAGTTGAGTAACCCCCACACAGCTAAAAAGCTAGTCTAGTTTTCTTCTTCCTTGTAATTCCAAGGGGGGGGGTCCTCCTCCCCCCCCCCTTGGAGCTATTTTGTATCCAAACATTAACTTTGCCAGAAGATTCATGGCAGAGACTTTGTCCTCAAGTTCACTGAGGTACAATAGGTCGTACTCTGAGTTCGTGCATTACATAGTTAAGGATTACACCAGTCACTTTCTCGTGCCGCTGTCAGAAAAACATGAGGTAAACATCTGGAACTTCGCCATGAACGAGGCGTTCACACAGATGGGTTTGTTGAAAAATAAAGCGCGGTATAGCTATAGCTGTTTGCTTTTTACGGTGATTGTGACGTTCTGATCATTATCCATTTTTTGTTAGCCGTCATGGGTCTTTGGGCCGGGCCGAGGGCCTGTGGCGAAGGTGGCTGTCTGGCAGGTGACAGCCTGACTTAAGCCCGGAACCGTACAAATGGCTTCCGGGCTTAAGTCGTTTCAGGGTTTTCAGAGTCTGTGGTCGGCGTCATGGTCATCGCGTCGACCGACAGGTCGAACTCGTAAGCAGCAAAGGGTGTTGTTCCCTTGCTGCTGGGTAAGGAGGTGAAACATGGAACATTGCATCAAGATTTGCATGGGTAGTTCCTGCTACAGCCGTGGCAACCAGGAAAACCTGGAGCGCATCGAACGCTATCTTAGCAAGCGTAAGATAGGTTGTGTCATCGATCTGCGAGGCAGTCGCTGCGAGGGACTCTGCTCCGATGGGCCGATTGTCGAGATTGACGGTCGAATACACGGCGGTGTGAATGCCGACAGCATCGAGCAATTGCTGGATCAGCAATTGCTCCTTCAGTAGCGGAGGACCCTATGAGAACCCATCAGCCTCCTGTTTATACAGCGGAGAACGAGTGCCAGGATTGCTCCAAATGCGTCCGGCACTGCCCGGTCAAAGCGATCAAGGTCGCGGACGGCCAGGCCCGAATCGTGCCGGAGAAATGCGTGGCTTGCGGCACCTGTGTGCGGGTTTGTCCGGCCAAGGCCAAGCGGGTCCGGGACGACCTCGATGAGGTCAAGCAGCTGTTGCGGCAGCCGAAGAAGGTCTTTGTCTCCCTCGCTCCTTCCTATGTCAGTGAATTTCCGGATCTACCCACGGCAAACATGATTGCCGCCCTGCGCCGTCTGGGATTTGCCGGAGTCAGCGAAACGGCTCTGGGCGCTCAGGAAGTCTCCGCCCAGGTTATCAAGGAGTTAAGCGGGGGGGATAAACGGCTGCTGCTGTCCTCAGCCTGTCCGGCGGCGGTCACCTACGTGCAAAAATATCTGCCGGAATTTGCCCATTCGATCGCGGCGGTTTTTTCCCCCTTACTGGCCCATTGCACCATGCTTCGGCAGCATTACGGACCCGATATCGCCGTGGTTTTTATCGGGCCCTGCGGTGCCAAAAAGAACGAAGGGGACCGTCATCCGGAACTGCTCGACGCGGTCATCACCTTTACCGATCTGCAGTCCTGGTTCGGTGAGGCCAGGATCGATCCGGCTACCCTGATAGCGGGGGCGGAGGATCGTTTTGTGCCGGAAAGTGCCCAGGAAGGAGCTCTGTATCCCATCGAGGGTGGCATGATCGATACCCTGCGTATCCAGAGAGGCGGCAACGGGATTCACTACAGCACCGTGGGCGGTTTGCTCGGTATCGAGCATGTGCTTGGCGGATTGCAACCGGAGAAAGTGACCCTGCCGATATTCCTCGAGTTGCTGGCCTGTCGAGGGGGGTGCATCAACGGTCCCTGTGCCACTCCAGGACAATCTGGACTGAAGCAATGGCAGGAAGTGATCTCCCGGGCCGACGTCCCGGCTGAACCGGTTCTTCGCCAGCCCTTATCCAACATCGATGAGAATATCTGTGATCTGGCCCTGCCGGCCCGGACTTACGGCGAGCAGGAAATCCGTCAGGCCCTGCGTCGGGTCGGCAAGGAAAGTCGGGACGACGAACTTAATTGCGGCGGCTGTGGCTATGAAACCTGCGTCGATTTCGCCAAGGCTATTCTGTCGGGCCATGCGGAATCGTCCATGTGCCTGTCCTTTTTGCGGGTACAGGCCCAGAAAAAGGCCAATGCCCTGTTGCACTGCATCCCTTCGGCCATTGTGCTGGCCGACCAGGCCCTGAAGGTTCTCGATTGCAACCGTAACTTCGCCAAGCTGTTCGATCCGGAACTGCTGGAGGCTTATGACATATGCCAGGGCCTTAGCGGGGCGTCCCTGAGGCGGATTCTGCCCTTTGCCGATCTGTTCGAAGAGGTTCTAAGCAGCGGCTGTTCTCTGCATCGCGAGGCCCTGCACGTGGGTGAGCGGATATTCGACCTGACCATTTTCCCCATCGAGCCGGGTCAGGTAGTCGGCGGCGTGATTTCCGATGTGACCGACTCGGAACTGCCTCGGGAAATGATCGCCCAGCGTGGCCAGGAGGTTATTCGTAAAAACCTCAAGACCGTGCAGGAAGTGGCTTGTCTGTTGGGTGAAAATATGGCGGAGACCGAAATTCTGTTGCGTTCTTTAGTGGAAGGGTTTGCTCCGACAAGCAGGGGCAATCCTCACTCTGAGCCCTCAGTAGGCGGTGCCTGAAGAGCGACGGGATAGGAGGCGGAGGCCCATGAGACAGAACCTGTTTGTGGAGATTGAATTCAGCCAGTGCAACAAATTTGGCGAGGATATCTGCGGCGACTCGTTTCTAATGCAGAAGATCGAGGAGCAGAAGCGCCTGATCG
>JAUWLU010000255.1 GCA_030613545.1 Desulfuromonadales bacterium
CTGCAGAGCAAGGACGAGGAAGCCCTGCTGCGGTTGCAGAGGTCCGGCCTGGTGCGCGCCGACGTCAACTGCGCCCGGGCCGCCCTGGCCCTGCGTGCCCTGATGGTCGGCCTGCTGCATACCTGGCTCATGGACAACGAAGTTTTTTCCCTCACCGAGCAGGGCGGCGCCCTGGTCGACGACTTTTTTGCCGGCCTGCGGCCTGAAACAAAACAGGGCTGAGTTCCCGCCCCCCTGCCTCAATGCAAATAAAAACCCCCGCTCGGTTCAGGCGGGGGTTCATTTATGGTGGTTTTAGGTTGAGGCGTTAGTTTGTCGGCTGTTCTTTGATGACGGGAACGTCAGAGGTCGAAGTCTTTGCTTGTATCCAGCTGGCTCGGATACAGGTTGTGAAACAGGTAGCTGGCAAAGTGGGTCGGCAGGCAGAGCCTTACCGGCCCCTTGGGCATATCGGAAATCAGCAGCCCGTCGTCGATCAGCTGGGAAAGGACCAGGCGTCCGGTGCGCTCGGCCAGGCCGGAAATTCGTATCATGTCGCCACGCGGTACACGTCCTCTGGTCAGCGCTTCCATCAGCATGTAGGCGGCTTCCGTCTTCAGAGGCCGGCCATCGGGGCTTGGCGAAGGAATGATCTCTTCGGACCGTAAGCGTACATAGCCGGCAATCCTGTCCCTCAGGCCATCGAGATGGAGCAGGCTGCCCATGTAGTCAATCTGGTCAAGGCTGATCTTAAGAAAGAACTGGCAGAATTCCATCAGACCTTCGCTGGAAAGATTGCCCCGGCCGTCCAGGTCGTTGCGCCTGGGGGCATCGGCCAAGCTCAGAGCTGCCATGTAGGCATCCCGATGTCGAGCCAGACCCCGGCTGATGTTCCACAGTCCGTAGCCCGCCAAAGGAATGCTCTTGAGATAGGCATCCGTAAACAGCCGCGCCGCGCGGCCATTGCCGTCCAAAAAGGGATGGATCCACATCAAGCGGTGATGGGCGGCCGCGGCGGCGATGACGGGTGTGACGCCGTGGTGCCGCGAAAGATCATAGAAGACTTCGAACCGGTCGAGAAAAGCGGCGATGGTTTCCGGGGCAGGGCCGACGTGGCGCCCCACCTCGATATATCGGTTTCTCAGCTGACCACCAACTACCCGGATTTTTCCTCCTCCATCCCTGTTGCCGACCCACTGAAATTCTTCCGGCAGTTCTTTGTAGACCTCTTCATGGACCCAGCAGATAAATTCGCGACGGGCTGGATTGATCCTCGTCTGAGCGGCAAGAGCTTCATCGATCTTTTTCTGGCAGGCGATGTGAGCCAGGCTCTCCTGTTGCAGTTCACGCCTGGCGGGATCTTTGGAGTAATCCTGCCTCATGGCTTTCTCGATTTCGATCGGGTGCGTGCTGTGTCCCTCGATAAGGTTGGAATAGTAGCTGTTGACGATGCGCAGCAGGCCGGCTACTGCTTCCTGGGTAGCCGGATGCAGCTGGCCGCCAAGGGCTGCCGATTTGGCCACGACCTCCCGGGCCAGATCTTCCAGGATGGCTCCTCTTTCTGGCAGAAGCGGTTCCATAAGGTGCGGACCGAGGTTCATGGTAGCTCCAGCTGCCGAAGTTAATGCCGATCTAATGATCAATTAAGTGTACAATACTTATTGATAAATATGCACAAAATATTTAAGAGTGGACGTGGTTTTGCCGAAGTCTGTGCCGATCTTTCTTGTAGGGAGAGATTGGGGCCGGCCTTGAGTGGTGAAGAGTATCCAAAGGCTGCAGAGCTCATTCTTCGTGCTTTTGCCAGCTGTCGTCGGGGTCAAAGTCGCTTAGGGCGAGGGCCTGGGTGGCGGTGTCTTTACCCAGGTCTTTTTCATAGATTACGCCTTCCTGATTGACGATAAAGGTCATGATGCCCGAAGCCTCGTACTTGGCGGGATAGGCGACCAGGGCGAAGCCGAGAACCATCTTGCCGCCGGCCACGTAGTCAAAAGCGCCGCCCTTGGCATGGGCGCCCTGGGCCTTGAGGATCTTGAAATAATAGCCATGAAAGGGTTCGGGCGGGTCCTCGTCCAGGCCGCCCGTATAGCCCTCTTCGATGGCTCGTGCGATCAGCGGGCCGAAAGGGCTTTCCTCTTCGCCTTCCTCCACTGGCCAATAGAGACCGTCCTGCTGGCCCTCGCTGCTGGTCAACTTCTGGGCGAACATCGGATCGCCGCCGTTGTGTTTGCTGCAGGCATATTCCCGCTGGGCCTCTGTATAGACCCGCATCACCTCGATGGTGTGCAGCTCGTTGCGGCCGATCCGCCGGTGGAGGATTTCCTCCCTGCCCGCCGCAGTGTCGAAAATCCAGGCGTCGCCCTGACGCCGAATGGGGATCGGGAAGGGGAAATCCCTGCTGCCGATGATGAGCACTGCCCGGCCCGCCACTTCCTGCTCAAGGCTGTGCTTGTCGCCAAAGGCAGTCAAAAAGCGCGTTCTGTCGTTTCGGTCCGCGACCGGGTCGCCGGAGGCGATAAGATCCTCCGAGTCGGGGCCGAGGATAGCCAGCAACGCGCTATCGCTGTCGACCTGAACCGCCGCGACCAAGGCGGCCACCGCCTGTTGCGGCGAGGCGAAACCCTGCTGATCCGCCGGTTTTTCGGCCGGAGTGCGGCAGGCGGCCAGCGCGACGATCATTGCCGCTGCGCCCAAAAACCACCGCAACATCCTCTGTGTATATCCTTTCGGCAACATCATGGGCGTCCCTTTCTAGATTAAATAAAAGCGGGTTTCCGAATTGGAAACGCGGATTTTTTCGTTCTGGCAAGGAAATCAAGGGGTTGCGCGGAGGCGTACATCGGTACGCCGCACAAGCAAGCCCGCAGATTGACGCAGTCAGGGCGGAAAAGAACCGTTTCCGGACGGAAACTAGGTTAGTTCGCTGGCTCAACGCCTGCTGCGGTCCCGATAGTTGCGGCTTTCTCCCCTCGAACCGCGGTTGACGCGGGTGTTCCCCGGTCTGCCTTGCCAACTGGTTCGGCCGCGTTCGCTCGATTGGCGCTCTTTTACGCCCTCATTGACTCGGTTGAAAGCATTATCGCGGGGCTGCTGCCGCTGTTGGCGTTCCACCCGTTGCCGGGGCGCTGCCTGCTCGACCCGTTGCTGCTTCGGGCGAGACCG
>JAUWLU010000187.1 GCA_030613545.1 Desulfuromonadales bacterium
GCCCCGAAGCCCTCGGCCGGTCGCTCAGCATGGCGGCCGGCCAGGACCATGAAGAGGGGCGTATAAGGTCTGGCCGCAGGCAGAGCGGTGCGATAGGCCGCCATGATGTCTTGCAGGGCCGGCGAGTTCCCCATCAGCCACAGCTCCCCTGCCCCGGAACAGGTCTTGATGGAACGCACTTCGTGGCCGATGGTCACCCAGCCTTCCACCACCAGTTCTCCCGCCCCGAGGGGCGGCAGTTCCGCCAGTTCGCCCCCCTCGCAGAAGAGGTATCTGGTCTTGCCCACCGACGGTGCCGCCACCATCGACTGCTCCGCCCGGCGATCGGCATAGTCGGCGAGAAGCACGCCATTTTTAATCCGGAGATCCCGAGGAGCAATCCGATCCCCCAAAAGCACCCCGGCAGTGCCGCGGTAGCCGCCCTTCTCCTGGAGGGCCGCCGCGACGTAGTAAAAGGTGCCGCTGCCCCCCGGAGCGTGGATCAGCAGCAGGGCGGCGTCCTCGTCCCCGTCGCCGTCAAGATCGCCATACACCGGTGCACCGAACACCTTGGTTATGGCCCTCGTCGCAGCGCCGGGCAGATACACCGTCTCGCACTGGCCGTCAGCCAGAGGAATGCGCTGTCCCTCGATGCGGTAACTTGCGTTCAGCGGATCCTTAGCGGGCTGTTCTTCCTGAGAGGCCGGCTTGCCGGCCGGTTGACAGGAAAGCAAAGCGCCCAAGGTGAGGAGCAGAACGATCAGCGCCAGAGCAAGGTTCCGGATCATCTTCCGCCCTCCCAGCCGATAAAGACCCTTTGTCCGGTCGGCGGTTCAGCGCACACTGATCCGCTCGTTGCCGGACGTGATAAAGCGCACCCCGGAGCGCGGGATGACCGCCAGGGCCATGGCCACATTGTCTTCGATGGGCATCGCGGACATGGTCTCCATGGCCATCACCTCGGCGGCACCCTCCTTGAGGGTCACCTTGAGAATGGCGGTGCGGTTGTAGAAATCGACGTTGCGGCTGAAGACCACCAGTTGGGTAGCAAAATCGACTGCAGGCAGCTCTTGCTGCGGCTGGAACGCCCGCCAGACGGCGGCAAAAGCGTCAACGTCACCGAGATATCCCACCCGCGACTGCCGCTGTCCGACCGGCAGCAGATCGAGTTTGGCCACGGGAAAATCACCGCTCCAGGTCCGCACCAAGGGCAGCTCCTGCGGTTGAGCTGACAGCGCCTCGGCCGCGGCGGCAGCTTGGCTGTCGCAGGGTCCCGGGCCGGTGCAGCCCGTTAGAAGCCCGCCGCCCCAAGCCAGCCCAAACACAAGAAACAGAAATGCCGCTCGCTTCATCATGGCCCCCATTCTGATGGCTTCAAGCCGCTATGGCTGCCATCGCCCTGTGGATATTGTTTCATTCCCCCGTAGCTGCCCCAGGTGAGTCCAGCGGGATGGCTTCGTTGACCACGTTCAAAATCAGGCTGGCCGGTCTTGCCGCGCAAAATCATCACCGCCCCGTTATCGTCATTTTTCTTCTTGATTCTCAGCCCGATGGCGCCAGATTCCTGGAGCCTTCGCATCCGTTCGATCAAAGCTTCCTCACTGCCGGTGTTCCTGCCTCGGCCAACCGTTTCCGCCCTTGCGCCCGGGAGCCAGGTGCCCCTATTTTTCGATTTCCATCTGCCGGTACCTGGTGTAGAGCAACCGAACCAGTTCGTATTCGAAGGGAGAACCGGTCTCGTAGTAGCGGAACTCCACCCGGTGCCGAGCATCGACGGCATTCAGCCCGACATAAGCCATGCCGAGTTCCTCGTTCTGCTCGAAATTGAACGGATCAAGCAGAGTGAAGGCGGCCGTGTCCGCCACCAGGCCGGTCGTGTCGCGCAGATTCGACGGCCCCAAAATCGGCAGTACCAGGTAAGGCCCGTTGCCGACCCCGTAGTGACCCAGGGTCTGGCCGAAATCCTCCTTGTGGCGCCGGATGCCCAGGGTCGTGGCCGGATCCCACAATCCGCCGATGCCGAAGGTGGTGTTAACGATGATCCGCCCGGCGGTGTCGCCGGTACACTCCGGCTTGAGTTGCAGCAGACAATTGGCCAGGGTGTAGAGCTGGCGGATATTGGCAAAAAAGTTGGTAACCCCGTCCTCGACAGGGTCGGGGGTGATGGCTTCGTAGGTATTGGTAACCGGCAGGAACAGGTACTTGTCAAAGTAGAAATTGAAACGGTACATCCCCCGGTTGAAACCTTCCAGCGGGTCGTAGATGTCGATGGGATAGGTGACCTCCGGCTTGACATATTCGCTGACCGGCCGCATGGCCGGAATCTCCGGCTGACTGGTGGCGCAGCCGGACAGGATCAGCACCCCCAGCAGTGCGAGCAGATTGGCGGCCCTGGCAAGCTTGCCTCGATTCCGTCCCATGGCGTCACTCCTCATTGCAAAAAGAACTCAATCATGTCGGCGACGTTCTGGCGGTGGTCGATGTTGCCGCAGTGCCCCCCATATGGATAGACCTTGGCCCGCGGGCCAAGGACCCGGGTCAGATACTGCAATTCGCCGGGCGCCAGGATCAGATCGTCGGCATTGTGAAACATGCCGATCTTCTCGGCTTGGACCAGGTACGGCTCGATGCTGGCCAGGCTCTGTCTCTCGATCAGCTCCTGCCGGCTCAGGTCGGGCTCGCGGCTTTGGAAAAAGGGAAAGAAGAGTTCGTCGAAATAATCAAGAAAGCTGGTACGAAAGGCGACCTTGGCATAATCCGTCGTCGAATCGGTGGACGACAGCTTCAGGTCCTTGGGCAGAATGTAACCGGCATTGTTCAGGGCATCGGCGGTGAAAATCATGTTGGCGGCGGAAACCCGAAAAGCGATGCCGATGAGGGCCATCATGTTGGAATCGGTCGGTTCGTTCTTCTCATAAACGCGGTAGAGAAAATCGTTATTGAAGGTTAGCCAGTCGGACTCTTTATAGACCTCGGAAAACTTGGCCATCACCTCTTCAAAAAAACTGCTGAAATTGTCCGGCCCGCCAGGTATGTTCTCCTCCAGCATCTCATCGAAAATCCGCACCGAGCTGTACAGACTGAGGGGAGGGTTGATCATCAGCACCTTACGGAAATTGAATAGCTGCCGTTCCTCGTCCAGTTTGGAGATGAAGGCTGCCTGGGCGCCGCCCAGGCTGTAGCCGGTCAGGAAGAAATCCGAAACCTCGACCCGTTTTTGGATGTCGCCCCAGATCCGGGACATGACCCGGTAAAGGTCCACGGCATCGTCCTGAATGTTGCCCGGCATGCCGCTGCTGGAGGCGGTCACGATGAAATTCTCAATGGTTGGCGAAGTAAGGCAGACGACGTGGAAGCCGGCCTGGAAAAAGGCCCGTTTCAGGGTCTGCATCTTGGGTGACTTGTAGCTGGCGCCGGTACCGGCGATGATGAAGATCAGCGGGGCCTGCTCTTTCTGGTAGGCCAGGGAGTAGCGAAAAGCCTGCTGGTACCAGAACAGCTTGGGAATCTCCTTCCCCTCAAGCGGGGCGAGTTTGAAGTGCTTCTCGCGGATCTTCTTCGGCAACTCGGCCTTCAGGTCCGATGGGGTGCCGATGATGGTGGCCGCATAGGCATTCTGTAGGGGATAGTCATAGGCCTTCACCGGCGCCGGCAGCAGCAGAAAAACCGTCAGCAACAGCAACAACCACAGCCACTGGATCTCCAGCAAGCCGCCTCGGTCAGTCCGGGCCGCCGTCGCCGCCCTTCCTTTGTACATCCGCAGCATGGACAGATCTCCTTTCCGCTACCTGGCATCAATATTTTTCCAGTCGTAAGCCGCCTTATGTCCCAAGTGAAATTATCGTTTGGACTCGTTTAATCATAACCGCTCAACGTCTACAGGCAATGTCAAGGTCCCGAGCAATCGTAAGATTCCCCGTCAAGCAGACAGTTTGAAAGTAGAGTTTCCGGCGTTTAGTTGGGTGTATTCGGCTAGCGTCAAAGCCCCCTATGCTTCCTGGGGCCGCTGATCTCGCACCTGCAGTGCGACCTGACCGACTCGACGGTGCTGCGCAACCGGAGGGGCGGTTTCGGCTACAGCATGATCGCCTACCGCTCGACCCTCAAGGGCTTGGGCAAGCTCAAGCTCAACGAGCACAAGCTGGCCGCCGACCTGGACAGCGCCTGGGAGGTGCTGGCTGAACCGATCCAGACGGTGATGCGCAAGGCCGGCATCGACAAGCCCTACGAAAAGCTCAAGGAGCTGACCCGCGGCCAGACCATCGACCGCGACACCATCCACGCCTTCGTCGAAAGCCTGGAACTGGCTGATGAGGACAAGGAGCGGCTGCTGGAGATGAGCCCGGCCAGCTACACCAGCATGGCGGCGGAGATCGTCGAGCTGCTCGACTGACGTGGGCGGAAACAAAGCGCGCATACACAAAGGCCGTTCACAAATGTGAACGGCCTT
>JAUWLU010000052.1 GCA_030613545.1 Desulfuromonadales bacterium
GCCCGCACCTGATTGGAGCGGGTCTTTTCAAGGATGATCTTGATCAGCGGCCGCTCCATCTGGTGCATGACCATTTCGTACAGGTTGTCCAGTTCCTGAACATCCATCTGGGCAAAGCTGCTGCGCAACTTTTTGGCAATCAGGGCTTCCAGGGATTCATCCTCTTCTGCCGCCGCCCCCTGAGGCTGCAGGCCGGGAAAATCCTCCGGGGTCAACAGGGCGTCCGCCGAAAGCAGCGCCGCCCTGTGCAGGCTGTTTTCCAGTTCGCGTATGTTGCCCGGCCAGTCGTGGCACATGAGCAGTTCCATGGCTTCCTTGGTGCAGCCATGGGTCTGCACGTTAAGCTCCTGTCGGGCGCGGGGGATAAAATAGTCGACCAGCAGGGAAATGTCGCTGCGCCGCTCGCGCAACGGCGGAATATTGATCGGTACCACGTTGAGGCGGTAGTAGAGGTCTTCACGGAAATGCCGGTTGCGGACCTGTTCTTCAAGGTTCTGATTGGTGGCGGCGACGATGCGCACATCGACAGGGATGGAGGTGTTGCCGCCGGTACGGGTGATCTCCTTTTCCTGCAGAACACGTAACAACTTGGCCTGCAGGTCGAGGGCCATGTCGCCGATTTCGTCGAGGAACAGGGTGCCTCCGCTGGCCTGCTCGAATTTGCCGATTTTCCGTTCGGCGGCGCCGGTGAAGGCCCCTTTTTCGTAGCCAAACAGTTCGCTTTCGAGCAGTTCGCTGGGGATGGCCGCGCAGTTCAGGGCGAGAAAGGCTTTGCCGAGGCGGGGGCTGTTGTAGTGAATGGCCCGCGCCACCAGTTCTTTTCCGGTGCCGCTTTCGCCGGTGATAAGCACGGTGACATCGGTCGGCGCTACTCGGCCGAGAATCTTGTAGATGTCCTGCATCGGCTGGCTCTTGCCGATGATGGTCCGGTCGAGGTGGTAATGATCCTTGAGTTCGTCCTTGAGGCGCTTCATTTCGGTGGTCGCCGAAGAGGCATTCTGCGCCTTGAGGATGATGGCGTCAAGGGCATCGAGATCAAAGGGCTTGGTGAGATAGTCGTAGGCGCCCAGGCGCATGGCGTCGACGGCATTTTCCATGGTCGATTCGGCGGTCATGATGATGACCATCATCTCCGGGCGCTGCTCGTGAAATTCGCTGAGCAGGTCGAGGCCCGAAATGCCTGGCATTTTGATGTCGAGGATCGCCAGATCGTAAGCGCCCCTTTCGACCTGCGCCTTGGCCGCGTTGCCGTCGGTCACCGTATCGACGGTAAAGCCCTTTTTGGTCAGGGCCTTGGCCAGAACCCAGCCGATGCTCTGTTCGTCATCCGCTACCAGAATTCGCTGGATGGACATGGAGGTAAACCTTTCTCTGAAAATCTTCAATAGGCGAAGAAAAAATCCCGTCGGCAATTAGGGGTTGACCACCCGATTCGTTTTGGGTCGCAGCATGGGTAGCGAAACGGAAAACAGTGTCCCTTCTCCGGGCTGGCTCTCCACCTTGAGAAAGCCGCCGTGATCGCTGACGATCTTCTGGCAGATGGCCAGACCGAGGCCGGTGCCGCGGTCCTTGGTGGTGTAAAAGGGGGTAAACATGTGTTTCATCTGCTCCGGTGTGACGCCAGGGCCGTTATCCTTGATTTCGATCACTACCAGCGGCACCGGTTTTTCGCCGGGCTTGTTGTAGCGAAACTGGGAAGCAATGCGACTGCAGATAATAACCTGGCCGCCCTGGTCGACGGCTTCGGCGGCATTCTTGATCAGGTTGAGAAACAGCCTGATCAGCAACTTTTCGTCGGACCGAATGGCTGGAATACTCGGGTCAAGCTGCAGCTGGAATTCCACCTGTTTCGGGCGCTGACTCTCTTTTTGCAACAAGACGATATCGGACAGCAGTCGGCCGAGGTTCACCGCGCCCAACCTTGGCGAAGGCGGCCGCGCCAGATCGAGCAGTTCTTCAATGAGATCGTTGACCCGGTCCACTTCGCGGGTCATGACCGAGGTATATTCTTTAAGGGTGCTCTCGGGAGGCAATTCCATATTGAGCAGTTGCGCTGCGCCCTTGATGCCTCCCAGAGGGTTCTTGATCTCATGGGCCAGGCCTGCTGCCAGCGTGCCAAGCATAGAGAGCGTTTCCGATCGACGAATGGCTTCCTGCAGGTCGCGCACCTGGGTGAGATCCCGCAGCATCAGGATGACGCCGTCGGGATCGCCGTGCTGGTCGAAATTGGGTGACAGGGAAACCCGCACCGGCAGGGGGACACCGGTGGAGCGCATCAGCATAAGATCCTCATGGCTGAACAGGGAACGGCCTTTTTCCAGTGCCGTCTCGACCAATTCAAGGAGCTTGTTCTGCTTTTTAAAGAGGGTCTGATAGGATTTTCCCAGAGCCTGTTTTTCCGACAGGCCGGTGCAGATCTGGGCGGCCGGGTTGTATAGGACGATCTTTTCGTGACGATCAATAGCGATGACCGCTTCTTCCATATTTTCCAGTACCCGCAGGTAGAGGGCGGCGTCTTTAGGAATAGCGGCCATTGTTTCAATTCTCCACGAGGTCCATAGCAGCAAGAAAGAAGTCTTCCGTTGCCTGCAGTAGCTCGGCAAAAGAGCGGGTTCCGTTGATCAGGGTGCGGAAGGCGGCGGCTTTGGGCAGCCCCCGTGAATACCAGCAAAGATGTTTGCGCATGTCGAAGAGAGCTTTGTGCTCGCCGAGGTGGCGGACGAACAATTCGAAATGGTCGCGGACCGCTTCAAGGCGTTGCTGCGGGTCGGGGGGAGGGCAGGCCCGACCCTCCAGACTGGCCAGGATGGAGCTAACCAACCAGGGATTGCCGTAGCTGCCGCGGCCCAGCATCACCCCGTCGCAACCGGTTTCGGCGAGCATGGCCAGCGCGTCCTCGGCGCTGACGATATCGCCGCTGCCGATCACCGGCACTGTCACCGTTTCCTTGAGCCGGGTGATATGGCTCCAGTCGGATCGCCCAGAAAAAGCCTGGCTGCGGGTGCGAGGATGCAGGGTCAGGGCGTCGGCCCCCTCTGCCTCGGCAATGCGGCCGACTTCCAGATAGTTAACCGAAGAGCTGTCCCAGCCGGAACGCAGTTTGACGGTGAGCGGGCAGCTCACGGCGCGCCGCACAGCCGCAACAATCTGAGCCACCTTGGCGGGGTTCTGCATCAGGGCGCTGCCGGCTCCGGAGCGGATCACTTTTTTCACCGGACAACCGAGGTTGAGATCGATCAGTTCGCCGCGGTCCTCGACCTGGGCCGCTGCCTTGGCCAATACCTGGGGGTCGTCACCAAACAGTTGAACACCCAGGGGATGATCTGCCGCCGTGCTGAGCAGAAGCGCTTCACTATTGCGGCCTGCACGAACCAGGCCATTGGCGCTGACCATTTCAGTGAAAGCCAGACCAACGCCGTAACGCCGCATAATCAGGCGGTAAGGCAGGTCGGTGATGCCGGCCATCGGGGCCAGCAGGATATTGTTTTTCAGGTGGAGAGAACCGATCTGCATAAATTTAAATCAGTTTCTGCATAAATAATATGCAAGTTAGCACGACCAGTGGCCGAAGGATAATAAAAATAAGGCAGGACACAAAGCCCAGCTGCGGCATCCACGCGTACTGTTATGTTGTAAAACAATAGTGTTTTCAGTATATTGTTACCATGACTAAATATGAGCAAGCCAGGCTCATTGTACCGCAAGTAAGCGCCATATACGCGGTTCAGGAAATCAACGTCCCAGTGGTTTCCAGACGGCCGGTTTCTGACGAAGGAGAACAACGATGGCAGGTCTGAAAGATATTCTCCATAAAAAAATACTTGAACAGCGGCCGCGGGTCAAACGGTTGCTAAAAGAGCACGGCAAGGTTCTATTTGATCAGGTCACCATCGGCCAGGTTATCGGTGGTGCTCGAGGTATCAAATGTCTGGTAACCGATATCTCCTATCTTGATCCCGAAGAAGGGGTGCGCTTTCGCGGGCGAACCATTCCCGAGACCTTTGCCGTATTGCCCAAGGTGCCCGGTTCCGCCTACCCCTATGTCGAAGGGTTCTGGTATTACCTGCTGACTGGCGAGGTGCCGACCGAGCAACAGACCCTTGAGGTCGTGGCCGACTTTCAGCGCCGCCAGCAGATTCCGCAGTATGTGTTCGATGCCTTGCGGGCCATGCCGCGCGATCTTCATCCCATGGCCATGCTGTCGGCGGCAGTGGTGGTCATGCAGGGGGAATCGGTCTTTGCCCGGCGTTACAACGAGGGCATGAGCAAGCTGGATTACTGGGACCCCATGTACGAAGATGCCTGCGATCTGCTCGCCAGGCTGCCGGGCATTGCCGCCTTCATCTATCGTCTCAAGTATCGTGACGATTCGCCGATCGCCGCCGATGCGCAGCTCGATCTGGGGGGTAATTTCGCCCATATGATGGGCATCGCGGCCCCTTACGATGATGTGGCGCGGATGTATTTCATCCTCCACTCGGACCACGAATCGGGTAATGTTTCGGCTCATACCACCCGCCTGGTGGCCTCGGCCCTGGCCGATGCCTACTACAGCTTTTCCGCCGGTATAAACGGTTTGTCCGGGCCCTTGCACGGCTTGGCCAACCAGGAGGTGCTGCGCTGGATTCAGGGGGTCATGGAAAAGCTCGGTGGCAAGTTGCCGAGCGAGGCTGAATTGAGCGATTTCCTCTGGCAGACCCTTAATAGCGGTCAGGTCATTCCCGGCTATGGTCATGCCGTGTTGCGCCGAACCGATCCACGCTTTTCCGCCCAGATGTCCTTCTGTGAAAAGCATCTGCCCGACGACACCATGTTTCAGCTGGTGCAGATGATCTATCGAGTGGCGCCCAAGATTCTTATGGAACACGGCAAGGCTCGCAATCCCTGGCCCAATGTCGATGCCCAGTCCGGGGTTATTCAGTGGCACTTCGGAGTAACCGAATACGACTTCTACACGGTGCTCTTTGCCGTCGGCCGGGCCATCGGGGTGCTGGCCAATATCACCTGGGACCGGGCTTTGGGCTACCCGCTGGAGCGACCCAAATCGGTTACCTTCGATATGCTGGAGGAGGCGGCAAAAGGCAGCTGATTTTCCCTTGCCGACAGTGAGAATAACCTTTACCTAACGGCCTGGCCTGTTGTTTCGCTGCCCCGGCATCTGGGCCTGATTTATATAGGGCGGGTAGCGTTTCGTTTGCCACATCGCAATAACGATAACCGACATCAGCCAGTGGCCTCATCATTTTCAATGACAGCTAGGGTTTATGCTAGATATGTACAAAGGCCATCGAAATTCGATGGCCTTTGTATGTGTGGTCTGAAAAGTGCTTTGGTGTGGGGTAGGGAGATCTATTTATCCTGTGGCTCATTGTTCTTGGGTGTCTTCTGGATTATCCTATGACGTCTTCTACTGTTGGCACCAATTGTAGGCCATTGCATTCCGTGCTCTTCTGCGACCCTTGGAGGGGCAATAGCTGGCTCCATCCGAACACTGCTTGCCCTTGTCAGGTTACGGCTCATGAATAATTCTACAACGTCCTTGATCGACAGCCCCGCCCTGCAGGACATTGTGGGGCAGTATCAGGATCTGCTGTCCAAGGTGGACGACTGGTTTGCCCGCTGCAAGGACTCCTGCGAAGGGCAGATTCGCTGTGCCGCGGGGTGCTCGGCCTGTTGCCGGGGCCTGTTTGATATTACCCTGCTCGATGCTTTTTTGCTGCAGACCGGCTTCATGCGCCTGCCGCCGGAGCGCCAGGAGGCAATCCGCGCCAAGGCCGAGGACCGCCTTCGGCAGCTGCAGGTCGACTGGCCCGAGCTGCGCCAGCCTTACCTGTTGAATCGTCTGCCCGACGAACTCTGGACGGAGATGCCGGAGGATGACCAGACGCCCTGTCCGCTGCTGGGTAAGGACGGCGCCTGCCTGGTTTATGAGCAACGGCCGATGATCTGCCGCACCCACGGTCTGCCCAACATCGACAACAGCGGCGAAAGTTTTTCTGATCTCTACTGCACCCTGAATTTTGCCGGTACCGACCCCCTGGGGCTGGATAAGCTGCGTTGGTCCTTTCGCCGTGTTTACGCCCAGGAATTTGACCTGCTTGCCCTGTTCAATCGTCAACTGCTCGGTTCCCCGCTAAGGGAGGCCGATACCTTCATTCCCCTGGCCCTGCTCATCGATTTTCCCGCCCTTGCGGCCGATCCCTCCCTGATCTTATCCCGCTAAGTCCGCTGCTCAATCCGCTGTTCCCTGCTAACATAGAGATGAGAGGGCGTCCTGCATTTGGGCCGGCCGCCTAAAAGAAGCGAAGGGAGCGCTGTGAGTCCGTCAGCCCGTTTGTTTCGATATCTGGAAGCGACATTTTGCGCTGGCCTGCTTGACGATCCGGTGCTGCTGGTGCGAATCAGACCGTTGGGTCGTAACCTGCTGTTCGACTGCGGGCAGATTCATCATCTGGCTAAACGGGTGTTGAAACAGACCCAAGCCATTTTTATCAGCCATGCCCACATGGATCACTTCATGGGCATCGACACCTTTATTCGCAACGTGCTGGTTTCGCCAAGGACTTTTGAACTGTTCGGGCCGCCGGGCCTGGCGGCCAAGCTGCACCATAAACTGGCCGGCTACGACTGGAATCTGGCAGAACGGTTCTGGTGCTCCCTGCGGGTGCGGGAGATTCATGCAGAATCGATGGTCAGTTGGCTGCTGCCGGGGCCGCAGGGGTTCCCCTGCCAACTGGAAGGGGAGCAGCGGCGCCAGGGGCGGATCGTCTATCGTAACGATTATCTGCAGGTTGAGGCTGTACTCTGTGATCACAAAATTCCGGTATTGGCCTTCTGTTGCCGGGAACGACCGGCCTTTGCCGTCGACCGACAGCGTTTGCACCGCGCCGGTCTGGTGGCGGGACCCTGGCTGAGGGAGCTGAAACGACGCTTTTATAACGGTTTTGCCGATAACACGGCCCTGAACCTGTGGCGCCGCGCGGGCGATGGCATTGTCCCGGGAACTGCGCTCGATGCCGAAGGCCTCTACCGGGCCATCTGCCGGCCACCTTCGGCGGCAAGCATCGGCTATGTTAGCGATGTCGGCTATAGCCCGGAGAACATTGATCGACTCACCCCCCTTCTCAACGGGGTATCTGTCCTGGTTGCCGAATGCGCTTTCTTGCGCGACGATCTTGACAAGGCGCGCCGCTCTAGCCATCTCTGCACCAGCGATCTGAATCGGCTCCTCGACCGTTTGCAACCGGCCTACTTTCTGCCCATGCATCTCTCCAAGACCTATAACGGTCGTTGTCAGCAGCTCTATCAGGAGCTTGAAATGCCGCCCCGGGTGTCACTACTGAAACTGCCGGACCATTTGCTGCCCAGGCCGCTGCTGCCCTGCAATCTGCCGCGCCTGCCCCATTAGGCCGAAGAGCGTCCCCGTGAAGTTTGATGGCGTCGCAAAAAGTCCGCTCTACAGCGTTGCAGCGCTTTTTCAGGACTTCGACATACACTATGTATGCCTTCACCCCTGAAAAACCGTTACGCCTTGTAGATCGAAATTTTTGCTTAGCCATCCCATGACTTTTTGCGAAAGCATCAAGTTTGATGGCGTGAAAAGGAAAACAAAAAACCGCCCACCGGCGAAGCCGATGGGCGGTTGAGGGAAATGCTGAGGTGAGAACAGCCTTTAGTCCATGATGACCTCGGGAGCGAGGGCGATGCGCAGTGCACCCCAGTGCTTGCCATCGACCTTGATCGGCACGGCGAATTCGCTCAGAACCTCTCCGGTATCGCGCAGGTAGCTGTGCAGCACTACCGGTTTGGTATTCTTGGCGCTCTTCAGGCCGGCTTTGTCGTCGAACATCCGCTTGTCGCGGCTATTGACGCGATCGGTTTCACTGTTACCGGTCACAGCCTGGGCATAGATGCTGTTGTGGGTTGGCGCGTAGCCGTTGCTGTCGACGCACAGGACAAAGCTGCAGCTCTTGAGATTGTTCATCAGATTGTCGGTCAGACCCTGTACCGCACCGGCAAAGGCGTCGTCGTAGCAGGTCTTGTATTTGGTCGGGTTGCTGCCCGGAATCGGCTGGTAGCTTTGGTCGAAGACGTTGGTGCCCCGGTTGTGCATCTCCTGCAGGATGTCCCGTACCTTGCGGCGCAGTTTCATCGCTTCGCCGACCACCTGTTCGCCGTAGCCCGTGCCGGTTTTGAAGCGGGCGTTGTTTTCCAGCAGGCTTTCGGTGATTTCATAGAGCCCCTCGGATAGCTGCTGGCCATCGGCCATGAGCTGTGCGACTTCCTGGCTCACCTCATTGATGGTGGTGACCTTGCCGTGGATCTCGTCGTTGGCGGCGGACAGTTCTTCCACCGAGGCGGTGATGCCCTGCAATTGGTCGTCGTTGCTTTCGAAGTCGCGGATCATGTCCTTGAAGCTGTTGGACGATTTGGCCACGGCGGTCTTGGTAACCTGAGCGTAATGGCTGACTTCTTTCGATTCCTCGATGGAGGTCTCGATGTGGGTCAGCATGGTGTTGATCTTGTCGGCGATATTTTCGCTGGCCACGTTGACCTCTTCGGCCAGTTTCTTGACCTCGTCGGCGACGATGGCGAAACCTTTGCCGGCTTGGCCGGCACGGGCTGCCTCGATTGCGGCGTTGAGGGACAGCAGCGAGGTCTGGGTGGCGATGGACTTGATCAGAGTGACGATCTTCTTGATCTCCTGTGACTCGGAATCCATCTGGTTGATGGTCTCCGTGTAGCTGCCGATCTTCTCTGTCATGGAGTTCATGTGACCGTTGACATCCATCAGTTCCTTAAAAGAAACCCTGGCCTTCTCCAGGTTGTTGCTGGTCGAGGCACAGATGCGCTGGGTATTGTTGGAAATTTCACCATGAGCCGCAGTCGCCTCTTTGCTGCTGGCAAAGATATCGTTGGAGATTTCGCTCTGCTCCTGGGCGTGGTGCGCCGAGGTGTCGATCTGCCTGCTCATGCGCAGGGAGTTGGCGGCGATCTTGACCCCCATGGAGCGGACACCGACGAAGATGTCGCGCAGGTTATCGACGGTGGTGTTGATGGCGTCGGCCAGGCGGCCGATTTCGTCGCTGCGGTCCATGTCGAGATGGATGTCGAAATTGCCGTTGCCGAGTTTCTCCATTTCGGTGACGGTGATATTAATGGGTTTGGCGATCAGGCGGACGATGTAGAGGGTTAACAGAATGCCGCCGATGAGCAGGGCGGCCAGGGAGCCGAAGGTCAGGTAAAAGATCTTGGACAGGGCGGCTTGGATGTCATCCGTATAGGCGCCGGCGCCGATGATCCAATCCCACTGGGGTAATTTCTTAACGAAGGAGATCTTGCCGATCGGCTGGTCGCTGCCCGGTTTATGCCAGGAGTATTCGACGAAGCCCTGGCCCTGCTTGCGGCACATCTGGGTCATTTCGACGAACATGGCCTTGCCGTCGAGATCCTTTTTGTCGGCCAGGTTCTGGCCGACCAGTTCAGGGTCGAGGGGGTGCATGATCATGCGTGGTTGGAAGTCGTTGATCCAGAAGTAGTTGTTGTTGGCAAAACGCAGGGACTGGACGGCCGCTTTGGCCTTTTCCTGGGCCTCCTCTTCGCTCATCAGCCCCAGAGCGGATTGTTTGGCATATTGGTCCAGGACCCCCCAGGCCGTTTCAACCACGTGCTTGATTTCGCTGCGGCGGCCTTCGATGACGTTATTCTTGGCGGCCAGGTACATCCAGCTGGTCACCAGGGTGAAGACCAGCAGCATGCTGCCACTCAACAGGAAGATCTTTTGGGAAATTTTCAGATTTTTCACTTCGGACTCCTTTGCCAAGAGCTTGTGAGGCTGTTTCCAGCGATTAAATCTGCAAAACCATATAGGCGGAAAAGATGCTATGGGTTGTAGATAGCCAAACAGCGTATCAATAGACTAGATTTTCTCGGTTTTTGCAAGTACTAGAATGCTTGCTTATAAAACTATGTTCGTTTTCTTTTATTGGCAAGTACTGTGCCGAACCTTCAATAATCGATTCTGCTATGCTGTTCATGACTGGTAACGGGAGTGCTTATCATTTCATTTCAACAGTTTAGACGCCACCTTGAATGAAAAAAAGTCTTGGTGGCCAGTCTTCGGCAGCCTGCTGACCTCTCGTAAAGGGCTTTGGAGACTGCAGCCGGCCACACATGTGTGGCATGCCACACTAAATTCAGATCTGGCTGGTGGTTGACGGCATTTTTGCCGGGGCACCTTTAGCCATGCCAATTGCCGGTTAGGGAACAGTGTATTGACAAGGCTGGCGGCAACGGGTAAAAAAACACATTAACAACCTGCAGTAGTCTGGTTTGATGGTGTTTTGTTCAGTCAGGGCTATAACTTCCAGGAGAATCAGTATTTGTCGGCTATCCTCTCTGAAACCGAGATCTTCAAAGCTTGTCGTACCCTGTTTGGGGCGGAGGTCGACCTTTCGCTGGATTTTCTGTCCTATTTGCAGCCGAGCGGAGTCAAGACCGCCTATCGGCAGAGGGTCAAGGAAACCCACCCCGATACTGTTGTCGGGGATGCGGCTCAACAGCGTCGCCAGACCGGACTCTTTCAAGAGCTGGTGGCGGCTTATGAACTGTTTGGAAACTTCTTCAAGCAGCGGGAGCGCGGCCTGAGCCTGGCTGGCCGCACTCATGCTCCGCCGCGTCCGGCTCAACCCCAACCAGCCAAGCCTGCCGGCGGCTTCCGCAGTGGTCGGTCGGCACAGGAAGGGGCCCACGCCCGGCGCGGACCCAGCCGGGGGCCCACGCCTCGCCAACCCCATCTCTACTGCGGCAATTTGCCTGGACGGACGTTGGAATTCGGCCTGTTCCTCTACTATCAGCGCCTGATCGATTATCGGCAGCTGGTCGAAGCCCTGGTCTGGCAACGACGTCAGCGTCCCAATCTGGGTGATATCGCCCAGCGCTGGGGATGGCTGACCGACCAGGAGATTCGGACCATTCTCGGTTCCCGCGGGCCTCTGCGCCGTTTCGGGGAAAAAGCCGTGCATCTGCAGTATCTTAGTGACCGGCAGTTGCAGACGCTGCTCTATTATCAACGCTCCCAGCAAAAACGGCTCGGTCAGTTCTTTGTCGAACAGAAGATTCTGACGGCTGCCGATGTCGATCGCCTGGTGCTTGAACAACAGTCCCACAACCGGCATATTGCCGCTGAACTGTTGCGTGCCACCCGCTGATCATATTGCCGCGCTAGCCAATCTCGCCGAGGGCCCTTCAGGGGCTCTTTTTTATTTGTGCTGCGCCTGGAACGGAAACTGCATTTTAACCGGCAAAGGGGGCTTACGGGTTCCTGTGTGTGGCAACAAGCGAGATGTCAGAGGGTCCACTACAAATACAGGAGGCATTATAGGTATGGCGAACGAAGCAACGAAACAACTGACCCTGGGGATTATCGGCGGCGGCCATGGCGGTCTGGAGATGCTCAAGATCTTTGCCGACAGCGATCTGGTCAAGGTAATTTATATGGTCGACCGAGAGATCAAGGCGCCCGGCATGGTCCAGGCCAAGGCTTTGGGCGTCAAACAGGAGACCGACCTGTTGGCGGCGGTCAAGAGTCACCGCACCGATTTCATCATCGAGGCGACCGGCTCCCCTAAGGTTCAGGAACTGATCGAGGAGAACCGCAATCCAGCGACGGAGCTCATCAGCGCCAAGGGATCGCTGATGTTCTATAACGTCCTCACCGAGAGCCGTAAAAAGACCAACAAGCACGTCTTTGATCAGATCAGCACCATCGGGGAAGAGATTTCTGTAAGCACCAAGACCGTCAAGACGGCTCTTGGCGGGATCACCCAGGTGGCCCTCAACCTGGAGATGCTGGCCATCAACGCCGCTATCGAGGCGGCCCGTGCCGGCGAGAAGGGCCGCAGCTTTTCCGTGGTGGCCGAAGCGGTCAAGGGCACGGCTGAAGAGGCCAAGACCCTGCTGGAAGGTATCGAGTCGGTGAACAACAACAACATCCATATGTCCGACCAATTGGAAGAGTTGCTCGAAGAGCTCCATTAGGCGGCGTGTCGGCGCCGAGCGACCGGAGTCTAAGCGTCGCGCATATTTCCGGCACAGCGAGATTGACGGGCAGGGGAGGCTCCTGCCCGTCTTTTTTTCATTGCGGCCGGTTTCTTGCGAGTTATGGAAGGGATATTTTTTGGAGAAAAGCAGGAGAGAATTTTGAAGATACAATATAAAGCTGCCTTCATAATGACTTCGTTTGGAGTTGCCATCGTAATCCTGCTTTCACTAGGTTATGACATGTTCAGCCACCGAATCGTCATAGACAAAGAGATGGAAAACATTAAAAATATCTCTGAAGAGGTTGCTCTGCATGTGGAATCCAATCTTAAAGAAAAAACGGCAATTGCCGTCACTCTTTCCTCTGCTCCGCTTATCAGGGATGCTCTACTGAAAAGCAATGCTGAATTTGCCGCATTGCCTGATGATGAACGAAAACAAGAAATTGATAGACGTAACCAGCAATGGAGGAAAACAGCGGATATCAACGATCCCTTTATCCGGTCCCACATGACCAACCCCGTTGCAGAGTATCTTAACTATCAGCAAAAAATCATGCCTGAAGAGTACGGTGAGATATTTCTCACCAACCGTTATGGAGTCATGATTGCCACTACAGGAAAACTGACCACTCTTGCTCATGCCCGAAAATACTGGTGGTTGGCCTGCTATAATGATGGCCAGGGCAGAATATTTCTGGATGATCGTGGTTTTGATACCAGCGTGCAGGGATATGTGCTTGGAGTGGTTATTCCAATTAAGGATAAAAACGAGATAATTGGAATATTGAAAAGCAACGTGAATATCATGGGGCCGTTGACCGATGTCGTCCAGGAGTTTGCCCTACGTAATCCCGGTAGGATGAAAATCGCGCGCACAGGTGGACTAATAGTATCCGAACGTGGCGTCACCCCTCTATCAACCCAGGTAAACGAGGCTCTCGTTGAGACATTACGGCAAAAAGAGAGCGGCACCGCAATCATTGCTGAAAACAATGAAAACCAGCTTGTAGCTTATTCTCCTATACGAATAACAATGGGATCAGAACAATTTGGTTTTGGAGGCAGCCAAGAATCGATTGATCACATTAAAGGCAATAAAGGCGACGCCTGGCATGTTGTCGTTACCCTTAGTGAAGAAGAAGCCATTGAGAATACCCATGGAGTAACTTCAGTAATTATTATTGTCGGAATTATCTTCACCCTCTTAACCGCTGCGGTAGCTCTGCTTTTGGGCAAATGGGCAGCCAAGCCCATAGTTGAACTTGCAACTACTGCCCAAGCCATTGGTAAAGGACGTTTTGATACAAGGGTCGAAGTGCTCTCAAATGATGAGATTGGTTCTCTGGCAAAATCGCTGAACAAAATGGCCAAAAATCTTCAAGACACCATGACGTCCAGGGACGAATTGATCTATGAGGTCGAGCAGCGCGAAAAGGTGGCAGAAAAGTTACGTCTTCTTTCAACCACTGACGAGTTAACCGGTGCTTATAACCGAAGGGCATTCAATGAGTATCTGCATGCGAATATTGGCAGAGCAAAGCGCTATGATGAGCTGCTTTCAATGTTCTTGTTCGATATCGATCATTTTAAAAATATAAATGATTCTCATGGCCATGAGGTTGGTGACCTGGTTTTAAAGGCTTTAGTTCGTGTTGTAAAGGAAAGCATTCGTCAGGAGGACATCATGGCACGGTGGGGTGGCGAAGAGTTTACCGTTTTGCTTCCTCAAACCGGAAAAGATGACGCCTTGCAACTAGCAGAACGATTAAGGGAAAAAATATCTGTGCATGACTTCCCAAAAATTGGCCATGTTACTGTAAGTATAGGCCTTGCGGAACTTCAGGTTGATGATACTTCTGATTCATTTGTCAAACGCGCGGACATTGCTGTTTATCAGGCAAAAGAGGGGGGAAGAAATATTGTAAAATATTGTTAAAGTTGAAAACGTTATGACATCATTACAAGTATCGGTATCTCTGAAATTTTGAACCATATTTTACAGTTTGCACAACAAAACAAACGGTGATTGATTGCCGAACCAATCAATTGATAGCGTAAAAAGGAGAGCATCTGCGGTACCTTTTGGGTCTCTCACCACTCAAAAGGAGGTCCACAGATGCTCCCAGGAGGAACAAGGCTCCCTCAAGCCATTTTCGCCTTGAATGGCCAAGCCGTCAACCGTCTATTTGATGTGCTCTGTCAGGTCGCTGATCGCTGGCTTAAGTTTGTCGTTCTCCAAGCGCGCTGCAAAGTTTGGGCTGAAGGCACCCTGCCGCTGGCGAAAATCCGCTTAGCCCGCTGCGCCGAACACCTTTTTTAGCAGATCCGTGGTCCGTGCCGCCGGATTCTGGCGAATTTTACGTTCCTCTTCGCCGAGGATGACGAACAGCCCGTCCAGGGCGCCGTCGGTAACGTAACGATTCAGATCAAAGCTCAGGCTCTCACCGAAGGGCAGGCTC
>JAUWLU010000070.1 GCA_030613545.1 Desulfuromonadales bacterium
CAAGAATAAGCATATACTAATTTGACAACAATAATTCTATGGCGATTTCACCCTGTCGGAGCTAGTGTCCTGTGCGGTTAGTCGTGTCAATGAATTCTGAGACATTTTTGGTGCTGCCAAGGCGTCGCCAACGCAGACCTATCCGTGCGCTAAGCCAAGTTGGCGCAACGCAGGCAGCGCCGAAAAGGGCCAGAATTAGAAGGCAGGGTTAACCGCATAGGAAACTAAATACAGCGAAAGGGGGTGAGTTGGTCGCTGTTTGTTGGCGATAAACCGAGCTGATTAGCATTCCTTCGCGTGAGGCAACATCAAACTTTCAACCGGGTTTGGTTCAAAAGGAGGTCTTTATGGGCAAGGAAGAAACCACTGGCAGACCGATATTGACGGTTCAGAAGTTTCTGTATTTCTCCGCCACCGATAGCGAATTCCGCGATAAATATCTACGTTCGCCTGAGCAACTCGAAAAGGATTTTACCGTTACAGGCGCGGATATCGCGCTGATTAGCCGCCTCGATTTTTCGAGTTTGGGTAAGGAGTTAGATGCCCTGAATGTTCTCGAGGTGCAGAAGCTCGGCAGCGGGTTTGCGGCGACCCATTGTAAGGATAGCCACGTAAACCACTGGAAAGACGATCACAATAACGACAGCCACTCGAACGGTTGCAGCGACATGTTCCAGGATGTGATGCACGACATGTTGGTGCGCGATATGCTCAAGCTCAAAAAAGAATTTCCTGCCGGTCGGTAAGGCAGGAACCCCCCTCTGCATCAGGAACCGGTCTGCCGGTTCCCGATGCAGAACATTGCGAAGGACAGGGCGATGCTGACCAATAGCCAAAGCGGGCTGAACGTACCATGTTGGCAGGCGAACTATAAAGCCAGGCCTCTTTTGAATCAGCTGATCCTTGTATCGAAGCACGGCAGCTGGATATTTCTCGCGAAGGGAGAGTATGCCTCCTTGCAGGATGGCCAGATTGAGCAGGGGCTTTTCGCTCGACTGGCGCAGCGGGGCCTGATCCAGACCGAAAGGAACCAGCAGGCTCTCGAAGAAGCGCTCGAGCTTTGGCAGGCACCGCATTTTCGTGGCACTTCGTTACATATTGTAGTCACCACCCGCAGGTGCAACCTTGCCTGTCGTTATTGTCATGCATCCGCCCAACCGGTGGACAGCTCCTGCCAGGACCTCGAGGGGCCGGTGGCGGACCAGATCGTCGATTTTATTTTCCAAAGCCCGGCCCCTTCGGTGGCAATTGAGTTTCAGGGCGGCGAATCGCTGTTGAATCTGGGGGCGGTAAGGCATACCGTTGTCGCAGCCCGGAAAAAAGCCACGGAGACCGGGAAAAAGGTGCGCTTCTCCCTGGTGACGAACCTGACGCTGCTGACGGATGATATCCTCTCCTACCTGAAAGAAAACGAAATCGGCATTTCGACCTCGCTAGATGGGCCGCCGGCGATTCATGACCAGAACCGCCCGTTCTGTTCCGGATGCGGATCCTACCAGGAAGTGATGAACGGCGTCCGGCTGGTCAGGGAACGCGGTTGCCACACCGGCTTTCTGACCGTGCTTCCCCCCGATTCGCTGCCCCATTACCGGGAGATAGTGGACCATCATCTGGCCCTGGGCATCGACATTCTCTGTTTGAATCCCGCTCAGGCTCTCGGGAGGGCAAAGGATGGGGGCCATGTATCGGATGCTGACGAATACCTGCGATATTATCGCCAGATCCTGGATTACACATTCGAATTGCTTGACAAGGGAGTGGTGGTTGCCGACCGCTTTTTTCTTTTGGCGCTGCAAAAGATCACCGATTGTTCCGATGTCGGGTTTGTGGATTTTCGTAATCCCTGTGGCGCGGTTTACAGCCAGCTCGCTTATGATGTCAATGGCGATATTTATCCCTGCGATGAAGCCAGGTCGTTTCCGGAGTTCTGCCTGGGCAATGTCGCGACGGACAGCTATCGACAGATTATCCACCGGGAGAAGGGCAAGGAGGTCGTCCGCGCCTCAATACCAAGCCATCCCTTGTGCCGCGAGTGCGCCTATGAAACCTTCTGCGGGCTCTGTCCGATCATGAGCTACGCAGAGGGGAAGGGACTGGTTCCGATCCCACCGGAGGATTTCCGTTGTCGGCTGACCATATTCCTTTTCGACTATGTTTTTGAAAAAATGGCCAAAAATCCCGAACAACTCAGCAGTATGCTGCGCTATCAGGCGGTGCGCAGGGAATTGCAGAAGGTCCGTACCAGCCTGGGAAGGTAGTCTCGTTTCTGTCCGGAAACGGCCCTTTTCCGTAATCTCTGCGTCAATCTGCGGCCTTGCTTGTGACTCGGGCCCTCCATGGCCCTCGCCCTGCGGGCAGCCAGAGGCTGTCCCATTCCGCTGTCCTGCGGAATGGTGCGGCGTACCGATGTACGCCGCCAGTTCTTTTGGCCAGACTAGCGACTAGCACTGAGCCCTCTCCTGAATGCGCTGCACCGCCAAGGCATGGCCTGTCTGTTCGTCAACCGTGATCAAAACGCCACAAACAAAGGGCTCTTTTTTGGCCACCTCAAAACGCACCGGCGCCTGACTGAGAAACTTCTCGATCGCCTGCTCTTTGCGCATACCGATCACCGCATCGCGACTGCCGGTCATACCGGCATCGGAGATATAGGCCGTACCACCGGAGAGAACCCGTTCGTCGGCCGTCTGCACATGGGTATGGGTGCAGATGACAGCGGAAACCCGGCCGTCGAGATAAAAGCCCATGGCCATCTTTTCGCTGGTCGCCTCGGCGTGAAAGTCGATGAGCACGATCGGGGTCTGTTGCCGCAACTCTTCAATCAGACTGTCCGCCGCTCGAAAGGGGCAATCGAGATTGTTCATAAAGACCCGCCCCTCCAGATTCACCACCCCAACCTTGAGGCCGGCATTGGTGGTAAAGATACCGGCACCGCGCCCCGGCAAGCCGGGAGGATAGTTCGCCGGTCGCAGCACCCGCTCTTCGCGATCGAGATAGTCGTAAACCTCGCGCTTGTCCCAGATATGGTTGCCGGAGGTAATGACATCGACCCCCAGATCGAACAACTCCATGGCAATAGGGGCGGTCAGCCCGAAACCGGCGGCGGCATTCTCACCGTTGGCCACCACCAGATCGACCTGATGCTCGTCGACCAGGCGGTGCAGGCGGTCGGACAGGGCACGCCGGCCGGTGCGCCCGATCACATCTCCAATAAACAGTATGTTCAAAAAGTCTTCTCCGTATCCCCTTTCGCTGCCTGCGAAGGGATTATTTGGCGAATTCGACGGCCCGGGTCTCGCGAATCACGTTGACCTTGATCTGGCCGGGATAGGTCATTTCACCCTCGACCTTGCGGGCGATATCCTTGGCCAGAACGTGGGACTCGACATCGGATACCTTGTCGCTGGCCACCATGACCCGTATTTCCCGCCCGGCCTGAATGGCAAAACAACTGGTCACCCCCTTGAAGGAGGTGCCGATGCGCTCCAGGTCCGCGAGGCGCTTGACATAGGTTTCCAGCATCTCCCGCCGAGCACCGGGTCGAGCTCCGGACAGCGCATCGGCAGCCTGGACCAGTACCGCCAGCACGGTAGAGGGTTTCTCATCCTCATGATGGGCGGCCAGGGCATGGACCACCTTGGGCGATTCGCCATACTTGCGGGCCAGGTCGGCGCCGATGACCGCATGGGAGCCCTCGATTTCATGGTCGACAGCCTTGCCGATATCGTGCAGCAAGCCGGCCCGTTTGGCCTGTTTGACGTTGATGCCCAGCTCAGCCGCCATGATGCCGCACAAAAAGGCCACTTCAATGGAATGCTGCAGGACGTTCTGGCCATAGGAGGTACGATACTTGAGCCGGCCGACCAGCTTGATCAGCTCGGGATGAATACCGTGCACGCCGACATCGAAGGTCGCCTGCTCTCCCGCCTCGCGAATGGAGTTATCCACCTCTTCGGCCGCCTTTTCAACGACTTCCTCAATGCGGGCCGGATGAATGCGGCCATCGGTGATCAGACGCTCAAGAGAGATGCGCGCCACCTCACGCCGCACCGGATTGAAACCGGAGATGATTACCGCCTCGGGGGTATCGTCGATAATCAGATCGATACCGGTTGCCGCTTCGATGGCGCGGATGTTGCGACCTTCGCGACCGATGATACGGCCCTTCATCTCGTCCGACGGCAACGGCACCACACTGACCGCTTTTTCGGCCACATAGTCGCCGGCGTAACGCTGTACGGCCAGAGCCAGGATTTCATTGGCTTTCTTGTCGGCCGACTCACGGGCTTCATCTTCGATCTGCTTGATGCGCTTGGCACAATCGTGGCGGGCCTGGCTCTCCATGTTGGCCATGAGCTGCTGCCTGGCCTCCTCGGCGCTAAGGCCGGACAGGCTCTCCAGTCGCGACCGCTGCTCAGCGATCAGCTTGTCGACCTCCGACTCCCGTTCCTTGACCCGATCTTCCAGGCCGCCGAGGAGCTTCTCCCGCCGGCTCACTTCCCCTTCTCGATCGTCCAGCTGCGTCAATTTTCGATCGAGATTCTCTTCACGCTGTAGCAGTCGTTTCTCCTGAGCCTGCAGCTCACGGCGCATCTCCTTGGCTTCGTTTTCCCACTCAGCCTTGGCTTCAAGGAGAGCATCCTTGGCTTGAATGGCCGCTTCCTTGCGGATGATATCCGCCTCTTTTCCAGCCTCGGCCAGAACCTGGCTTGCCGACTGCTTGGCCGCAGCGACCTGAGAACCGGAAATTCTGTTGCGCAGTACTGTCCCGATCACGGCTCCCGCTACCAGAGCGGTACCGATCAACAACCATACGATCTCTATACTCAAAGCATTACCTCCTCAGATTGATGAAAACTGCGAAACCGATGGGGGACATGACTCGAAATCGTAACGCCCCTTTTCGGTGATAATTATATCCATATGAACATCGTGGCTCTCTGCCGGCAACCGCTCAAGCAGCTGCAGCTCAAAACACAAACCGACCAGACACCCCGGGCGCTGCGGACAGCGCATGCCTCGATCGTAAAACCCTTTGCCGTAGCCCAGACGCCCCCCCTGGCGATCAAACCCCACCCCGGGGACCACGACCATATCGAGAGCGGCAGGGGAAACCAGCTGGTCACCGGTCGGCTCCAGCACGCCGAAGGTGCCGGGGACCAGGTCACAAGCATCAGTAACGCGCACAAACTCCAGATCGGCGCCCCGCACTCGGGGGTAGGCAATCAGCTTGCCGGCAACACAGGCCGCGCGAAACAGCTGTTCGGTAAAGACCTCGTTCAAGACCGGGCTGTAGAGAGCGATAGCCGCAGCCGACTGGAACTCGACGGCCTCCAGCAAGCGCTGCTGAATCCGCAGACTATGACTCAGGCAGGTTTCCGCCGCCAGGTGTTTGCGCCGGGCGAGCAGATCGGCTCTGATCGATCTCTTGGGCATGGATGAAGATCTCCGTTGGTATTCGGAGATCTCTGCAGAGAAGCATTAAGACAGGAACGCAGGTGGGTCTAATCCGGGTTGGGTCAAAAACTATACAGGGCCAATAGCAAAGATCGTTTGCGCCGGCAACTCACTGCGACCGATAACGGTCGATTCAAAGCATTGCCGTCGGCAGCAAATCCTAAAACGCCATGCCGCCTATTGCGGCCAGCGCCCTTACAACCAGACGCGAAAACTTTATACTGAATCAAGGCTGTTCAACCGGATTAACAAAAGCGCCGGATTAATTTACAGCGCATTTGGACTACCAATCTGTCGATCTATCTTGAATTATTCCCGCAGAGACCGCTACGGTCTCGGCACATCAGCTTATTAGCCAACGCACCAGGACAAACCCAAAGCGCAGCATCTTCAAGAGCACCCCTCATCGGGGCAGGCGTGTTCGAGGCGCAGCAGCAGTTCCCGCAAGCGTCCTTCGACCTGCTGCCGCTCCGCGACCGTATCTTGAAGACGTAAATACGCCCCGCCAATATTCATCAGAGTCAGGATAGCAGAGTTCAGGGTATCGACTGATTTACTGGCGGTCACCTCCGCAACCTGGCGATTGACAAAGTCTGCCACGCGCTGAACCTCTTCCGGCGACGCGGCGCTCTTTACCGTATATTGCTGGCCGAGGATGGTGACCTGAACGGCATGCTTCAAGACATTTCCTGATCCAGACCGTCCAGCTTGGCGAGAATTCTGTCCAGTTCAATGCCGAACTGTTCCTTTTCCTGCAGCAGAGCCGCCTTTTCGGCCGCCAGCTGTCGACACTGCTCCTCCAGATTCTGCTTGCGAGCCAGAAGCTGATCGATCTTTTCTTCCAGTCGAAGAACGATACTTAAGTCCACGATATTCCTTCTCTGTTGAATTGAAAAATTTTATGTAAACAACAACCAAAAGTCAAGGAGTTATCCCTGTTGCTCAAACAGGGCCTCGACAAAAAGGTCCGGATCAAAGGGCCGCAGATCCTCCAGCCCTTCGCCGATACCGACGTAGCGCACCGGCAAACCGAGCTCGTTGCCGATGGCTACCAGCATACCGCCCCGTGCGGTCCCGTCAAGTTTGGTCAAGGCCAGGCCCGACACCGCCACCGCCTCCTGAAAGAATCGCGCCTGCACCAGGGCATTCTGACCGGTGGTGGCATCGCCCACCAGCAGGGTTTCGTGGGGCGCTCCGGGCAATTCGCGATCGAGCACTCGGCGGATCTTCTTCAATTCCTCCATCAGGTTGAGCTTGGTATGCAGACGGCCTGCGGTATCGAGAATCATCACATCGACCTTACGGGCCGCCGCTGCCTTGGCCGCGTCAAAGGCCACAGCGGCGGGATCAGAACCGGACTCCTGGCGAATCACCTCTACCCCGGCCCGCTCACCCCAGACGGTCAGCTGCTCGGCTGCGGCTGCTCGAAAGGTATCGCCGGCACCGAGCAGCACCGTCTTGCCCTGGCTGACGAACTGATGGGCCAGCTTGCCGATGGTGGTGGTTTTGCCCACACCGTTGACTCCGACCACCATGATCACAAAAGGCGACGATCTTTCAAGGTCCAGCGGGGCCGCTTCCAGACGCAGCCGCTGACGGATTTCATCTTTAAGCAAGCCGCGCAGCGCCTGAGGGTCGGCGGCTTCGCCGGCGGCGATGCGCTTTTCCAGCGATTGCATCAGGGCCATGGTGGTCTGCATGCCGAAGTCGGCGGTCACCAGCACCTCTTCCAGTTCTTCCAGCAGGTCTTCGTCGATGTTTTGGGAGCTGCTCAGCAGAGCATCGATGCGCCCCACCAGGGAAGCCTGGGTCTTGGCCAGGCCGACCCGCATGCGCTCAAAGAGGCTGACCTTGTCCGGCAGCTGCGGTTCCGGAACGGCGATTTCTTCGACGGGCAGGGCCTCTTTTGCAACGGCCGCAACGATCTCCTCCGGAGCAGGCGCCACCTCTTCTTCCGGCACAGGGACGACTTCTTCTCCCAACCTTGGCGCAGGCTCCTCAGCTACCGGTGTTTCCTGCGGCGCTTCTGCCACTGGGACCGCGACAACAGGTTCGATCACCTCGACAACCGGCTCTGCAAGCGGTTCCTGCAGAGTCGCATCCCGCTCAGCCGCCGGCGCAGGCTCCTCCACCGCCTGCTTAGCGATTTCCTGCTCCTGGACAGGCCGTTCTGCCATCTCTTCTGCCGCAGGGGGCAGGGAAGGCTTTCTAAGCAGGCGCACCGCCAGCCAGCCGGCCAGCAGCAGGGCAACAACCACCAGAGCAGCAAACAGGGCCAAAGCTATGGTCGCCCGCTGTTCTTCCGGCACACCGGCCTGAGCCAGCCACTCAACGACAACCATTTTCCAACGGGAAAACCATTCCATTTATTCTCGATCTCCTTCGAATGAATTATATCGCCGGTTCCGCCTGGGCGGATCAGGCAATTTCTTTTTTCAGTTCCGCCACGCAGCGGCGTGAAGCATACAGGGCGCGACCGAGCACCGCGTCGCGATGGGTGACCAGCACCAGAAAATAGTCGTGGGTCACCGGCAGAATCAGCACCTGTGCGTTGCTGGTGGCGATAACCACCTCCTGCAACTGGTCCTCTTGCAGACGGCTCATCACCTGGCGCAAATTGCCAAGGATGATGCCCTTATGGGCACCGATCACCCGCAGTTCATAGTCGTCCATGCGGGCGACGTGGTCCACCGCCTCCCCTTCCCAGTCGGCAATGATGGCACCGGAAGCCCCGGGAACACTGTCGATCAATTCATCCAACAATTGTTTGAAAGGCATCGCGGCTCCTAAAAGTCGTTGATGCGCACCGAGACCAGCTTCGAAACCCCGGGCGACTCCATGGTCACGCCATACAAGGTATCGGCGACCGCCATGGTCCTTTTATTGTGAGTAATAATGATAAATTGGGATTTGCTCGACATTTCTTTCACCATGTCGTTGAAACGGCTGATATTGGCATCATCCAGCGGGGCATCGACCTCGTCAAGGATACAAAAGGGCGAAGGCTTGATGAGAAAGATGGCGAAAATCAGCGCTACCGCGGTCAGGGCCTTTTCGCCGCCAGAGAGCAGATTAATGCTCTGCAGCTTCTTGCCCGGCGGCTGCACCGCAATATCGATGCCCGTCTCCAGCAGATCCTGTTCATCGGTAAGCTTCAACTCGGCCTTGCCGCCCAGAAAAAGGCGCGGAAAAACCTGTTGAAAGCGCTCGTTGACCTGTTCAAAGGTCTCTCGAAAGCGCTTTCGAGTGGTACGGTTGATCTTGGTGATAGCCGCTTGCAATCCCTCCATGGAGGACTGCAGATCCGCTTCCTGCTCAGTCAAGAAGGTCCAGCGTTCTTCCAGATCGCGAAATTCCTCGATCGCCATCAGATTGACCTCCCCCATGTCGTCAAGCAGGCGGCGCAACTCCTTCAAGCGCCTTTCGGCCTGAGCTTCATCAAGGGATTGAACTTCCGTTAGATCCTGCGACAGGTCGACGCGATAGCGGTCGAGCACGGTTTGCCGCAAATGCTCCGTTTCCAGCTCTATTTCGCGCAACTTGACCTGGCTTCGAGTCAACTCTTCCTGCAGGATGGCCTGCTGCTTGCGCAGTTCCTTGAGTTCAGCTTCCCGCTCTCGCAGGCGCTGGGCGTCTTCCTCAAAACGGTCCTTGACGGCATCCTGGCGCTTCGATTCCTCACCCCGCCGCCGCAACAGAACATCCAATTCGACGCGGTGGCGCTCCACGGCCTGCTGCAACTGCTCCAGTTCCTGGACAGCTTCTTGCTGCTGTTGCCGCAAACCGAGCAGGCGCTGCTGCGCTTCCTCACGCAATTTGCCCAATCGCTGCAGATTGCGGCGGTTGCCCTCGTCCCGCTCCCGCAGTCCGGCCAGGGCCACCTTAAGGGCTGTCACTTCATCGCGCGCTCTTGCCAGGGCGAGGCGCCGTTCCTGCAGTTCCGCCTGATGCGCGGCCACCGACCGTTCCAGCTCGGTCTTTCGCTCTTCCCGTTCGCTGCGGCCGCTCTCCGCCGCGGCCAGCTCTTGCTGCAAGAGGTCAGATTCCTCGGTCAGCTGATCTTCTTCAAATTTCAGCAGCTCGGTCCGCTCCTTAAGTCGACGGGCGTCGTCGAGCAAACGGGCCAGATCCTTTTCACCATCGGCCAGGCGCAACTCCTGGGCGTGCAAGGAACTACCGAGTTCCTGCAGGGCCCCCTCGGCCTCGGCCAGCAGATCTTTCTGCTGCTGCCGCTGTCGGTGCAGCTCAGCCAACTCCTGGTCCAGGCTGTCAACCTCCGTGGCCAGCTCCTTCATCTCCCGTCGTTTATGCAGCAAGCCAGCGTTAAGAGCGCTATTGGCACCGCCCTGCAGCAGACCGCGATGGGAGAGACAGTCCCCGGCAGGAGTCACCAGGGTCACGCCCCAGGGCAGCGGCGCCTGCATAAAGGGGCCGAGCTCCTCCACCAGAAACAGCCCTTCCAGCAAGGCAGCAACCACCTGTTCGGCTCCCGCTCTCGGACTTATCAGGGTATTGAGTGGGACCCCGCCCGCCACGGCCAACGCGTCCCCCTGACCAGAACCGACAATCGGCAGCAGAAAGGCGCTGCGCCCGCCCTTGCTGCGCAAAAGCTCCAGGGCCGGCCAGACATCCTCACTGCAGTTTGGCAGCAGGGCCTGCAGTCGGTCGCCCAACACCGCTTCCAGGGCCACTTCATAACCAGCCGGCACCTCAAGCAGGTCGGCGACCAGGCCGTCGCAGCACTCGCGCCAGTCCACATCAGCCAGCAGGGTCTGCACCCCTTCCTGGTAGCCCTCGAGGTTGCTCTCCAGATCACGCAGGGACTCCAGGCGGGAACGGCGGCGGCTCAGTGCTTCCTGTCGCTGCAAGAGCAGCGTTTCGCCCTCTTCCATCTGTTGTCGAACGCGCTGAATCTGCTTTTGAGCCGACTCCAGGTTCTGTTGCAGATCGGCACGGCCCTGCCGCCACTCGGCCAGAGCCCCTTGCTGATCGACAATCCGGCTCTGCAGCTGCCCCTGCTGCCCCTCGATCGTCTTCTGTTCCTGGCCGTTGCGGGAATGTTTTTCCGTCAAGGCCTGCTGGCGGCGCTGCACTTCTTCACGACGATTATCCAGTCGCGACAACTCGCCGCTGAGTGCAAACAGAGCCTGGCGATCCTCTTCAAAGGCCTTGAGCGCCGTTTCGTCGGCAGCGGCCAGGGCCGCCAGGGCTGCCTCGCCATCCGCCAGCCGGTCCGTTTCTCGGGCCAGATCGGCTTCAAAGTTCGACTCGCTGGAGCGCAGAACGGCTTCTTCGCGATCGGTCTCGGCCAACTGTCGGCCGAGGGTTTCGAGCTCGGCCGACAGACGTTCCTGCTGGCGCTGCAGACCGACCATCGCCTTCTGATCAAAATCGATGCGCGATTCGACCTGCTGAATCGAGGCCGTCAAATGGAAAAACTGCTCCTGCTTTTGCGCCAGATCCTTTTCCGCCTCGGTCTGCAATAAACGCAGTTTTTCGAACTCCAGTTCCTCTTTTTGCAGGCGCATATCCAGCGCTTCGCGCCTTCGATTCCGTTCGCTTAGGGTTACTTCCTCCGCCGCCTGCTGAGCGTCCAGCTCTCGATAGCGCTCTGCAGCCAGGCCAACTTCGATGGCCTTGAACTCTTCACGGTAGTCTCGGTACTGTTCCGCCTTGCGCGCCTGTCGCTTGAGAGCGTTAAGCTGCCGGCGCACCTCGCTGATGATATCCCCCAGGCGCAGCAGATTCTGCCGGGTCGCGTCGATTTTGCGTAACGCCGCCTGCTTGCGAGCCTTGAACTTGCTGATGCCGGCTGCCTCCTCGATCAGAAAGCGACGTTCTTCGGGCTTGGCATTGAGAATCATGCCGATCTGGCCCTGTTCGATGATCGAATAGGCTCGCGCTCCGACGCCGGTATCCATGAACAGCTCGGTGATATCAAGCAGCCGGCAGGGGGTCTTGTTGAGCCGGTATTCACTGTCACCGTTGCGGTAGAGCCGACGGGTGACCATGATTTCGGGATAGTCGCGAATGGCGGGGGGGCCGAGGCCCCGTTCATTGGAAAAGGTCAACGACACTTCTGCCATGCCCACCGGCTTGCGCGTCTCGCTGCCGCCAAAGATGACGTCCTCCATGGAACGGCCGCGGAGCTTTTTGGCGCTCTGTTCCCCCATGGCCCAGCGGATAGCGTCGAGGATATTGCTCTTGCCGCAACCGTTGGGGCCAACGACCGCAGCAATGCCTTCGCTAAAATCGAGACTGACTCGATCGACGAAAGACTTGAAGCCGACAATTTCCACGCGCTTGATCTGCATCTGTCTCGATACCGGCGGAAAGCAAAATGACGGGTCATGGTAGCAAGCTCCCAAAACCATGTAAAGTACATATGATGGCGTCGCAAAAAGTCCACCCTACTGCGTTGCAGTGCTTTTTCAGGACCTCGACATACCATATGTATGCCTTCACCCCTGAAAAACCACTACGCCTTGCAGGGCGAACTTTTTGCTTAGCCATCTTATGAGTTTTTGC
>JAUWLU010000026.1 GCA_030613545.1 Desulfuromonadales bacterium
AAAAAGTCATGAGATGGCTAAGCAAAAATTTCGGCCTACAAGGCGTAGTGATTTTTCAGGGGTGAAGGCATACATATGGTATGTCGAAGTCCTGAAAAAACGCTGCAACGCAGTAGGACGGACTTTTTGCGACGCCATCAATCTTTAAGACTGCGGCGGATCCCTTTAAACGATGGTGCCGAACAACCGGTCAGGTTGACGGCAACGACCCGGGGTTGATGTCCCGCACCATGCGGGTGCCATCGGAGGTGCCGTCACTGACCCACAGCTCCCGGCCATGGCGACCGTCGTCGGCACGGAAGAACAGCAGACCGTCCACCTCAGAGAAATGAGCCAGAAAGGAACTGTCCCGGCCGCGGTTGATATCCTTCAACAAGCGGGTTCCCTTTGCAGTGCCGTCGCTGACCCACAGTTCCCGTCCATGTATGCCGTCATCGGCGGCGAAAAAGACCAGGTCGCCCACTCGGGTCAGGTAATAGGGCCTGGCCCCTTCGCTGCCACGATTGATATCCTGCACCAGGGTTGTTCCTTGAGCCGTTCCATCGCTTACCCAGAGCTCCTTGCCGAATTCTCCATCTTCTGCAGCAAACAACACTTGACCGCGACAACGAACCATAAAAAGAGGATAGGAGCTGTCCGGCCCAGGATTGATATCCTTGATCAGGCGGGTACCCTGCTCGGTGCCGTCACTGCACCACAGCTCAAAGCCGGTTACCCCATCGTTGCCGGCAAAGAGCAGGGCATCCTCATGGCGGAAGAGATTGATTGGCCGTGCGGAATCGGACCCAGGATTGATGTCGCTAACGCGGTAGGTGCCGCTGGCGGTACCATCGGTTCGCCACAGCTCTTTGCCCGAGAAACCGTCGCTGGCCTGAAAAAATCCCGCAGTAATGCCCTCGGTGGGCTCTTCCAGCTCAGCGTGATAGGCGTCGCCACAAGCGATCAGCAGCAACAGCGGCAAGCCGACTATGAGGAGGCGAAAAACCGGCTTCACTATCTAGCGTCCCCTTGAACGGCAACGGGACGACAAGCCCAGTCCATCCGGTTCCAGTCGCCACGAAGAAGTTAGTCAAAAATTATTAGACACGTAAAATATTATACGCGAAATCTTTATGCAAGCTAATTTTTTTTGACTTTTTTCTCCGCTGGCTTTCCGACGGCATTTACCGGACAGACCGCCTGACAACGACCGCACTTCAAGCAGTCCGGCGACTCGATGTGCCCCGCTGACCGACTGGCAACGATGGGCAGGGACAGCGGGCAATGCTTTTCGCACAGACCGCAACTCTGACAGGTTGGCTCGATAGTCAATCGATAGCGCTGCCCGCCGAGAGTTCCCTGCAAAGTCCCCACCGGGCAGATGGCACACCAGGCTCGCGGCCGATAGACAACCGCCAGAACCAGAGCAATGGCCGTCGTGACCAGGCACATTTGCCAGAAAACCGATCCCCAGTGCTCAACCGAAGCGGGGTCTTGCAATCCACGGCCAATCATCACCGAAAACAACACCGCTACCGCCGCCCAGCGAAACGACCGGCTTTTGAAAAGCTCTGGCAGGGCTCGCCAACCGCTCACGGGCACCGGTAGGCTATCGAGAAAAGCCCCTCTCGGACACCAGTTACCGCAAAAATAGCGGCCCCGAAAAACACTGACCGTCAAGCCGCTCACCACCACAACCGGCACCACCAGGCCGAACAAGGGGTAGCGCCAGCCCAGCGCCAAGACTAAAACCACGATCGAGCCAAGCATCAATTTATGTCTACTGAACATTGCCTCACCTCCAGAATCTATTTTGCAATCTATATATATATCTGCATGTTATGTCAAGATCAAAGATTTCTTGCGGGGACACCGTTAGGGGGTTTTCTGTAGCAGAATAACGTCTGGCGCAATAATTTCGAGGCGGGCATTCAGCTTGTGGGCAAGAAAAACAAAGGTCTCCCGGCTGAAAAAGGCAATATGGGTGGGATCGTTTTTGTAGTGCCAGCGAGCAAAGGCCTGCCGGTCAATGACCAGTTTAGTCATGATGCCCAACCAGCCTTCGGCAGCGAGCAACGGCCAAAGCATTTGAAATTCTCGACCGGGGCAGCGAAAATGCTCCACCACCTCGCTGCAGGAAATAAAGTCGTAGCGGTTTTGCAAAACGGCACGCTGCGGTGCATAGAAGGGATCGTAAATCGACATATCGAACCCGGCATCGGCCAACATCAGCGCCAGGGCCGGTCCCGGGCCAGAACCGAAATCGAGTCCCTTCGCCCCCGCCGGCAGCCGATCACAGAGGGGCTCAAACAAACGGGACAAAAATCTTCGATAACCGGAATCGCCGGGATCGTTGCGATGCAGGTCGTATTCGGCCTTTTCGGCAGCAGGGGAGAGATGATAATCGGTTGGGACGAAAACCAGAAGGCACCGATCGCAGCGCCGATAGGGGCGCCGTTGATCACGCCAGAAGGGCAGCGATCGTGAATTTTCACAAAGGGGACAGATCATGAAAAAGCCCATCCATTCAGCATAAATTGTTGCAACAGATTAGCATATTTCCACACAAGAGGATGAAATCATTGCACTTGTCGAATTTTTTTACAGGGTGATGCCCGTCCAGCCCCATTACCCGCCAAACCGGAAAAACGATCGTCGAAAAACCTTACACCCTCCTGCTACTGCATACCGTGCCCTGTCTCAAAGCCAGGATCAACCGCATAAAACGGGGGTTAATTCTCCCCCCCTCGACATGGTGCTATATTTGCAGTCTAGAGCAATAGATTTTCATGAACGGCCATCCTCAGGCACTATTGTTTTCACATAGTTTTTTCTGATAGAGGACCCGACCGATGAAGTCTCGTATGAAATTTGGTGAAATCCTGTTGCAAGCCGGCGTCATCACCGAGACCGACCTGAACACGGCATTGTCCGTACAGATCAGAAACGGCATGGCCCTTGGCCGGATTCTTGAGGATCGGGGCCTGATCAGCGATCGGGACATCGTCGACATTCTTGCCCGCCAGTTTAACCTGCCGGTCATCGACGCCATTCAGGAGCCGCCTGTTCCTGAAACCGTGCTTGAGCTCATCGATTGCGACAGTGCTCTTAAGATGATGGTCTTTCCCCTGGGAATCTGCAACGACGGTGTCGAAGTGGCCATAAGCAACCCCCTCGATTTCAATACCCTCGATCGCCTGGCGTTCAAGACCGGCCGTCATATTCTACCGGTTCTGGCCACCCCGACCGCCATCTTCAAGGCCATTAAGCGCTTTTATCTGCAAGAGTCGATAGCGGACGCCTCCCCCGGCACCTATCTGCTGGTCATCGACGATCACGACCCGTACCGCTCCACCATCTGCAGCAACCTTAAACGGAATGGCTACCTGCCGCTGTTTGCGGTCACTCTGGAAGAAGCGATTCACCTCGCTCAACAATCCCCGCCGCGCCTGATTCTGGTGGACACCTGCATGAAAGCGGTCAGCAGCCAGATGATCCTTGAGCGACTACAGCAAAACAACGGCACCAGCAACTGCCCGATTATTGCCCTGACGGCGAACAATACTGCCGACGAAGAAGCGTTTCTGCTGCGACTCGGTTTTTTTGACGTGATTGCCAAGCCCCTTAACTACACTCGGCTGCAAGCCCGCATCGAACGGGCATTGCACTTTTACTATCACAGCGCAGCCCCTCCCTTTGCTCACCCCCTTACCCCGATGCCGCCCCGGCCCCCCATAGCCTGCCGTCAAACGCCTAAGCTCTCGACAGACCGTCGCGGTCGACCGAGACAAGGTCTTTTATCCACGCCGCAACTGTGCTAAAAGCAGATACTCACTACCAATGAAAAAGGGTTGAAGAACATGCAGATACGCAAAAGGTTCGGCGAAATCCTGGTCGAAGCCGGGGTCATCACAGACAGCGTCCTTACAGCCGCCCTGCAAGCACAAAAAAAATCGGGTCTGGCCCTGGGCCGCATCCTCGAGGATATGGGCGCCATCAGCGACTGGGATATCGCCACCATTCTGGCGCGGCAGTTCAACCTCAGCGCCGTTCAAAAGATCGCCGCCCCGGCCATCCCTGAAAACCTGCTGCAGGTCATCGACTGCGATATGGCCATCAAAAAGAATGTCTTTCCCCTGGAGCTCAAGGACGGCCTCCTCAGGCTGGCGATCAGCAATCCCCTCGATTTTGACAGCCTGGACAAGATCGCCTTCAAAACTGCCCTGCGGAGCGAGCCGGTTCTGGCGACCCCGACGGAAAGCTTCAAAGCCATCAAGCGTTACTATCTGAATGAGGGATCGAGCAAGGATTCAGCACCGAACAAAGTGCTGATTGTCGATGAAAACGATCTCTATCGCGGAACCATCTGTGCCAACCTTCGCAAGGCCGGCTATCAGCCGCTCTTTGCCGATTCGACCACGGCCGCCATCAAATTGGCCCTGCAGGAAAACCCCCACCTGATTTTGCTCAGCACGAAGGGCAATACGGCACACACCAAAATGCTAATTCAAACGCTGCAGAACAATGTTGCCACCCAGAACCGGCCGGTTATCGCCCTTTCGGCGATCGGTTCGCCGGAAGAAGAAGCGGCCCTGCTCGGCATGGGTTTTTTCGATATTATCTTCAAACCGCTCAATTATGTACGGCTGCTGGCACGCATCGAACGAACCATCCGCTTTTTTTACCACGAACAGATTCCCCGCAGCTGACCATCAAACCCCCTTGTCCGAATCGAGGCGTCGGTAGACGCCAACGCCCCCCTTGCCATTTTCCTTGATCTGATACATGGCTTTGTCCGCACGGCTGATGAGTTCATCGGCTGTCTCACCGTGATCGGGACAGGTGGCGATGCCGATGCTCGCGCCAAGCGTGCAGCAGACCGTGCGCATGGAAAAGGGCCGGCGGACTTCCAGCAGCACTTTCTGCCCGACCAGTTCGGCATCCTCAAGCCGGGTGATATCCGGCAGGACAATGCCGAATTCGTCGCCCCCCAGACGGGCGGCGCTGTCCACCTCCCGCAATAGCAGCTTGATTCGCTTAGCGATGAGGACCAGGGTTTCGTCTCCTGCCTGGTGACCGAACCGGTCGTTGATGCCCTTGAAACCATCGAGATCGATAAACAGCATGCCGACCCGGCCGCCGAAGCGCCTGGCATGGGCCAGGGCCTGCTCGAGGCGGTCGATGAACAGGCGCCGGTTGGGCAGACCGGTCAGCATATCGTGGGTGGCCTGTTGCTGCAGCTTTTCGTTCAATGCCAGCAAATCTTCTCGAGCTTGCCGTTGGTCGGTGATATCCGTAACGATGCTGGCCAGTCGAATGCACTGCCCCTGCTGGTCATAAACGGGAAAACGCCGGTCCCTGATCCAGCGCATGGAGCCATCGGGACGAATCAGCCGATATTCCAGCTCGCGAGCTTCCTGGCCCGGTTGCGCAAAAACGGCGACAACCCGCGCCAGGTCGTCCCCATGTACGCCATCGAGAAACGACCTGGGGGCTCGGTAAAGGCTGTCCCGCGAACGGCCCCACAGCCGCTCGTAAGCGGGGCTGACATAGTAAACGACGCTCAGGTCGGGACTGCTGAGCCAGAAGACATCATCGATGCCCTCGGTGACCAGGCGAAACATTTCCTCGCTCTCCCTGGCACGCAGCTCGGTGGCCCGGCGATGCAAGGCCATATCGATGCCGATGCGCAAATCGCACTCTTGAAAGGGCTTGAGCAGAAAACCGTAGGGATCGGTCCACTTGGCCCGCTCCAGGGTCGCCTCGTCGGCATGGGCAGTCAGGTAGACGACCGGAATCGCCAGCCTCTCGCGAATCAGTGCCGCGGTTTCGATGCCGTCCATATCACCGGCCAGACGAATATCCATCAGCACCAGGTCGGGCTTCAGAGCCTCGGCCTGGCCCAGAGCCTCTTCGCCGGATGCCGCGATGCCACAAACCTCGTGGCCCAGATTACGCAACCGACCCTCGATACTGAGAGCGATAAGCGCCTCGTCTTCGACGATGAGAATTTTACCTTTCAAGACCGCACAGCTCCTTAAAGCAGGTTCCCTGATACCTGGTGATTTCCTTGGTTATCGCGCGCCAGGGATCCGGCAAAGGTCACTCGAAAAAGGGTTCCGCCTTCTCGCTCCACCTCAACGGTGCCGTTGAGTTGATTTACCAGTGCCGTTACCAGTTGCAGGCCGAGGGTCGTGGTCTGGCGATAATCCAGATCCGCGGGCAGTCCCACGCCATCGTCGGCCACCGACAGCGCCAATTGCTCGCCAAGTTGCTCCATCGAGATGGTGATGGTGCCGTTTCTGCCGTCAGCAAAGGCGTGTTTGTAGGCATTGGACAGCAGTTCGGTAATCAACAGGCCACAGGGAATCACCTGGGCGATATCGAGAACGATATCCTCGATGACCGTCTGGCACTCAATCTGCTGCTGGGGGCGCTGAAAGACCTGCCGCAACTGGCCAACCAGGCTCTCCACATAGGATCTTACGCTGATGTCGGCCAGGCTTTTCGACTGGTAGAGCTGCTCATGGGCCAGGGCCATGGAGCAGATGCGACTCTGGCTTTCGAGAAAGTGATTTTGCAACTCCGGATCGGTGAGCTTTTGCGACTGCAGGAAAAGCAGGCTCGACACCACCTGCAGGTTGTTCTTGACCCGGTGATGAATCTCTCTGAGCAACACCTCCTTCTCGGCCAGCGAGTCCCTGAGTTGCTCCTCTGCCCTCTTGCGTTCGGTAATATCGAGGAACGATGCGACCCCGGTGGGCCTGCCCTGGTATTCGATCACCCCGGCCGATACCAGCACACATCTCTCCTCGCCGGCCTTGGTGACATAGCGGCTCTCATACTGACCGGGCACCGCCTCGCCCCTCAGCCGGGCCAGTCCGCGTCCCCGGACCATTGCCTTGTAATCATCCCTAGCCCAGTCCCAGAAGCTTTTCCGCAGCAACTCGTCGGCACTGTAGCCAAATAATCGCTCAGTAGCGGGGTTGGCATAGATGATCTTTTCCCCCTGGTAGATGCAGATCGCCACCGGAGAGGTTTCGGCCAGCACCCGGAACTTTTCTTCGCTTTCCCGCAAGGCTTTTTCCGCTGCCAGGCGATCAGTTATGTTTTCCTGGAAGCTTTCGAATTCGCTCTCCCTTCCCTCCTGGTCAAGGATTCGGCGCGAATGGACCCTGCAGGTGACAACGCTGCCGTCCTTGCAGCGTAATCGATTGTCAAACACATGCCACGCACTGCCCGCCAAAATCCGCTCCACCAGGGGAGCTCTCTGTGTCGGCTCCGGAAACAGCACCTCCTGAATACTGGAACGATTGATGGTTTCCAGCAGCTCCTCCGGCGAATCGTATTTCAGGATCCCGGCCAGAGCCGGGTTGACGCTGACAAGTTTTCCGCCCCTCGTGGAATGGGTAATGCCGAATGGCGCGTGCTCGACAATAGAACGGTACTTCCGCTCGGAGAACCTGAGCGCTTCTTCAGCCCGCTTGCGGTCGTTGATATCCATAATGATACCCTGAAAGTGGGTAACCCGGCCTTCGGCATCCCGTTCAACCACGGTGCGGTCGTCAATCCAGCGCACATCTCCCTGTTTGGTAACAATTCGGTATTCCTGTTGGAACCGGTCCTCTCCACGAAAGATATACGCCTGCACCTCGGAGGCGACCCTATCGCGGTCCTCCGGGTGCACCAGCGAAGAAAAGGGGATCACACCGGACAGCAGTTCTTCCGGCGTATAACCGAACCGGGTTACGTTCCTGCTCACCATTTCGACCGGCCAGCCTTCTTCCGCTTTCCAGCGAAACAGAATCACCGGACTGTTCTCTACCACCAGGTTGGCCTGCCTCAGCTGCTGCTCCGCCTCTTTGCGTTCGGTGATGTCAGTTACAAAGGCACAATTGTATTCCTTGCCGCCAAACGCCACGTAATTGGCGCGGATCTCCACCGGGCAGAGGCGTCCATCCTTGGCGCGGTGCAGGCTCTCTCCCCGCACCGACCCGAGTTTTTTCAGTTCCTGCCAATGTTGCTTCCAGTCCGCAGGGGAAAAATCCGGATTGATGTCGAACACCGACATGGCGACAAGCTCTCCGCGACTATAGCCAAGCGCGGCACAGGCGGCTTCATTGACGTAGAAAAAACGCCCGTCGGCTGTGACCCAAAAAGCCTAGTCGCTGGTTTTGTCGATAGCGAACTGGGTGAAATGCAGTGCCCGTTCCGCCTGTTTGCACTCGCTGACGTCCTCGACGAACCCTTCCAGTTCCACGGGCTGGCCATCGGCACCGGGCACCGCCCGAATATGGAGGTAGATATCGGTGACACTGCCGTCCTTGCAGCGAAACTGCTCTTCATAAACCTGCCAGTCATTAGTGAGCAGCGCCTTTTCAAGGATCGCCCGCCGATGACCGGAGTCCACATAGAGCGCCTCGGCGACACCCCTTCGGTTGACCGTGTCGATCATCTCCTCCGGGGAGTCGTACTTGTGCATGCGCGCTCCGGCCGGATTGACGTTCAGCAGTTTGTCGTCGAAACTGGAGCGAAAGATGGCGACAGGAGCGTTTTGCACGATATCCCGCTGAAACTGTTCGGCTAGCTGCAGCGCCTCCTCTCGCGGCCAGGCGCCTTCGCTGATGTTGCTGGTCGCATAGCCGTGCTCCGCAAGCAGCTGCTGCAGCGCTTGCGGATCGTGCCCCGTGCCCTCAAGGACCAAAACTGTTTTCATAAGCTTCATCCTGTGTCCAATGTCGACAGCCCGTTAAAAGCTTGCCGTGATCTGTGTCATCCTGCCTCAGCACAAAGCAGAGTCCTGCCGATCTTACCAAACACTGTGCTGAACCTTGATGCTTTCGCAAAAAGTCATGTGATGGCTAAGCAAAAATTTCGACCTACAAGGCGTAGTGGTTTTTCAGTGGTGAAGGCATACATAGAGTATGCCGAAGTCCTGAAAAAGCGCTACAACGTAGTAGGGTGGACTTTTTGCGACGCCAGCAACCTTTGATTACGCACAAAGGCACTGCCACTCCAGAGATTAAGAATAGCTAAACGACGAACAGCATTCATTTTCACTATCGGCAAACCTTCGAACAACCGGATTTGGATTGACTTTTTAATAATAGCCTTTTTCAGCTCGGGCTGAAAGAGGCACAAAAATAGAATCTCCACATTAAGTAGCAGGGGCCCATTAAGCACACCCTTTATTTGCCGTCTATCAAAGCCAAATCGTTACGCCGGGACGAAGCGCTCCCCAAACAAAGGAGCTTCGGTAGCAAACCCCAACAATTTATTGGAAATTTTTGTTTCGTTTTTTCAATAAAAACTGTATTTTGATTACCTTATGGATAAAAAACAAAAAGCCAGAGTCCTGCTGGTTGAGGATGAAGCGATTACCGCATTGGCCATGAACATGGCCTTGAAGAATATGGGCTATGCCACCTGCGAACCGGTAGCGACGGGGCGCAAGGCCCTTGAACGGCTGCCGCTGGATAAGCCCGACGTGATCCTGATGGACATCAACCTGATCGGCGATCTGGACGGCATCGAAACCGCTCAAAGGGTACGAGCCCTCGTCCCGACGCCCATCATCTTTATCAGCGGCTACTCCTCCAACGAGTTGATGACACGGGCCAGGGCCATCGACCCCGTGGCGATCTTTGTTAAACCGGTCCGACCGCAAGATTTGCAGGCCGCCATCGAGGCAGCGGTAAAGGGCGCCGAAGACCGTTGACCAAGCCTCCCGATTCCAGCTTCGCCCCTCCCCCGCTCCCCTGTCTTCGCTAATTGCCCGTCCCGGCCTTTGCCGTAGACTCCCAAGCAACCGCTCACAACTCCGACAGAACTCCCTTCAACCGGTCACAGCCGCCGATGCAGATAATCGCAGGCATAGCGACTTATTTCACAGGCCTTGCGAACGACGGGTCGAATCGCCCACCAGTCGCAGGGTCTCTCGCGGAAACGACAAGCCCATCTCCACCTCGGGGCACACCGGCACATATTCCACAAAATGCCCCAGGGTATCGCGCAGAAAACGATCCAGCTGGTGGCCGCCGTCATAGCGAACATTATGGCCGAGCAGACAACTGCTGATGCCGAGGCGAATCTTTTCCATGCCAGCATCCTTCTATTTGAGGGTCGCCAAAACACTCCGATTAGAGTAAATTGTAACAGAATCCTTAATGACAACACCATCAGGTTCAGGAGCCCCATGCCGCGAACTGCTGGCGGCACGCACCTCTATTTCAGGAAGAAACGATGGCTGTAGATCCTGCCGACTGCCGCAGACAACTGACCGGCCTGGCCCGAAGGGACCATTTTCTCAATCAGGCCGACCAGCGCCCCCTGCTCGAAAGCATGCTGGCCGCTATGGATGCCACGGTCAAGGAAGCTCTGGAGCAGGCCGGGCGGCAACTGCACGAAACCGGTCAGCAACTGGACGACGAACTGGCGGAAACGGCTGGGCCGCTCCATCGAGGGGCGCATCCTCTGGCTCGACGACCGGGTGCGCGACCGGCTCGACAAGGCTCTGCGACGGATCGCTCCCAAAGGCCGCCCCCTCGGCGACATTCTGCAGACCCTGGCGGCCGCTTGGTCGAAACCCTGCAGGGAAAACTGCCGGAGGAGCTGGTGCTGGTCCTGGACCGTCAGCAGCAGCACCAGACGGCCGGACGTTCCATCTGGCAGATCGAGGGGCCTCGAGTACTCGACCAGGCCTGCAACGGGCACGGTTTTCTGGTCAGCCGCTTGCTTTATCTGCGCCTGCGCCAGCGACATCCTCGAACGGGTTAAACACGCGTTGCAGGAACAGGGCCTGGAGCCCGGAACGACCGATCTTCGGCAAGATCCGCTACATGAGCTCCGCCAATACCGCCCGCAAGGTAGCGGTAAAAGATTATCTGCGCCGCCACGGACCGGATTAGTCGAGCCCGGCATTGTTCGCGACGTTAACCTGAGCTTTGGACAACGGCACCATGCAGCTGACCTTTCTCGGCACCCGCAGCTCCAGCGACCGATTCAACGCCCGCCATCGCCGGCACAGCGCCCTGCTAATCGAGGGACCGCGAGGCCGAGTGATGATCGACTGCGGAAGCGACTGGCTGGAGGAGCTACCCCAGCTGGCACCTGATGCGCTGCTGCTCACCCACGCTCATACCGATCACAGTGCGGGCCTGGCAAGGGGTGCCCCTTGTCCGGTCTACGCCACGGCAGAGGCCTGGCAATCACTGCTCGAATACCCCCTTGCCGATCGGCGACAGCTGGCAACGGGCCAGAGGCTGACCGTTAACGGCCTGCTGGTCGAAGCCATGCCCCTGCACCATTCGTTGCGCGCCCCGGCCGTCGGACTCCGCATGCAGGCCGATAGCACCTGCCTCTTTTACGCCCCCGACGTGGCGGCGCTTGCCGAACCCGCCGCTGCCTTGCAGGGGGTCGACCTCTATATCGGTGACGGCAGTGCCCTTGATGAGACCCTGCTCCGCCGCGAACAGGGCCTACCCTGCGGTCATGCGCCAATACCGGACCAACTGCAGTGGTGCCATGAGGCCGGGGTCTCCAGTATGATCATCACCCACTGCGGCGAGGCGATCATCGCCGACGAAGAGACCGTCTGCCACCAACTGGCCGCTGCAGCGGCCGCACTGAATATCGATCTGATCATCGCCCACGACGGCTTGCGTCGCGAGCTTTGTTAAGACGAATGTTCACTACACTGGCAAGCATGATAGCGAAAGGAGTTATGCCATGACCCTGCATGGACAGCAGATTGCGGTGCTGGTCGAAGATCTCTACCAGGAACTGGAGGTCTGGTACCCACTGCTGCGTTTTCGGGAAGCGGGTATGAAGGTAGTGGTGGTCGGCCCGGAGCGGAAAATCTACCACTCCAAGCACGGCTACCCGGTGCAGGCCGATGCCACCATGGAGGAGGTCAGCGGCGAGGATTTTGCCGCCCTGATCGTTCCCGGCGGCTACGCGCCGGACCGCATGCGCCGTTACGAGGAGATGGTCAATCTGGTGCGGGAAGCCAACCGGGCCGGCAGAATCGTTGCCGCCATCTGCCACGGCGGCTGGCTGCTGGCCTCGGCCGACATCGTGCGGGACCGGACCGTCACCTGCTATTACGCCATCCGCGACGACCTGATCAACGCCGGCGGCCGCTATGTGGATCGAGAGGTGGTCCGCGACGGCAACATCGTTACCGCCCGCAAACCGGACGACCTGCCGGCTTTCTGCCGGACCATTCTGGAGGCGCTGGGGGAACGTTAGCCGGTGGCGGCTCGGATTCGGAAGATGGGCTCAGTTCTTTGTAATCCTGCAGATTCGAGACTAGAACCGCGGGGTTGCGTCCCGGCGGGACTGAGTACGAGTACGCGGGTCGAAAACCCAATAAAAAAGCGGGCCTTGCGGCCCGCTTCGATCAGTCTACATAAAGTCGAACTTTTTCATTCGATAGCGCAGGGCATCGATGCCAAGATTGAGCAGCTTGGCGGCCTTGGACTGATTGCCTTCGGCCAGCTCCAGCGCCTGGCGAATCAGCTCCCGTTCCACGTCCTCGATATCGATCCCTTCAGGTGGCAGGCGAAAGTTAAGGGGCCCGACCTGGCCGCCGACGGTCTTGTCGACCATCTCCCGAGGCAGGTTCTCCACCAGCAACTCGTCCTCGCATTCGAGAATCACCGCCCGCTCGATAACATTTTTCAGTTCACGAATGTTGCCGGGCCAGGGATATTCAACCAGGATCTTCTCCGCCATCCGCGAAATACCGCTCACCTGCTTGCCAAACTCACGATTGAACTGGTTGATGAAATGCTTGGCCAGCACCGGAATGTCCTCGCGACGCTCGCGCAGCGGGGGCAGCTGAATGGGGATGACGCCGATTCGATAGTAGAGATCGCTGCGAAAGGACTCATCCTCCATGGCCTTGATCAGATCCCGATTGGTGGCGGAAATGATCCGCACATCGACCTTGATGTCCCGGGTGCCGCCGACTCGGCGAAAGGCGCGCTCCTCGAGGATCCGCAGCAGCTTGACCTGCATGGCCGGACTCATATCACCAATCTCGTCGAGAAAAACCGTGCCGCCGTCGGCCAGCTCGAACAGGCCCTTCTTCTGCGTCTTGGCGTCGGTAAAGGCCCCCTTTTCATAACCCATCAGCTCGCTTTCGAGCAGGGTTTCCGGCACCGCGGAGCAGTTGATGGCCATGAAGGCCTGATCGGCTCGGGAGCTTTCGTGATGAATAGCCCGAGCGACCAGTTCCTTGCCGGTGCCGCTCTCACCCTGAATAAGCACCGTGCCGGCCGTGCTGCGGGCCACCTTGCGCACGACGGTCAGCACCTGGTGCAGAGCGCGGCTGCGGCCGATAATGTTCTCGATACCGTAGCCTTTGCCGCTGGCCGAGCGCAACAGCTCCACTTCCCGTTTAAGCTGATCGGTTTCCAGGGCGCGATCGACGGTGAGGACCAGTTCGTCCAGATCGCAGGGGCGCTTCAGACATTCGAAAGCACCGAGGCGCAGCCCTTCGGCGGCGGCATCGGAGGCATCGGCCGGTGTCACCAACAGCACATTCAGGGCATCGTCCTGACTGCGCACTCGGCGCAACAGCTCCAGGCCGCTGATATCGGGCAACTGCTGATCGATGAGCAACAGATCGACCGTCTCGACCTCGAGTCGTTTCAACGCCTCCTTGCCGCGGTGAAGGCTGCTCACCGCATAGCCGCGCTCTTCGAGCAGGGCCGCCACAGCCCGGCAACGGATTCGATCCTCATCCACCAGCAACACGTTTCGCTTGCGCACCATAGCTCTCTTCGTTTCGCCGCAGGCTACTTGCGGGCCAGAATCCGTTCAGCCGCTTCCACCAGATGGGCGGCGGTCAGGCCGTAATGGGCCAGCAGCTCTTCGGCGGTACCCGACTGGCCGAACTCATCGCGCAAACCAACCCGCTCGACGGGCACCGGACAGCCTTCGGCCAGGGTTTCGCAGACCGCCCCGCCCAGGCCGCCGATCACCGAATGTTCCTCAGCGGTGACCACCGCCCCCGTTTCCCGCGCCGCCTTGAGCACCAGGTCGATATCGATGGGCTTGATGGTGCCGAGATGCACCACCCGCGCGGAGACGTTTTCCTCGGCCAGGATGGCCGCGGCCTGCAGGGCCTCGGCGGTCATCAGCCCGGTGGTGATGAAAGTCAGGTCGCTGCCGTCGCGCAGGGTTACCCCCTTGCCGATGGTGAAATCGCAGTCCTGGTCAAACACTACCGGCACCTTACCGCGGCCGAGACGCACGTAAACCGGACCGTCATAGGCGGCCGCGGCGCGAATCGCAGCACCCGTCTCCGGGCCATCGGCCGGGCAGAGCACGGTCATTTTCGGCAGGCTGCGCATGATGGCCAGATCCTCAACCGACTGGTGGGAACCACCGTCCTCGCCGACGGTGATGCCGCCGTGAGTGGCCACGATTTTGACGTTCATCCCGGGATAGGCGACGGACTGGCGGATCTGTTCGAAGGCTCGACCAGCAGCAAACACGGCAAAGGTCGAAGCAAAGGGGATCATGCCCCCGGCGGCCAGACCAGCGGCCATGCCGGTCATGTTGGCCTCAGCGATGCCCGCGTTGAAAAAGCGCTCGGGAAACTCCTTGGAGAACAACTTGGTCTTGGTCGAACCGGACAGATCGGCATCGAGCACCACCACCCGGCTGTTTTCCCGGCCCAACTCCACCAGTGTCTGGCCGTAAATGTCTCTGGTTGCAATCTTTTCGCTCACTGCTACCCTCTTTTCTTTATGAAGCTTGCGGCCAGGCCGCAAAGGATCTTGTGCATGAAATATCGACCCGCGTGAATCATACCAACGGTCGACTCAGTGCAGAGCCAAGGCCTGCAGAGCTCGCTCCAGCTCATCGTCGCTCGGTGCCACGCCGTGATAGCTGGCCTTGTGCTCGAAGAACGACACCCCCTTACCCTTTACGGTGCGGGCGATGATCGCCGTCGGCCGGTCGGTCACCGCCTCGGCCTCGTCAAAAGCCCGGCTGATGGCCTGAATATCATGGCCGTCCACCTCCAGCACGTGCCAGTTGAAAGCCAGGAACTTCGGACCCAGCGGGCCGACATTCATCACCTCTTCGGTGGCTCCGTCGATCTGCAAGCCGTTCTGATCGACAATGGCGCACAGGTTGCCAAGCCCGTAATGGGCCGCGCTCATGGCCGCTTCCCAGACCTGGCCTTCCTGAACCTCGCCGTCTCCGAGCAGGGTGTAGACGCGGGACGGCCGGGAGGCCAGCCGCGCCGCCATGGCCAGGCCTACGGCCTGGGATATCCCCTGACCGAGGGAACCGGTGCAGACCTCCACCCCCGGTGTCTTGTTCATATCCGGGTGGCCCTGCAGGTGGCTACCGAGGCGGCGCAGAGTCTTGAGGTCGTCCCGAGGAAAATAGTCACAGCCGGCCAGACAGGCGTAGAGGGCCGGAGCCGCATGGCCCTTGGACAGCACGAAGCGGTCCCGGTCTTCCCAGGCGGGATTGCTCGGATTATGGCGCATACGCTGAAAGTAGAGGACGGTCATGACATCGATGGCCGACAAACTGCCGCCGGTATGCCCCGACTGGGAGGTATGGAGCATCTTGAGGACTTCCACCCGAAGGTGCCGGGCGGTCTCTTCCAGTTCCCGGATTTGCTGATCTGTCAACATCTGACGAAAACTTCCTTTCCTGGTTGCTGACCTGTCCCTTAAAGACAGGCCATTACGGATGGCGACCGGCGAACCGGCGCCCCAAAATAGTTATTGAACCTGGTAGCGACTGTCGTTGCCGGCCAGATAGGCGAATACCAGTTCGTCAAGGTCGACGGTCGCTTCTGCAACAGACGTTGCCTGGGCTGTCTCGGGTTCCTCAAGGGCCTCCAGCCCGGCGTCAGTCGCTGGCTCCAGCGGCGCAGCAACCTGTTCGGGTGCCGCTTTGACCAGGCTAGCGATGGTCTCATCGAGGTCGCCGCTGCGCAACCGGCGCAGCATTTCCTTATGCTGCTCCTGCATGCGGCCTTCGACCTGCTGACTGAGATCGTCCTGATCAAGAATTTCATCGTAGGACTGCTTCTGCGAAGCGAGCACCGTACCGCCGTGAAACAGTTGGGTGACGATGCGCGGGTTCTTGCGCCCACCGTCCTCGGTCTGCACGTGGTAGAGCTCGCCCTTGTGGCGAAAGTTGTGATTAAAACCGCCAACCATAGGTCATCAATTCAGAATGAGGAATCGAGGCCAGCGCGCCGAAGCGCGGCCTACTTTTTCAACAGCAGCTTGATTTTGTCCACTGCCTCGAGGGCATCCCTGGCGTAGAGATCGGCGCCGATGGAATCGGCGTATTCCTGGGTTACCACCGCCCCGCCGACCATGGTGAAGACCTTGATCCCGGCCTGGCGCAGACACTCGATGGTCACCTCCATCTGATGAATGGTGGTGGTCATCAGGGCCGACAGACCGACGGCATCGACCTGCAGTTCCTGAGCCTGCGCGACGATGGTCGCCGCCGACACGTTCTTGCCCAGATCGATGACCTCGAAGCCGTGATTTTCCAGCAGGGTGCAGACGATATTCTTGCCGATATCGTGGATATCCCCTTCCACCGTGGCCATAAGAATACGACCGAGACCGACCGCCTCTTCGTCCGTCAGTTCCTGCTTGAGGCGACCGAAGGCACTCTGCATGGTCTCCGCCGAGAGCATGACCTGGGGCAGAAAAACCTGATTGGCGCCGAACCGGCGACCGACTTCCTCCAGCCCCGGCAGCAACCCTTCGTTGCTGATCTGGCTGGCGCTCAAACCCTCGGCCAGGGCCGTTTCGATCAGCTCCACCACTCCATCCTGGTCGCCCTTGACAATGGCCAACGCCAGCAGGTCGCGAATCGGGGCCTGTTCATCCGCCGCCGCTGCCGGCGCAGGCGCGACCTGTACGTCGCTGTAGGCAGCGATATAGGCCTCGGCCCGCAGATCCTTGCCGAGTAGCACCATGGCCGAGCGATAGGCATCCATCATCGCCTCATCCTTGGGATTGATGATGGCGGCGCCGAGCCCCGCTTCCAGGGCCATAGCGAAAAAGGTCGCGGACAGAATCGGCCGGCAGGGCAGGCCGAAGGAAATATTGCTCACCCCCAGCACCGTGGCCAGACCGAGCCGTTCCTTGACCAGGCGCAGGGTGTGGATGGTTTCCATGGCCCGCTTCTGCTCAGCCGAGACGGTCAGGGTCAGACAGTCGATGATAACATCCTCGCGGGGCAGGCCGGCCTTCAGCGCCGCAGCCAGAATATCCTCGGCCACCGCCAGTCGCTCAGCGGCCGTCTCCGGAATACCGCTGCCATCCAGCGCCAGACCGATGACCGCCGCGCCGTATTTTCGAGCCAGGGGCAAAACAGCCTTAAGGCTCTTGTCTTCGCCGTTCACCGAGTTGATCAGCACCTTGCCGTCGGCCACCTTGAGGCCTCGCTCCAGGGCCGCCGGATCGGAGGAATCAAGCACCAGCGGCTGAGCGGCCACACCGGCCGCGGCCAGCACCGCCCGTTCCAGGGCGGCCGGCTCGTCGACGCCGGGAGCGCCGCAGTTAAGATCGAGCAAATGAGCGCCAGCGGCCACCTGTTCCTGGGCCTCGCGCCGAAGGTAAGCGGTCTTGCCGTCACGCAGCTCGGCAGCGTAGCTCTTGCGGCCGGTGGGATTGATGCGCTCGCCGATAATGGCGCAGGGTGCCTCGCCGCCCACTTCCGCCACCGCCGTACGACTCGACAAAAAGCAGCGCCGCGGCGGAGGCGTCCAGGATTGATCCCTGTTATCCAGAGCCTCTCTCATGGCCCGAATATGGGCCGGCGTGGTGCCACAGCAACCACCGATGACGCGCACGCCGAGGGCGACCATTTGCTCATGGTAGGCGGTCATCTCGGCGGGGGTGGCGGTAAAGACCGTTTCGCCGTCGATGAGTTGCGGCAGTCCGGCATTGGCCTGGGCGATGAGCGGCCGGTTGATCACCTGACGCATCTGCTCCAGCACCTGAAAGATACCGTCCACACCGAGGCCACAGTTGGAGCCGATCACGTCGACCTGCAGGGCATCGAGGGTCACCGCAGCAGCCTGCGGCGAGGTGCCGAGCACCGTGCGACCGCCGTCCTCGAAGGTCATCAGGGCCATCACCGGCAGGTCGGAAAACTCCCGGCAGGCGATGACCGCGGCCCGCAATTCGGCGATGTCGAGAAAGGTTTCCAGGGTGATCAGGTCGGCTTTGGCGGCGGCAAAGGCCCGCACCTGTTCGCCGAACACCTCGACCATCTCATCGAAAGAAGCGTCACCGACCGGCTCCAGAAAGCGACCGGTCGGCCCCATGCAAGCAGCCACATATCTCTTTGGCCCTGCCGCCTTGCGGGCTAGTTTCACCGAAAGGGTATTGATTTCAGCGACCCGGTCGGCCAGGCCGTAATGGGCCAGCTTGATGCGGCTGCCGCCGAAACTGTTGGTAACGACGATATCGGCACCGGCTTCGGCATATTCGCGGTGAATCCCCGTCACCACCTCGGGGGCGATCAGGTTCATCTCCTCGGGACAGCCGCCGGGCTTCAGGCCTCGCTCCTGTAACAGGGTACCCATGGCGCCGTCCAGCACCAGCACCCGCTCTTGCAGCGCGGTACGAAAATCCTTCATTCTTGTTCCCTCTCTGACAACGGCTTGGATTCTTCGACAGCGTCCAGCATGTGCTCCACAGGCAAGGCCTGTTCGGGTTGACGGGTAAAGCGGAAATCGGCGCTGATCGGCTGTCGCAGATCGACGTGCCCCTTGAGGCTGGTCACGACCTCTCCCTCTACCAGAATGCGCAACTGACGAATATGGGGGAAATTCTCTGCCAGGGTGTTGACCAGCCCATAGGCGGTAAAGAGTTCCGAGACGCTGCCGCCGGGATGGCCGCTGATCAGTTCGCGGCTGAAATCGACCGTCGCCAGGCCATCCTGTTCGGACACGGCCAGCAGCCGGGTCTGCGCAGGGGCAATCGGCACCAGGGCGCCGATAGGACCGTCGATGAGCGCCTGCAGAGTTGTCTCAAGGCAGGCTTGACCATCCTGGCAGCCCGAGATCTCGCGGGTTTCGGCCAGCAGCATGACCCCGTCCGGATCGCCAAAATAGAGCACTACATCACGCAAGCCTGCCGGCTCGTCCTGGTCGGTGAAGGCGGGAATAACCGCGGGATGGGTCCTTATCCAGTACTTGCGTCCAATCAAGCCGCCAAAAACCAGCAGAATCAGAACGAAAGCGAGCAGCAGCAGCAGGCGATCCGTGGCAAACGATAGCTTCATCTTTCGTTACTTTCTCCGGCATTCACGATGGCAATGCAACGAGACTGCCCCAATTTTGATGCTTTCGCAAAAAGGCATGAGATGGCTAAGCAAAAATTTCGACCTACAAGGCGTAGTGGTTTTTCAGGGGTGAAGGCATACACATGGTATGTCGAAGTCCTGAAAAAGTACTGCAACGCAGTAGGGCGGACTTTTTACGACGCCATCAATTTTAGCACAACGCCGAGCCCTTTGTTTCCCGCTCCCGTTCCAGATCGACCTGGGTCACATCGTGCAACTCGGCGCCAACAAAAGCGCCGCCAACCCGTTCGAAGCGCGAAGACTCATCGGTCACGAAATAGCGCGGCGGCATAATTTCACTGCTGCGCAAGGCATTGCGCTCGCCGAGCAGTCCGGCCACCAGGTGGGCGGTCTCTGCCGCCGAATCGACCAACTGCACCTGCGGGCCGAGAATCCGCTGCAGGGTTTTTTTCAGCAGCGGATAGTGGGTGCAGCCCAGCACCAGGGTATCGATGTTCTGCTCGATCAGCGGCGCCAGGTATTCCTGAGCGGCCAGGCAGGCGACCTCGTGGTCGGCCCAGCCTTCTTCGACCAGCGGCACAAACAGGGGACAGGGGGCGGCAAAGACTTCGATAGTCGAATCGACCGCACGGATCGCCCGACTGTAGGCGCCGCTGCGAATCGTCCCTTCGGTGCCGATCACCCCGACCCGGCGATTTTTCGTGACGGACGCCGCCTTGCGGGCACCGGGCTCGATCACCCCGACCACCGGCAGGCTGAATCGCTGTTCGATAGCGTCCACCGCCACCGCCGAAGCGGTATTGCAGGCCACCACCAGCATCTTGACCCGGTGTTGCACCAGAAATTCCGCCGCTTCCTGAGCATACCGCAGCACCGTGCCGGGGCTCTTGGTGCCATAGGGCACCCGCGCCGTATCGCCCAGGTAGAAGAGCTGTTCCCCGGGCAAAACCTGCAGCAACGCTTTGAGTACGGTCAGGCCGCCGACCCCCGAATCGAAGATTCCTATTGCTCGTTCAGGCACGCTCGATCACCCTAAATCACAAGATTAAATCAAAAGAGCATGGTAGGTGAATACGGCCCACAAAGTCAAGGATGCAAGCTTTTTCAACCTTTGTTTTTTAACGGTTTTTTGCTATAGTTCATACTTTGATTATGAGATCAGATTTTCATGGTCGGCCAAAGGGGTCTTTTCATGGATTTTTCGCTTGTCAAAGAATGGTTGCAATACCTCGAAACCGAGCAAGTACTGAGCTTTCTTGGGGAACTGAACATTGGCGAGCTGATCTATAACCAATGGTTCCTGGGCGGCCTGGCCTTAGTCACCTTGATTACCGTATATCTGCGTCGTTATGCCCTGCTGGCCACAATTCTGGCGTTGGTCGGCTTCGCCAGCCTGGTCGACTACACCCTGCAGCGCGGCACCGCGGTCGAAAACATCATGTCCGACACCCTGCTGGTCTTTGTCGGCGGCGGCTTGGTGCTGATCTTCGCCGTCATCTATTTACTTTTCATTCGCCACGATTGATGGCGTCGTAAAAAATCCGCCCTGCTACCTTGCAGCGCATTTTCAGGGCCTTGACCTACCTCGTGCATGCCATGCCCCCTGAAAAACTATTGCGCCTTGCAGATCGAAGTTTTTGTTTAGCCATCTTGTGACCCTTTGCGAAAGCATCAAGATTGATTGCCGTGCCTACAACATCGCTATCCCCAGTCGGCTTTACCACCACCATTCCCCTGGAAATTCTTCTCGCTGCCGGCCGCCGAGCGGTCGACCTGAATAACGTCTTCATCACCGATCCGGCTTGCCACGATCTCATCGATGAAGCAGAGATGGCGGGCTTTCCCCGCAACATCTGCGGCTGGATCAAGGGCCTGTACGGCGCCACCCTGCGCCACGGCATTCAGGAGGTGATCGCCGTCACCGAAGGGGACTGCTCCAACACCAAGGCGTTGATGGAGGTGCTGCAG
>JAUWLU010000014.1 GCA_030613545.1 Desulfuromonadales bacterium
TGAAGAGCCCGAGCCTTCGGCTGTTGCCGAAGAGGCACCCTCGGGGGTGGTCAGCCTGGAGGGGGATCCGGCCCGCCCCGGTGTCAGCATGGTGCGCTGTCTGTCCTGCAATTACAAACTGGCCTATCCCGAGAAGCTGGCTGGCAAACGGGTGCGCTGCCCGTCCTGTCGCACCGGTCTCGATTTGCCCTGATCGTTTCCGCAAGGGCAGTCTGTGAGGCCGAAACATGGCCTTGCTGAGGAAAGAGGTTCCTAGGGAGTTTTATTGTCGCCGCAGTCATCGTCCGGAAGTTGTCTGCAGGACGGAGTGGATGGGTAGCAATGGTGCTTCGAGCCAAACTCACAGGGATGTTGTTCTTGTTCGGCCTGTCGCTGGCGACAGCGTTGCCGGCCAGCGCTGCGGATGGGCACCAGGAGCTCGATCACTATCGCCTGCTGGTCTGGCTGGTGACGGCATTGCTGGTTCTGGTGGTGGCCCTGTTCCTGTCTGTTTTGCGTCGTGCCCGCCGTAGCGGACAGACCTTGCGGCAGGAGGTCAAGCGAAGGCATGAGGCGGTTACCGCCCTGGAAGAGAGCGAAAGGCGTTTTCGAGAAACGGTCGACCTGCTGCCACAGAGCGTCTTTGAGACCGATCGCGTCGGCAGGGTGGTCTTTTGGAACCGCTGTGCCCTCGATCTGAGCGGCTACAGTGCCGAAGACCTGGACGGCGGCCTGCTGTTGCCTCAGCTCATCGCTTCTGAAGAGGGCGATCGCCTGCAGGAGGTTTTTCAGCAGGTAATGACCGGGCAGCGCCTGGTCAACAGTCAGTTCACGGTACGCAAAAAGGACGGTTCGACCCTGCCGGCCCTCATCTCCGCCGATGCCATGGCCTCGCAGGGGCAAACGATTGGCATTCGCGGCAGTATCGTCGATATCAGCGACCGGGTGCAGACCGAGGAAACCCTACGCCAGAACGAAACCCGCCTCAACTATCTCGCCTACCACGACACCCTGACCGACCTGCCGAACCGGGCGCTGTTTCAGGATCGCCTCGAGCATGCCCTGGCCCGAGCCCGGCGGTTTGGCAGTCAACTCGCCCTGCTCATCATCGACCTCGCCCGCTTCAAGAACTTCAACGACTCCCTGGGGCACGATATCGGTGACCAGGTGCTGTGGAAGGTCGCCTGCCAGCTGCGCAATGGCCTGCGCGAGGTCGATACCCTGGCCCGTATCGGCGGCGATGAGTTCGTCATTGTGCTGGAAAATGTCGCCTCGCAGGCGGACGTGGCCACGGTGGCGAAGAAGGTCCTCTCGCTGCTGGTTCAGCCGATCAGTTTGCGGGAGCATCAGCTCTTTCTCACCGCCAGTATCGGCGTCAGTCTTTATCCCCATAACGGCGAGGATGCCAGCAGCCTGATGCGCAAGGCCGACCGGGCCATGTATCAGGCCAAAAACAAAGGCGGCGACTGTTTCAGCTTTTTTTCCGCCGAGGACGACGACCTGGTCGAGGAACGACTATTTCTGGAAAACGATCTGCGCCAGGCCGTCGACCGCCATGAACTGCTGTTGCACTACCAGCCGCAGATCGACCTTGCCTCCGGGCGCCTGGTCGGGGTGGAGGCGCTGGTGCGCTGGCAGCATAGCGAGCGTGGTATGATTCCGCCGGGTGACTTCATCCCCCTGGCCGAAGTGACCGGCCTGATCGTTTCCATCGGCGAATGGGTGTTGCGGGCCGCCTGCATTCAGGGGCAGCGCTGGCAGCAGGCCGGCCTGCCGCCGGTGCGGGTGGCGGTGAATATATCCACCTGGCAGGTTCGGCAGCCCGATTTCGTCGACATGGTAGAGGGCATTCTCGAGGAGAGCGGCTTCGATCCGCGGCTGCTGGAGCTCGAAATCACCGAAAGCGCGGTTATGGACAATGTCCAGGAGGCGGTACGGATTCTGAGCATCTTTCAGCAGCGGGGCATTTCCCTGGCTATCGACGACTTCGGAACCGGTTATTCCTCCCTGAGCAGCCTGCAGCGGCTACCCCTGTCCAAGCTCAAGATCGACCGTTCTTTCATTCGTGAGGTGACCAGCAACGCCAACGACGCCGCCCTGACCAGTTCGGTCATTGCCCTGGGCCGGACCATGGGGCTGGGGGTCGTTGCCGAAGGGGTCGAGACGGAAGAACAGCTGCTCTTTCTGCAGCAGAAGGATTGTGCTCAGGTGCAGGGCTTTCTGTTCAGTAAGCCGCTGCCCGCCCGCGAGGTTGCGGCCCTCTTTGAGCGCTGCTTTGTTTCCCCTTCTGTGTCGCCGGTCCAGGCTGACGTGCCGCTGACGCCTGGCGATTGACCCTCATTCGGCGTGCTGCCCAGATTGTTTCCGAGCGGTTTGCCATTCCCTGTGTTTGTCCCTGGTTGCCTGCCAAATCATCCTACGGAGTACGGGTCCATGGCCGTGCGTTTCATCCATACCGCCGATATTCATCTCGGCAAAACTTATCGTCATTGCAGCGGCGAACAGGCCCGTTACTATGACTTTTTCCGTACTCTGGCCGCCATCGTCGCCGATGCCCTGGCGGAGCAGGTCGATTTTGTGCTGATTGCCGGTGATCTGTTTCACACCGGTCAGATTCTGCCGCAAACCTTTGCCCGCACCATCGAAACCCTGCAGCCCCTCAAGGATGCCGGCATTCCCTGCATCGCCGTAGAAGGCAACCACGATTGGATTCATCGCCGGGACAACATCTCCTGGATGGAAGCCCTGTCGCAGATGGGCTATCTGCGTCTGTTGCGGCCGACCCGCACCGAGGATGGCGGTTATCGCTTTGAGCCCTTTGATGAAGAGCAGGGGGCGGGGGGGCATCTGGTCATCGGCGATCTGAATATCTACGGCCTCGGTTATATCGGCGCCCAGGCCGGCGCCCATGTCTCGCGCATCTGCGAAGCAGTAACCACCAGCAACAACCTGTTGCTGTTTCATGTCGGCATCTGGAGCTTCTCGCCGGTGGAGATCGGCAACATGAAGCCGGAAGAAGCGCTGCCCCTGGCGGACCGGTTCGGCTATCTGGCCCTCGGTCACGGCCATAAGCCGTATGTGGTGGAAACACCGGACGGGCGACCCTACGGCTTTAACCCCGGCTCCCCCGAACGGGTCAATTTCGGCGAACAGAAGTACGCCAAGGGCTATTATCTGATCAGTGCCGAGCAGGGATGCTTTAGCTACCAATTTCGCCCCACCGATCCCCGTCCCATGCAGGCGGTGGTGGTCGACCTGGATGGAGCATCCGATGCGGAATCGGCGCTGGCTACCTTTCGGCAACGCCTGACGGCCGCGTTCAACAGTTCGTCCGCCAGCGCCAACGAGGATCGCCGACCCCTCATCGATCTCAAGCTCACCGGCAAGGTAGACTTTCACCCCTTTGAGCTGGGGCGGGAGCGACTGCGCGCGGTGCTGGACGAGGTCTGTCTCCCGCTACACATCGAAATTCGCAATCAGCTGTCCTTGGTCAGCCGCAGCAGCGCCGACGAGAGCGCCGGCAAGAGCCTGGCGGATATTGAACAGGAGGTGCTGCGGGAACTGGTCGAGGCCAGCAGCGATTACAAGGACCGCCAGGATGACCTGGTCGAGTTATCCTTAGCTATTCGCGACCTGGTGTTGCGTGGCGAAGCGGAGGATGACGAACTGTTGGCGGTGCTGGAAAAAAACGCAGATGTCGTGAGGCGTAAGGTGTAAAGAGAAAAGGCGCTCTTTCCCGTATGGCAGGGAGGTGATTGGTTTTGCACGCGAAGACGCGAAGTAGGCCAAAATCTGTCTCACGCCACGGCGCAACGAACGCAACGTAAAAACAAGGACTGATCAACCATTCCTGTTGGTTTTTTCTCTTGGGTTCAGGGTTTTGACTTCGTGGCGTCGTTGCGCCGTTGCGTGAGGATTCGGTTTAAAGGTCTTTCTCTTTTAAGTCCTGTTTTAATCTTCGCGTTCTTCGCGCCTTCGCGTGAGGCAGGGGCGGTAAATCCTCGTTGAATTATTTTTCAGTGTAATGATAGGGGCGATTTTTCTGTGTCGCCTTGGCGAAAGAAATCGATGCAAATCCTTTCCGTCCACTTAAAAAACATCAAATCCCATCGCGATACGACCCTCGACTTCGCCGCCGGCATCAACGTGCTTTCCGGTCCCAACGGGGTCGGCAAGAGCACCGTCTTCGAGGCCATCGGCTATGCCCTGTTCGGCGTCGATGCGCGGGATTTTGTCACCAACGTCGAGCGTTTCCTGTCCATCGGCGCCAAGCGGGGTGAAGTGGCGGTGACTTTTGGCATCAACGACGGCAGCACCTGGCGGGTTACCCGCACCGTTGGCGGCGGCGTCAAGTGGCTGCTGGCCCAACAACTCGGGGATGCTTTCGAGGTGGAGGAACACGCCAATATCAGGGAAACGGAAGCCCGCCTGGCCGAGCTGCTGGGGCTGGCCAACGGCCGGCCGCTGGCCGAACAGTTCAAGCTGGTCATCGGGCCCTTTCAAAACGACTTTCTCGGTCCCTTCGTTATCAAACAGGCGACCCGGCGGCAGGAGGCCTTTGACGAGATCCTCGGTATCGATGCCTGGCGCAAGACCTTCAAGGGCACCAGCGGCCTGCTGTCGACGGTGCAGAACCGCATCGAGGTGTTGGCCGCCGAGGTGGAAGTCAGGCAGGAACAGGTCGTCGTCCTGCCGGAGCGGGAAAAGGAACTCTCTGTTTTGCAGGCCGAAGTCGGTGTGCAGCGCCGGACCCTGGAGGACAAGCAAAAGCTGCTCGAAGAAGTGGCCCATAAGCTGGTCGAGCTGGGAAAACGGGAGGAGGCCCTGCACAAGGCAACCACCGAGGTGCAGGAACTCGACATTCGCATCAAAAACGGCGAGGAGAAAGTCGCCGATCAGCAGCAGCGGGTTACCCAGGCCGAAAAATCCTTGGCGGTGGTCGAAGTAAACCGGGCGGGGAAGGATGCTTTTGAAAAAGCTGACGGTGCGCTCAAAGTCTTGCGCGCGCAGGAGCGTTCGTGCCGTGTCCTGGAGCGGGAAATCGACCAACTGGAGAAGGATTGTCTGGAACTGGGGCAAAAGTTTGCCCACGAGCGCGACGAAGTACACAAAGCCGAACAGGAGTTGAACGAGGAGCAGGACCGGCTGGTTGTAGCGCGTAAGGAGTTGCAGCCCTCCTCCCAGCTACTGGAAGCAGCCGCCCGGCTGCAACCTCTGCGGGAAGAAGCAGAGGGGTTGCGTTCTCAACGCGGTTTGCTGAATGGCCGGCGGGCCGCCCTGGTGGAGGGGCAGGACAAGCTGGGCGAAGGAGTCTGCCCGTTTTTCACCGAGCCGTGCCAGAATATCGCCGGGCAACAGCCGCGGGATGTTTTCAGCCACAAGATTGCCGAACTCGATAAACAGACCGCCGCATTAGCTGGCCGGATCGAAAAGCTCGGCCAGGGCATAGCTGCGGCGGAACAGGCCAAACAGGCCCTGGATGCCCAGAAAGTGCGCTCCGGCGAACTGGACAAACAGCAGAAGCAGCTGGAGGCCCGCCGGCAAAAGAATGCTCAGCGCGCCACCGGCCTGGACGGGTTGCAGGCCCGGAAGGCCGAAGCCGCGGCGAAGCTGGCGGCACGCAAGGAGGACCGCAAGACGTTTGACGGTCTGGAAGAGGCGCTCAACCGTGCCGAGCAGGAAAGGGCCGCGACCCAGGCTGCGCGGGACGCCTTTTATGCCCATGCTAAAGATGCCGGGGAACTCGTTGAACGGCAGCAGACGCTGGCCAAATGGCAGCAGGCCCTCGATGGTCTGAAGAGGGACCGGGCGATTGGCCTGGAAGCGCTCGCCCGCTGTCAAAAAGTCTACGATGCCGCTCTGCACCAAACCACCCGGCAGGAAAAAGAGCGGCTGGTGGGCGAGATTGCGGCCCTGGCGCAGTGCATCAAGGGGCTCGAAAAGGACGGCGAGCGTCTCACCAAGGAGATCGCCCGGCTCAAACAGCTCGAAGCGGATATTGCCAAGCGACTGGCGGAAAAGAAGCGCTACCAAGACCAGGAGAAGCTGGTCAAATATCTGCGCAATTGCGTGTTCAAGAATGTCTCGGCGCGGCTCTCCGAACGCTTTCGCGAAGAGATCAGCCAGCGGGCCGACCGCATCTATCGGATCATCGCCGAAGGGGATGAAGAGCTGATCTGGGGGGAGCACTATCAGGTGATGCTGCGCGACCTGGCCGACGGCCAGATGCGGGAGCGAACCGACGATCAGCTGTCCGGCGGCCAGATGATGAGCGCAGTGGTGGCTCTGCGCCTGGCCCTGCTGCAGACCATCGGCGCGCGGCTGGCCTTTTTCGACGAACCGACCTCCAACCTTGACGCGTCCCGCCGGGAAAACCTGGCTCGCGCCTTTCGCGCCATCGATGTCGGCCGCGAGGAGGTCACCGAACACTGGTACGACCAGCTGTTTCTGGTCAGCCATGACGTTGCCTTCACCGAAATCACCGACCAGATCGTCGAGTTGGGGGAACCGCAGTAGCCTTGCTTGCCGGTTTGTTTTGCACGCGAAGCCGCGAAGAAAGTCAAAGTCGGCCTCACGCCACGGCGCAACGAACGCAACGTAAAAACAAAATCTTTACCAACAAAACTTTGTAGCCTTTCCCCTGGCCTAGAGGTTTGACTTCGTGGCGTCGTCTTCGCGGCGTTGCGTGAGGATATGGCTTTAAGCCTTTTTCCTTTCATTCCTTCGCGTTCTTCGCGGCTTCGCATGAGATCGGGAAGTAATACCGTTTCGTTTGGGCTTCGCCGAGCCAGCTAACTCTTGCAGTTCGCGGCCGGCTCGGCTATAACAGAGTCCGCACCTGCCATCCCCTGGTCGGGTGTCAATTCACCAATGGAGAGGATAGCCATGGAACTGGAAATCTGTCTTTTCGTATTTGCCGAGGACGGCACCGTTACCCCTCTGGACAAGGAGCGCTTTGACAAGGCGGTCGACCACCTGGAGCCGCTTCCCGAGTACAGCGGCCGCTGCATCAAGGTGGCCGGCGCGATGCTCGATCGCGGCCAGACCCCGACGATTCAGGAGGTCTTTGGCCAGTATGTCTTTTTTGATGACAAGGGCATGGTCAGCGAGGAAAAGCTGATCGAAGCGACCCGCTATGGCGACAAGGTTGCGGAAGAGGGCTACCAAAACGATTTCATCTGGACGCCGAATGCCGACGACCGGGCCAAAATCGAAGCTGCCCTGGGCTGATCCTTTGGTTGTCTGCACATACCCTTTGCGGGTTTGTCTGAGTACGGGAGATTACTAGCAATGGAAAATAACGATCAAAGTACTGGCTGGAGCCTGTTGGGCGTGCGGCCGACCGTCGATCTGGCCAACAGCTGGTTGCAGGGTGAGATCGAGGTTTATGTCGAATCGTACCGGGCCCGTTTCGAATGGCCCCCCGAATATCCCCGCCGCTTCAACGTCGCCGACGAAAATATGCCCTGGGATGTCGACTATCCCGAGTATGCCCCGCCCTATTTTGTGGCGCCGGTGGTGCTGGACAACGATTGTCTGAAAAAGACCGACGGCTGGGCCGATCCCGAGGACATCAGCCAGGTCGAAGACCTGCCTGCGGAGTCCTTTGAAGGACCGCTGCTGCGGGACGATCAGGGGCGGCCCCTCAATCCTCGCGGCCGCAGCGGCATGGCCGGTCGCGGCCTGCTCGGCAAGTGGGGCCCCAACTATGCCGCCGATCCGATTATCACCCGGCTCAACCAGCGCTTCGGCGATGTGGAGATGCTCGCCATTCAGCGCACGGATAACGGTCAGTGGGCCATTCCCGGCGGCATGGTCGACAAGGGCGAAGCGGTGTCCCGCACCCTCAGCCGGGAGCTGGCCGAAGAGACCGGCGTCGAACTCGATTTCAGCGATGCTCAGCTGGTCTATCAGGGCTTTGTCGACGACCGCCGCACCACCGACCACGCCTGGATCGAATCGACGGTCAAGCATCTGCACCTGGTCGGCGAACAGGCCGAAAGGCTCGAGCTGGAAGCGGGTAGCGACGCCCTGTCGGTGACCTGGCTGCCCCTCACCAAGCGCAGCCTGCAAAAGCTTTACGCCAGCCACGGCTATTTCGTGGCCAGCGCCCTGGGCATGCTCTACAAGCGCCAGCCCGATCTGCTGCCGGCCAAGTTTCTGCAGGTTCTGGCCAGCTATTTTTGATGGCGTCGCAAAAAAATACGCCCTTGCGTTGCAGCACTTTTTCAGGTCTTCGATATACCCTATGTATGTCTTCACCCCTGAACAACCATTACGCCTTGTAGGTCGAATTTTTTGCTTAACCATCTCCTGAGTTTTTGCGAAAGCACCACTTTTTAAAAAGTGTTTGTTGGTGTGTCTTCACTATTCACCGGGCCGCGGCGTGCTGCTGCGGCCCTTTCTTTACCCTCCGCCCAAGGCCGGCACTAGCCCACTGCCCGGTATACCGCCATGGCCCACTGGTATCTGCTGGCGCTCACCGCCCTGGTCGTCCTCGGTCTGCAGCGCTTTCTCTACAAGGTCTCTGCCGAAATGCGTTGCAATTCGGCGGTCACCACCTTCGCCTTCATGGCTACCGTGGCGTTGCTGAGCTGGTGCGCCTATCTGCCCCGGGCCGCTGCCGTCACTCACCTCGGCCCGCTGCTGATCGTCTCCCTGGTCAACAGCCTCGGCTTTCTCACCGGCACCCTGGCGACCATCGAAGCCCTTAAAAGCCTGCCCGCCGGCACCGTCTATACCCTGACCCGCTTGAGTACGGTTCTGTCGGTGCTCTTTTCGCTGGCCTATTTCGGCGACCGGCTGACCTTCCTGCAGAGCCTCGGTGTACTGCTGGCCTTGGCGGTGATCTTTCTCTTCGCCCGCAGCCGCGCCGGCACTGCCAGTGAGGCGGGCCATAACCGGCGCGGCCTTCTGCTGGCGCTGCTGGCCATCGCCGGCGGGGCCGCCTCCACGGTCTCCAGCAAGTTCGCCGCCCTGCAGGTCGACAGCTTCGGTTTTATGGCGGTGTCCTATTCCATGAGCACCCTGCTGGTCCTGCTGGTCAAGAGCCGCATGCTGCCGCAGCAGGCCGGTCAACGCACCCGGCCGGCGCTGCTTATCGGTCTGGCCATGGGGGTGACCAACTTCTTTGGTTATTATGCCCTGCTACGGGCCCTTGCCAGCGGCCCACTGGCCATCATCGCGCCGCTGGTCGGCATGTATTTCGTTATGGCGTTGTTGTTGTCCTTCCTGATCTACCGCGAGCGGGTTACCCGGCTGCAGCTGCTGGCCATCGTCCTGACTGTGCTGTCCATTTTGTTGATGAGGTAAACAGGGCCGTCAGGCTATAGCCGCATTAATTCATGAAGAAGTCTGCCGCAACCGCCACGGGCAGATTCAGCTCACCTTTTGCTGGACCTGCCCGGATAGTATTGTCGACCTCCTTATTGATCTTCTATCGTTTCTTTTCATCTTCAGTGAATTCGCGACAAAGCCCCCTGAATCACTCGGATTGAGCCGGCTTCTCCACCGTTCGTACACAGCCTTTCCCCCAGGGTATACACAATATCTAGTGGGGCTCGTTGAAAAATTTCACCAGATGTGGTGGATTTCGCCTTGACAGGGTCATGGGCTGTGCTACATTGCCAAGGTGCTGAAATCAACAATTGGAGGGTGTAAAGATGCTGGAGTTCATTCGTAAGCGGGACGGTCGCCTGGTCCCCTTTGAAGAAGATAAGATTGCCGGGGCCATTCAGAAGACGGTGCGGGCGGTGCAGGGCACCGACATGGACAAGGCCACCCAGATCGCCGCCGAGGTATGCGGCATTCTCGAGGTTATCTACAAAGATGGTCGCGTGCCGACGGTGGAAAACGTGCAGGATCTGGTGGAAAAGATCCTCATCGAAAAGGGTCACGCCAAGACTGCCAAGGCCTACATCCTCTATCGCAAGCAGCACGAGGCCCTGCGTCAGACCAAAGAATTCATCAAGCAGTCGACGGAGGCGGTCGATTCCTACCTCACCCAGGAGGATTGGCGGGTCAACGAAAACGCCAACATGGGCTACTCCCTGCAGGGTCTGAACAACCACATCGCCGCCAACATCACCAGCAATTACTGGCTGAACAAGATCTACCCGTCTCACATCGCCGATGCCCACCGGGCCGGCGACTTCCATATTCACGACCTCGGCACCCTGGCCGTCTATTGCTGCGGCTGGGACCTCAAGGACCTGCTGCTCAAGGGCTTTACCGGCGCTTACGGCAAGATCGAGAGCGGTCCGCCGCGCCACTTCCGCACCGCTCTGGGGCAGGTGGTCAACTTCTTCTACACCCTGCAGGGTGAAGCGGCCGGGGCCCAGGCTTTCGCCAACTTCGATACCCTGCTGGCGCCCTTCATCCGCTACGACAAGCTCACCTACAAGGATGTCAAGCAGTCGGTGCAGGAGTTCATCTTCAACATGAACGTGCCGACCCGGGTCGGTTTCCAGACCCCCTTTACCAACATCACCCTCGACATGATGCCGCCGCGCAACATGGCCGACGAGGCCGTGGTCTTTGGCGGCGAGTTGATGGAAGACAGCTACGGCGACTTCCAGGAAGAGATGGACCTCTTCAACCGCGCCTTCTGCGAAGTGATGATGGCCGGCGACCACTCGGGGCGGATCTTTTCCTTCCCCATCCCGACCTACAACATCACCGAAGGCTTCGACTGGGACAGCCTGCGTTTTCAGCCGATCTGGGAGATGACCGCCAAGTACGGCATCCCCTATTTCAGCAACTTCATCAATTCGGACATGGATCCGGAGGACGCTCGCTCCATGTGCTGTCGGCTGCGCCTCGACAACCGCGAGCTGCGCCGCCGCGGAGGCGGCCTGTTCGGCTCCAATCCCCTGACCGGCTCGATCGGCGTGGTGACCCTCAACCTGCCGCGGGCGGCCTATGTCGCCGGGAACAAGAAGGCTTTTTTCAACCGCATCTCCGAACTGATGCGCATGGCCTACGAGTCGCTGGAAATCAAACGCAAGCAGCTTGAGCGCCTCACCGAAGAAGGGCTCTACCCCTACAGCCGCTTCTATCTGGCGGGCATCCGCGAGCGCATGGGCCAGTTCTGGGCCAACCATTTCTCCACCATCGGCCTGATCGGCATGAACGAGGCCAGCCGCAACCTGCTCGGCGTCGGCATCGACACCGAGGAAGGCAAGGCTTTGGCAGTGGAGACCCTCAACTTCATGCGCCTGCAGCTCGAAGCCTATCAGGAAGAAACCGGCCACCTCTACAACCTTGAGGCGACCCCGGCCGAAGGCACCAGCTATCGCCTCGCCAGCCGCGATCGCAAGAAGTTTCCGGAGATCGTTACCGGCGGCACGGAAAATCCCTTCTACACCAACTCACCCCAGCTGCCCGTGGGCACCACCGACGATATCTTCGAGGCCCTCAGCCATCAGGACTCGCTGCAGACCCTCTATACCGGCGGCACCGTGTTCCACGGCTTCCTCGGCGAGCGGCTTGAAGACTGGCGCGGCGCCCGGCTGCTGGTGCAGCGTATCGCCGAAAATTTCCACCTGCCCTATTTCACTATCAGCCCGACCTTTACCATCTGTCCGGTGCACGGTTATATCTCCGGCGAGCATTTCTCCTGCCCCTGTCAGCAGGGGGAGGCGGCCTGAGCGAAATGGATTTTTTCAAAATTCTTTGATCCTAAGGAGGTTCATTCATGGCGACCAAGTGCAATGCCAACACCGAAGTCTACTCCCGCGTTTGCGGTTTCTTCCGTCCTGTACAGCAGTGGAACAAGGGCAAAAAAGAAGAATTCAAGGAGCGCTGCGAGTTCACCGTCGATCAGCGTCAGATGCGGGACTAAGCGACCGTGGCTATCAAGGGCTTTCAGGGCACCAGTCTGCTCGACTATCCCGGGCATATCGCCTCGCTGGTCTTTTTCGGCGGCTGCAATCTGACTTGCTCCTATTGTCATAACCCGACCCTGGTTCTCGAGCCGGATCAGATCCCCGATTTCCCCCTGTCCGACCTGCTCGGCGAGTTGCAACGTCGTCGCAGCTTCATCGACGGGGTGGTTATCTCCGGCGGCGAGCCGACCCTCGATCCGCAACTGCTGCCACTGCTGCGGCAGATCAAGGAGATGGGCCTGCAGGTCAAGCTCGACACCAACGGCCTGGCGCCCACGGTGCTCAAAGAGCTGATCTGGGAGGGACTGGTCGATCTGGTCGCTCTCGATCTCAAGACCGCGCCGGCCCGCTACGGCGCGCTGCACACAGGGCCGGTGGCCACGTCCGGCCTGGCCGAGAGCGTGCGGCTGCTAATGGACGGCCCGGTGGACTGTGAATTTCGCACCACCTGCATGCCGGGCCTGGTCGGCGAAACGGAGATTCGCGAACTCGGTGAGCTGATTCGCGGTGCCGACCGCTGGATGCTGCAGCAGTACGTGCCACGCCACGCCCTGGCGGAATCCGCCCAAGCGGTGGCGCCCTACGAAGCAGAACAGATTGAGACCTTGGCCGCAGTGGCCAGGGAATATGTGGATGAGGTCGGCATACGCGGCCTCTGATGCACGTTGGAAGAGCACACTTTCAGGCCGCGGTAGGTTCCGCGGCCTATTTTTTTGCCAAATTTTTGGCAAAGAGCAAGGGCGGTTCTATACTTATTAAGGGACCGTTTTTTGGCGACCGGAACAATTCGTGGTGGTTGTTCGTGGCGTGGCAGGTTCCAACCTTGGTATCCGCTTTAACATATTGATAATCTTGTGCGAGAGCTAATTTAATGCATAAAATCGTCGTTCACCCCGGAAGTGCCCACAGAGATGACTTCATGGCTGTGAGCATCCTGCTTGCAACCCTGGAAGAGGCGGAAGTTTTTCGCCGCGATCCGACCAGCGAGGATCTGGCCGACCCGGCCACCTATGTGGTCGATGTCGGGATGCAATACGACCCGCCACGGAGTAACTTTGACCATCACCAGGATTCATCCCTGCCTTGCGCGTTTCACCTGATCATGGAACATCTCGGTTATCACGAAGACGCTATGGTGGTGTTCGGCTGGTATCCCTTGATGAGCATGATGGACGTCAAGGGGCCACACAAAACCGCGGAGTACTTTGGCGTCGATGCCAGTCTGCTTCTGGCCTCTTCTTCTCCCATTGACGGGTATATTCTGTCGCGATTTTCCAGGGTCAAGTCTCTTGAGCAAGACGACCTGATCTATAAGTTCATGAGAGAAATGGGGCGGGATCTGCTTGCGCTGATTGAGCTCAAGAAAAAGCGGCTTGAGCGGTTAAAAAAGGAAGCGGAAGTTGTGCAGGTGAAGCACCTCAAAGCCATTGTGAGCCGTATCGACGACAACCCCAAACTGGCTATGGAACTGTATCTGCGTTTCCTGGGTGACGCCGGGATCGGAGTCTGTATCACACCGTCGGTGCGCGGAAAAGGCTGGGAGCTGATGCGATTTAAAGATCACAAGGATGTGGATTTTCGGGCCATTGCCGACCGCCCGGAGGTTCGTTTCGTCCATGCCAACGGTTACGTGGCGTCTACTCACAGCCTGCTCCCGCTGGAAGACGTGATCGAACTCGCCGCTCAATCCACTCGATCCGTATAAGGTTTATGCCTGCCAACCGACCGTCCAGGAGGCTGAACATGCAACAGAAAATTCAGGAAGTCGCTTGCCGAATCCGCGAACTGCGCGAACTCTCCGAGGTCAGCGTCGACCAGATGGCGGAGGCGCTCAACCTGCCCATTCTGGCCTACCAACGGGTCGAAAACGGCAGCGAAGACATGTCTGTCGGCCTGCTGCATCAGATCGCCAGTGAGCTGAAGGTCGACCTTGGGCTGCTGTTGAGTGGCGAAACGCCGCGCCTGAAGGTCTTTACCGTCACTCGACAGGGCATGGGCATCAGCGTCGAACGGCGCAAGCAGTACGGCTACCAGAGCCTGGCGGCCAATTTCATCGACAAGAAGATCGAGCCCTTTATGGTCACGGTGGAGCCCGGCCCCGAGGACGGCAAGCCATTGAAAAACAGCCATCCCGGGCAGGAATTCAACTATCTTCTGGAAGGTCGCCTGCGGATCCATATTCACGGCCATGACATTGTGCTGGAGGAGGGCGACGCGATCTATTTCGACTCCAGCCACGAGCATGCCATGCAGGCCCTCGACGGCCGGCCGGCACGCTTTCTGGCAGTGATCTATTAAACAGCAGTTCCACGCGGGCCTTCGATCCACTCGAAAACCCCATAGAGCAGGGGGGGGGGGAGGATAATGTTACTCGAAGGGCGAAAGAATAGTTGGCCCCGAGAAGCTGGATACCATTCGGGGTGTGCAGAAACATTCGAGTGCGAATGCGAGTCTTATGATGTATGATTTCGGGTGCTTAACTCGAACTTTTTGAAACAGGAGGGAACAGATGGCCTGCTTGCTCGACCGGTTCGTCAACCGTACCGCGTTTCAATCCTACGAGGATTTTCGGAATAATCTCACCATCAACATTCCACAGAATTTCAACTTCGCTTTTGACGTGGTCGACGTCTACGCCGCTGAGCAGCCCGACAAGCGGGCTCTGGTCTGGTGCGACGATCACGGCAACGACCGCACCTTTACCTTCGCTGAATTGAAACGCTACAGTGACAAGGCCGCCAACCTGTTCCAACGCTACGGCATCAAAAAGGGCGACCACGTCATGCTGGTGCTCAAGGGACGCTACGAGTTCTGGTTCTGCCTGCTCGGTCTGCACAAACTCGGCGCCATCGCCACCCCGGCCACCCACATGCTGACCGCCAAGGATATCGCCTACCGGGTCGAAGTGGCCTCCATTCCGATGATTGTCAGCGTCGCTGACGACGGCCTGGTGGAGCACATCGAGCAGGGCCAGCAGCAGACCGGCGATATAATGCGCTACAAACTGCTGCTGGGCGGCGAGCCTCGCGAAGGTTGGGGCGATTTCCGGGCCGAACTGGAACAAGCTTCACCGGAATTTGAGCGCCCGGTAGGCGCCGAGGCGACCGGCAACGACGACATCTGCCTGGCTTATTTCTCCTCCGGTACCACCGGTTACCCGAAACTGATCCATCACGACATGGTCTACCCGCTGGGCCACATCTTGACCGCCAGATACTGGCAGAACAACGTCGACGGTGGTCTCCATTACACCGTGGCCGACACCGGCTGGGCCAAGGTGGTGTGGGGGAAGATCTACGGCCAGTGGATCTGCGGCAGCGCGGTGTTCGTCTACGACTACGACAGGTTCAGCTCTGCCAACATGGCCGCCATGGCGGCCAAGTACGGCGTAACCACCTTCTGTGCACCGCCGACCATCTATCGCTTTTTGATCAAGGAAGATCTGTCCCGATACGACTTCTCCGGCCTGCAATACTGCGTGGTGGCCGGCGAACCCCTCAACCCCGAGGTTTACGAGCGTTTTCTGGAATACACCGGTCTCAAGCTGATGGAGGCCTACGGCCAGACCGAGCTGGTGGTGACCATTGCCACCTGGCCATGGATGGAGCCCAAGCCCGGTTCCATGGGCAAGCCGTGCCCCCTCTATGACATCGCCCTGCTCAACGGCGAAGGCCGGCTCTGCGAGGTAGGCGAGGAGGGGGAGATAGTCATCGATACCCGCAGCGGACGGCCGCTGGGCCTGTTCCCCGGCTACTACCGCGATGACGCCAAAACCGCCGAGGTCTGGCACGACGGCTACTACCACACCGGCGACATGGCCTGGTGCGATGAGGACGGCTATTATTGGTTTGTCGGCCGGGCCGACGACGTTATCAAGAGCAGCGGCTACCGCATCGGCCCTTTCGAAGTGGAAAGTGTCCTCATCGAACACCCGGCGGTGCTGGAATGTGCCATCACCGGGGTGCCCGACCCGGACCGCGGCCAGGTGGTCAAGGCGACCATCGTACTGGCCAGGGGGTACCAAGCCGGCCAAGCCCTCAAGCAAGAGCTGCAGCAGCATGTCAAGGCGGCCACCGCCCCCTACAAATATCCGCGCCTCGTCGAGTTCGTGCCGGAACTGCCGAAAACCATCAGCGGCAAGATCCGTCGGGTGGAAATCCGGGAGAAGGTGCAGGCAGCTAAAGCAGAGGATTAGGCGTAGGCGCCAGGATTGCTGGCAATTGTAGGGGGCGCAGGCTATTTCTCCCCTTCCAGCGGGGGTATGGTGACGCTCGGCGAGGGAGGTTGCGGCTTGAGTCTGCCTACGAGTTTACCGCTGGCATCCCGCAGTTCTGCTAGGACGATTTCCTTTCCATCGCCTGGGCGATGTGGACCCCCACCAGCCGAGCCACCAGCACCGCCAGGTAAGTCTGGCCGATAACTGCCTCAAGCAGCGACAGGGAATTGGCCGGAACGGTCAGGGGGGTGATGTCGCCGTAACCGAGGGTGGTCAGGGTGATGAAACTGTAATAGAAAAACAGCTCGCGAATCTCCTGGGTCTGGCCGGCCGGAACGTTGAAGGATCCCGGCTGCAACCCTTCGAGCAGGGTGAAAGCGAAGCCCCAGGCGATCCCCAGCAGCAGATAAACCACCAAGGCGCCGTAGATGACGTCGCGGCTAATTTCTTCGGTCCTGAAGATATAGGTCAGTATGTGGATGATGGTGTAGGCCAAGAACAGCATGCCGAAGCCGAGGCTCAGCATGTTGAGCAGCGGCATGGTCACCCACATCCCCAAAAACATCGGCGCGGCAAGCAAAACACCCACAAGAGCGGTCTGTTTTTTCAGGCTCACCGCATAGACGGCGGAGATCAGCACCACTGAGAGAAAGATGTTCAACAGGGTTTTGAGTCCGGCGAAGCCGGTCAGAAACGGCTTGAGGGCGAATAGGAGCAGGATCGAGGCCAACAGAAAGAGAAACCTGCCCTTGAACCAGGACCGCAGCAGCGGTATTTGAAGCCCTTTGGCCATGCGCGCCTCCCCTTGTCAATCGAAACTTCCCTAGGCCTCTCCGCAACCAGAACCAACCCCGTTGCAGCTACGATTGCTCCCTCGATGGGCCTGCCAAGTAGTTTCAGCATAGCAAAGCCGTTCGGAATAGCTGTTTTTTCCTGGCAGGACTGGAAATCATCAACATTTCTGCTTTCCTTATAAATATACAAGATTGTGAACGATAGAGTCATTTGCAAGGTGGTTCTGCTCAGGGCGATCCCTTCTAACGGTTTGAACAGGTTTTTGCCAATGACCTGTCGAGCCTTGTGAACCCAGGCCCGTCCCCTGTCGGCCATTGCCCCCATCCGGCTTTGACCGACATCCAACTTCAAGAAGAATCTGCATCGAGGTGAACAAACATGAAACTTCAATGCCTGCTGATCGCCGTGACACTCCTTGCCACCGTTGCCGTGCTGACCGGCTGCGGAGAGCAAGAGCAAATCGTCGAAGAGATACGCTCCATCAAGACCGTTACCGTAAAGGACCTGGCCACCAAGCAGGTACGTAAATTCTCCGGTATCGTCCGAGCAGCCGAGTCGTCGGCCCTGAGCTTTGAAGTCGGGGGACAGGTCGAACAAGTCAACGTCGATATTGGCGACCGGGTCGAGAAAGAGCAGGTCCTCGCCGTGCTCGACAAGGAGCCCTATCAGCTGGTGGTCAAGAGCGCCCAGGCCGATCTGATGCGAGCCAGGGCCAACCTCACCAATAAAAAGGCCGATTATGAGCGCGAAGGGGCCATTTACCAGGAAGGGGCCGGCAGCCAAAAACGCCTCGACCAGGCAAGATTCGGTTATGAGGAGGCCGGAGCCGGGGTCAAGTACGCGGTCTCCAAGCTCAATCTGGCCCTGCGCGACCTGCGCAAGACCACCCTCTACGCCCCCTACGACGGCAGCATCGGCAAGCGGCTGGTCGATCCCCACATGGAGGTGGCGGCTGGCCGGAAACTGTTCGAGATCGATGCCAAAGGCGACATGGAGGTCCAGGTGGACATTCCGGAAACCGTCGTCAACCGGCTCTCCGTCGGCGCGGCAACCACCGTTGCCCTCACCGCCCTCCCCGATGAGACGGTCGCCGGTATCATCAGCTATGTCGGCACCATGGCCGGGGCGGCCAATGCCTTCCCGGTCAAGGTGACCTTGCGCGACCCGCCCACCGACATTCAGTCGGGCATGACCGCTGAGGTCACCTTCCCCCTGCAGGACCAGAATGGCCAAACCGGCTACCTGATCCCGCCCCAGGCCTTTTTGCCCAGCAAAGAACCGGGTCGCGGATTTCTCTTCGTCTATGACCCCGCCACCTCCTCGGTGAAAAAGACCGCGATTCGCCTGAGCGGGGCTCAGGACAATCAGGCCATCGTTGCCGAAGGCCTTGCCGCCGGGGATATCGTGGCCGTGGCGGGAGTGAGCTTTTTAAGCGACGGCCAGCAGGTCAGGCTGATGCAGCAGCCGTCGCAGGTCAAACCCGAAGCCTTTCAACTGAAGTGAAATCACACTAGAAGGCTGTTGGGATTAACGGGCCGACAGCCACCTGGCGGAGATTACCATTATGAACGTCACGGCCTTCGCGCTGAACAACTCCCGCACCGTCATCCTCTCCGTGATCCTGGTGGTTGGCGCCGGTATCGCCCTGTTCAATGTCCATGCGCGCCTGGAAGACCCTTTCATCACCATCCGCGAGGCGATTATTTCCACCAACTTTCCGGGGATGTCCCCGGAGCGGGTCGAGCGCCTGATCACCCGGCCGATCGAAGAGCAGTGCCGCACCATGGGTGAGCTGGGCGACATCTGGTCGACCTCCAAACGGGGGCAGTCAATCGTTCATGTTGAGGTCAGGGACGCGGTGCCGGCTGAAGAGCTGCTCGCCACCTGGAAACTGCTGCGCAACAAAATCGATGACATCGCCCCGACCCTGCCGCAGGGGAGCATCGGGCCGTTCGTCAACGACGAGTTCGGCGACACGGCGGTGGCCAGCGTGGCCCTCTGGAGCGACGGCTTTTCCATGGCCGAAATGCGGGAGGTGGCCCGCTTTGCCCGGGAACGTCTCGGCACCATGCGAGGCATCAAGAAGATCGATTTCTACGGTATCCAGGAGGAACGGATCTATCTCGATATCGCCAATGCCAAGCTGGCCAAGTTCGGCATCGGCACCCGCACCATCGCCGATACCCTCAAGGCCCAGAACGTCATCCTCCCGGGAGGGCGGCTCGATATCCAGGGCACCGAGTTCATCATCGAACCGACCGGCAATTTCAACCAGGTGGCGGAAATCGAATCGCTGTTGATTCCCATCCCCGGCACCGAGCAGACCGTCCCGCTGCAGGATCTTGCCACCATTCGCCAGGGCTATGTGGACCCGCCCGAAAGCCCGGCCTATTTCAACGGCCGGCCCGCCATCGTGCTCAGCGTCATCCTCCTGCCCGGCGTCAATGCGGTGGAGTTCGGCGAGCGGCTGACCGTCAGGCTCAAGGAGATCGAAGGTAACCTGCCCCTCGGCTACGTCTTCGAATACGCCACCTACCAGCCCGACCTCATCGTCAAGGCGGTCAACGGCGCAGTGGTCAATGTCATCCAGACCCTGGTCATCGTCCTGGTGGTGGTCATGCTCTTTCTGGGGGTGCGCACCGGCCTGATCGTCGGCTCTTTCGTCCCCCTGGTGATGCTGCTCGGCGTGGTGGTCATGGGTCTGATGGGTATCGAACTGCAGCGCATGTCCATCGCCTCCATGATCATCGCCCTGGGCATGCTGGTCGACAACGGCATCGTTATCGCCGAGGATATCCGCACCCGCATGGAACTCGGCGCACCGGCCCGGGAGGCGGCGCTGCAGGCCGGCAATTCCCTGTCCGTGCCCCTGCTGACCAGCACCCTGACCACGGTACTGGCCTTTACCCCGATGATGCTGATGATCGGCTCTTCCGGCGATTACATCCTCTCGCTGGGGCAGGTGGTGACGATCCTGCTGATCGGATCGTGGTTCCTTTCCATGTATTTCACCCCCAGCTGCTGCACCTGGTTCTTGAAGGTCAAGCCAGCCGCCAACGCCAATGGAAAAGCCGGCGACGACCCCTACCAGGGGAAGTTTTATCGCCTTTATCGAAAGCTGCTCGAGACCGCCCTGCGCAGGCGGCCGTTGCTCCTGGCCATTGTCCTGGGCACTCTGGTACTGAGCTTTTATGCCTTCACCTTCATCCCCGAGGTCTTTTTCCCGTCCGGGGACCGCAACCAGTACCTGGCCTACCTCGACTTACCGGCCGGCACCCGTATCGACCAGACCGCCGCTTCGGTGCAGGAAGTTAGCGCCTGGCTGCAGGACAAAACGATCAATCCCGAGGTTACCGGCACGGTGACCTATGTCGGCAACGGCGGGCCGCGGTTCTTCCTCTCCCTGGCGCCCGACGACCCTGATCCCCACAATGCCTTCATCATCATCAACACCGAGACCAGCGACCAGGTGCCGGCATCGGTCCGGCGAACCCGCGACTACCTGCTGGCCAAGCATCCGAACGTACGGGGCCGGGTCAAGGGGATGTGGCTCGGCTCCAGCGAGGTAGGGCTGCTCGAAATTCGCGTGAGCGGTCCGGAGCCCGAGATCCTGATGGACCGGGCCGAGCGGATCATGGCCGGACTGAGGGCCATTCCGGGCACCATCGACATCAAGCAGGACTGGAACAACCCAGTGGTCAAACTGGTGGTCGCGGTGGATCAGGCCCGGGCGCGCCGGGCCGGGCTGAGCTCTCAGGAGGTGGCCGACTCCCTCGACGCCTTCATCGCCGGCAGCACCATCACCGACTACCGGGCCGGCGAAACGGTGGTGCCGGTGGTGGTCCGCGGCCTCGAAAAGGAACGGAACGACCTGGCCTTCCTGCCCGGCCTGGGGGTCTATTCGAAGACCAACCGTAACAATGTCCCCCTCTCGCAGATCGCCGACATTCACGCCGTGGGCGAGCTCAACCAGATCCATCGCCATAACCAGGAACGGACCGTCACCATCGCCGCCAAACACCCGACGATGCCCGCCAGCGAACTGTTCCTGGCGCTCGAGCCGACCCTGGAGGGCCTGGAATTGCCGACCGGCCACTGGTGGGAAATCGGCGGCGAGCTGGAAGATGCAGCCGAGGCCCAAGAGCTGCTGTTCGCCTGGTTTCCGCCCTGCTTTCTGCTGATCATCGCCCTGCTGGTCTGGCAGTTCAACTCCTTCCGCCGGGCAGGCATCATCCTCTTTACCATTCCCCTGATCATGATCGGCGCCGTGGTAGGCCTGATCGTGATGCGGGCCGATTTCGGTTTCATGGTCATTCTCGGCCTGCTGAGCCTGATGGGCACCATCATCAATAACGGCATCGTCCTGATCGACAAAATCGAGGTCAACCGCACGGAAGGGCAAAAGGACTACGATGCCGTGATCGGGGCGGCCATATCCCGCTTCAGGCCGATCCTGATGTCGATGACCACCACGGTGTTGGGCCTGCTGCCGCTCATTCTTTCCCGCGATCCGCTGTTCTACGGCCTGGCCAGCGTCATGGCCTGGGGGCTGGCCATCGGTACCGTCTTCACCCTGGGTGTCGTGCCCCTGCTCTACACCCTGTTTTTCAGAGTGCCGATCCCTCGTCGGGCCGACGCTGCGGAAGGCTGAATTCTTTGCTATGCCCGTTAAAGGAGAGAGCTTCATGAACAGAAAACCTCTCATTCGCACTCTGTGCCTGGCCGCCGCCGGCGCTCTGCTCTCCTCTGGCTGCACCCTGGTCGGTCCCGACTTCGTAACTCCGGAAGGGCCGGTCGCCGAGAGCTGGATCGATGCCGAGAACGCCGCCATTCAGCACCAGGAGGAGGATTTGAGCGACTGGTGGCAGGCCTTCAACGACCCGGTGCTCGATGGCCTCATCAAGCGCGCCTATGAAGAAAACCTGACCCTGCAGATCGCCGGTCTGCGAGTGCTGGAGGCGCGGGCTCAGCTCGGCCTGGCATCCGGCAACCTCTATCCCCAGACCCAGCAGGCGACCGCCGGCTATTCCCGAACCCAACTGAGTCGGAACAGTCCTAACCTGGCCCCCGGCAGCGACCGCGTGTACAATCAGGCTTCTATCGGTTTCGACGCCGCCTGGGAACTCGATTTCTGGGGTCGTTTTCGTCGGGGCGTGGAAAGTGCCGATGCCGCGCTGATGGCCGACATCGCCGACTACGACAACGTGCTGGTCACCCTCACCGCCGAAGTGGCCAGGACCTACACCCTCATCCGCACCCTGGAAGAACGCATCGCCCTGGCCGAAGAGAACGTCCAGATCCAGAGCGAATCGCTGCGCATTGCCACCGTTCAGTTCAAAAACGGCGCCGTTACCGAACTCGATGTGCAGCAGGCCACCTCACTGTTGCGCAGTACCCAGGCTTTCATCCCTCAACTTGAGAGTTTTCTCCGCCAGGCCCAGCACGCCCTGAGCATCCTGCTCGGCTTGCCCCCTCGGGATCTGAGCGCCCTCCTCACCGGAGAAGCAGCCATCCCCACACCGCCATCAACGGTCGCGGTCGGCATCCCCGCCCAACTGCTGCGGCGGCGGCCGGACATCAAACAGGCGGAGATGCAGGCCGCCGCGCAAAGTGCCAGGATCGGCCTTGCCAAGGCCGATCTCTATCCTAGCTTCACCCTGTTCGGCACTATCGGCTGGAGTGCGGCCAGTACCGGCAGCTCCGATACGGGTGACCTGTTTGATTATAGCGACAGCCTGACTTTTCAAGCCGGCCCTTCCATTCGCTGGAATCTGTTCAACTACGGCCGCATCAAAAACCGCGTCCGCATCGAGGATGCCCGTCTCGAACAGTTGCTGGTCAACTATCGCAATGTGGTGCTGCAGGCCGCCCGGGAGGTCGAGGACGCCCTGACCGGTTTCGTCCGTGCCGGGGAACAGGCCGGCTACCTGCGGGAGAGTGTTGCGGCCGCCAAGCGTGCTTCGGAACTCGCCATGATCCAGTACCGGGAAGGTGTCATCGACTACCAGCGGGTTCTCGACACCGACCGCTTCCTCACCGAGCAGCAGGACAGCTTCACCGCCACCAGGGGAGAGATCGCCTTCAACCTGATCGCCCTGTACAAAGCCCTCGGCGGCGGCTGGCAGATGCGGTTGGGAAAGGATTTTGTTCCGGCAACGTTGCAGCAGGAGATGGGCGAACGGACCGACTGGGGCCAACTGCTGGAAAAAAGCAAAAAAACTCTGTGGCGAGCACCGGATTGGTAAACGCATCGATAGTATCGATGCGACCTGGCAGGTTGCTGAAAAAATCCATCCATGGCCTTTTCAGCACCAGCTTGAGAAAATGAAATTTCCTCAAGCCTCACAAAATCAACCACTTGAAAACCTTGGCTGATTTTGGTCGCCCATCCCTGGACAACCTGATCCTTCGCCCAAGGGGGCGTTATTACCCAACCAGTGCGGTGGCTCAACATGCACGCATCAAGCTGCTGCGGGATTGATTAGTCGCTGTTCCTAGCGATGCTTGGCGTCGGAAAAACCCATTGTTGCCGCCATGTAAGGACTGTCGGCGGTTCCTGGAAAATCGTCAACGTTTTAGGGCTCCCCCTAAAATGGCTCTCTTGCGAAAGGGGCCCAACCTCGGGAAGCTTTGAGTAAAGGCAGGCCGGCGCACGAGAGCGACTCTCTCCGGGGCATGGCCTTTGCCGCCGGGGGGAGGTTAGAGCCGGAGATCGGAGGAGCGATGAGCGAACGCCACCAATCGGAAAATGAGTTGCGCAAGGGGGCTGGGGAGTCGCAAGGCGAGGCCGGTTCTTGCTGTGTGAGGCCGGAGGCAAGCTCGGACGTGGAGCTGCTCGATGCCTATTCGCTGGCGGTCACTACGGTGGCCGAGGCCGTGGGGCCGGCGGTGGTCGGGGTCATCGCCGACACGGGGAGGCAAAGAAAACCGGGCGAGCCCGCAGGGGCTGGATCTGGAGTCATCATCGCGCCGGACGGCTACATCCTCACCAATGATCATGTGGTACAGAACGCCAGACGCCTCACCGTGACTCTGGAGGACGGCACCAGTCTGGACGCAACCCTTGTCGGAACCGACCTGGCCACCGACCTGGCGGTGCTGCGCGCCGAAGGCTCCGGCCTTCCCTACGCCTGTATGGGGGACTCGGCGCAGTTGCGCGTCGGGCAGCTGGTGATCGCCATCGGCAATCCCTTTGGCTTCCAGTCCACCGTTTCCACAGGGGTGGTGAGCGCCCTTGGCCGAGCCCTGCGCAGCCGTGAAGGGCGGCTGATCGAAAATATCATCCAGCACACCGCGCCCCTCAATCCCGGCAACTCGGGCGGCCCGTTGGTCGACTCCCGCGGCCTCGTGGTGGGTGTGAATACCGCGATCATCGCCGTGGCCCAGGGGATCGGTTTTTCCATCCCGGCCGCCACCGCCCGCCTGGTGGTTGCGCAGCTTATTACCCACGGGCGGGTGCGGCGGGCCCATCTCGGCCTGGTCGGTCAGCAGCGCCCCCTCGCCCGGACCTTGGTGCGCCGGTTTCGCCTGGCGGTGGCTTCCGCTGTCGAGGTGGTGGCGGTTGATTCGCGCGGCCCAGCCGCCCGGGCCGGCCTCCGCGAGAAGGACCTGATCATCGCCCTCGCAGGCAAGTCCACTCCCAGTATCGACGACATTCATCATCTGTTGGCTGAGTGGCCTATCGGCGAGCCGCTTTCGCTCACTATCCTGCGCGGGGCGGAGCAGAGGGAGCTTCAGGTGACGCCCACGGAAGCCCCCGATCCAGGACCGGCCGGCAGTTGAGACTTGGCTCGATTTCCGGGGCCGAAAACCTGCCTATCACAAAGGCGCCGAGAAGTGGGAATGTGGCGGAATAGGGGTCAATAGCGGTCTTGAAAAGAGGGCAAAAAGGGAGCGGCGGATAAACAGATTCTTGCCGCAAGATGAAAGCCGGCCTGCGGCTTCTGAAAAGAACCTGTATTTCGACAGTGGCCGGATCAGTGCCCCGGAGCAGTTGCGCCGGGCTTTTTTGCAGGTAGGCGGTGGCAGAACAGGCAGCGGTCGCCGGTCGGATGGCCCGCTGAAAAGGGCCGGTCGACAGGGTTGTGGCAGTTGCGGCAGGATGATTCGGCGGCTTTTTTACCCTGTTTGATGGCTAGGGCCAGGAACGGCCGGTGGATATCGTCGCCGGGCAGTTCGGGGGTAGTGACGGGCGGAGCCTGCAGTAGTACTAGCAGGATGGCGATGCCCGCCAGGACCAGAGCCAGATCGAGCAGGCGTCGATAGGGTTTCCTCATCGTCCACCGTCAGCCAAGGAGGCGCAGCCGATAGCGCCGTTGTGCTGCGGGTGCTCGGGCAGTACCAGATCGGCGTCGGTGGCCTCGGCGAGCAGCGTGCGGAAGGCCTGGTTTTTGGCCACGCCGCCGGTAAGCACGATACAGTCCTGAGGAAAGCGGCGCAACATCGGCATGACCCGCTTGATCAGGGTCTGATTGACGCCGGCACAGAGGCTGGCCAGGGGGTGGCCTTCGATAATCTTGCCGATCAGTTCGCTTTCGCCAAAGATGCCGCAGGTGGCGTCGAGGGACACCGGGTCGGCATGGTGGCGGGCCAGCTCCTCCAGGGAGATGTCGAGCACCTTGGCCATGTTTTCCAGGTAGCGACCGGAGGAGGCGGCACACTTGTCGTTCATCAGAAAATCGATGAGGATGCCCTCCTCGACCCGCGCCACCTTGGAATCCTGGCCGCCGAGGTCGAGCATGGTGAAGGTCGTCAGGCCGGTCTGTACTTTAGCGCCGGCCACATGGGCTTGAATCTCGGGAATTACGCGTGCGCCGACCAGATCGATGGTGTTGCGGCCGTAACCGGTAACCACCAGCGGTGCCTGCTGCCAGCTGCCGCGATCGGGCAGATCGAGTTCATCCAGGCGCAGCAGCAGCTGGCCGTTTTGCAGGGAGGCGTGCTGTTTGTAGAAGGGGATGGTGGGAAAGTCCCGCAACCACAGCACGGTGGCGCCGTCGAGGGCGGCGAGCTTGACCTGGCGGCTGCCGAGGTCGATTCCGAGTCCGGTCATGAGTTCCTCGCCCGGACCATCTCGACAAAGCCCTCGATGCGGATCCGGGTGCGGGCATCGAGGGGGCCGGGACGGTCCCCTTCCAGGGTCAGTATCGGCAGCTTGAAACGCTGTCGCACGATAAGATCCTCGATCTGCCGAAAGCAGAAGGACTGCACGTAATGGATGATGCCATCGACCCGCCGTTTGGCGATCTCCTCTTCGATGTCGGCCAGACGGACGAAGATGTCGTAGGGGTAGGTATAGCGCCGGTACTGCTCGATCAGTGAATCGGTCGCATAGGGCATGGAGAACTGGCGCTGGGTTTCGTTGAACACCACCTGGCCGCCGCTCTCCTCCAGCACCTGGTAGAGGTCGGTGAAGATGGGCGGTACGCCCATGTAGGCCAGGCGCAGCTTGCCGGTTTTCGGCTGGCGCGCGCGGGCCTGGTCGAGAAAGGCATCGACCTCGGCCTCGAAGGCGTCCACGTCGCCGTTCATGTCCGAGGTGCAGACCTGGAAATAGTGGTTCTCCGCGCCGCTCACGCGGTTTTCCTGCCAGGTCAGGCGATCGATCTCATGGACCTTGCGGCGCACTTGGTTGAGTCGCTGGCGGGCCCCTTCGATCTGCTCGGCGCTGACGCCGAAATGGTCGGCCAGTTTGTCGATCTCATGGGCCAGGCTGACCACCGAGCGGTCGTAGGGAAAGGCAAAGGGAATGGTATTGACGCCGTGCAACTGCAGCACCTCCATCAACGCCTTGGTGTTGGAGCAGTCCCCTTCGGTGACGGCGATCACCTCCTGAATGCCGTGGCGCAGGGTGGCGCCGTACAGGCCCTTGATCCAGCCGCAGATGTTGCGGGGAAAGCCCGCCATCTC
>JAUWLU010000225.1 GCA_030613545.1 Desulfuromonadales bacterium
CGAAACCGCTCTAACTGGTTGAAGGAGTTGAATACCAGATGGTTGGAGATGCTCAGCAGTTCGACGATGTCCGTTTCTTTGAAGGCGGCGGCAAAACTGTGTATTTCGCGACCGAATTCTTCGCGACCGAGGCGGGCTTCCCAGGGGGAGCTGGCGCAGACCCCGTGCAGCGTCTCGCGGATCAGCGAGAAGAGAGGCCACAGGGCGAAGGCCTTGAGGGCCAGCAGGATCTTCGCTCCGCTGCGCTGCTGCACCTGGTCGAGGATTGCCAAGTTGTGGCGCAGTCGGCCGAGGTCGACCACGTAGGCCGGGGATGGGGCGAGCTCGAGGATTTTGGGAATGTCGATACCGGTCACAATTGCCTCATTTTATGATTCTTCGGCCCTTCTAAAACTCAACACCGCGGGGTTGCGCCCCCGCGCGCCGCCTTACTCTTTTACTGCGCGGCAAAAGAGTAAGCAGAAAAACGCGCCCCGGCTCCTTGCCCGCCTACGGCGGGTTCCCTGCGCTGCGCAGACGTTTTGAGGACGGGCAAAAACTCGCTGACGCTCAAACAGTTGCCCGTCTTTTTCTCAAAACATCCACTTCGCTCCGGCGGCGTCACAGGGGGATAGGACGACAACGATGATTTTCGCGTCCCGCGTTCCTCGTCCCTTGAACCTTCGCCTTACAACTCCGGCCAGTCGCCGCCGTCGATGACCTTTGTTTTCAGGCCCATGGGGGCGAGGGTGTCGAGGAACAGCTCAGGGTCGAACTGCTCCATGTTAAAGACCCCTTCGCCTCGCCACTTGCCGGTCAGCATCATCATCGCGCCGACTGCGGCCGGTACGCCGGTGGTGTAGCTGATGGCCTGGGAGTTGACCTCCTGGTAGCAGGCCTGATGGTCGCAGGTGTTGTAAATGTAAACCTGCTTGCGTTTTCCGTCCTTGATGCCGCGGGCGATGACGCCGATGCAGGTGCGGCCCTTGGTCAACGGGCCGAGGCTGCCTGGATCGGGCAGCACCGCTTTGAGAAACTGCAGGGGAACGATCTTCTGGCCCTGGTATTCGACCTCGTCGATGCGGGTCATGCCGATGTTCTGCAACACCTCCAGGTGTTTGAGGTAGTTGTCGGAGAAGGTCATCCAGAATTGAGCCTTTTTGATGGTCGGAATATGCTTGACCAGCGACTCCATCTCCTCGTGGTACATGCGGTAGATGTTCATCGGCCCGATGCCCTCGGGGAAGTCGAAGCTGTGGTTGGTGCTGAGGGGCGGCGTCTCGATCCACTGCCCCTCTTGCCAGTGGCGGCAGGGGGCGGTCACCTCGCGGATATTGATTTCCGGATTGAAATTGGTGGCGAAGGGTTGACCGTGGTCACCGGCGTTGGCGTCGATGATGTCGATTTCATGCACCTCGTCCAGGTACTTTTGGGCTGCCAGGGCGGTATAGACGTTGGTCACGCCGGGGTCGAAACCGCTGCCGAGAAGGGCCATCAGACCCTGTTCCTTGAAGCGCTCGTGATAGGCCCACTGCCAGCTGTACTCGAACTTGGCGGTATCGAGGGGCTCGTAGTTGGCGGTGTCGAGATAGTCGACCCCCGTCTCCAGGCAGGCGTCCATGATGGTCAGGTCCTGGTAGGGCAGGGCTACGTTGAGCACCAATTGGGGCTGCTCCTGCTTGATCAGCGCCACCAGTTCAGGGACATTGTCCGCATCGACCTGGGCGGTCTTGATGGGGAAATGGGGGATCTCCGCGGCGATGGCGTCGCACTTGGATTTGGTTCGGGAAGCCAGGGTGATGCCGGTAAAGACCTCTTTCGCCTGGGCGCATTTGTGCACCACAACCCGGCCTACACCACCTGCACCGATAATCAGCACTTTGCTCATGGTTCTGTTCCTCTGTGAAATGTTGATGGCGTCGCAAAAAGTCCGCCCTTGTCGAATTTTTTGCTTAGCCATCTCATGGATTTTTGCGAAAGCATCAAATGTTGGCTGAAAGGTTATCCCTGCGGTGTTTTTCCTCAACGGCAATGACCACCGAAGGAGCAAGCAGAACTTTATTATCCCTTGTAATCGAACGTGGGCGGGGTGACCACCCACAGAATCTTTGCCGGTCCGTTACCGATGTTTCTAACGGCATGGCGCTGGTCAGAGGGGAAAAAAAAGCATTCATTCTTTTTTACCACATAGGCCTTGTCGTCCAGGGTCAGCTCGATGCGGCCACTGAGCAAGAAGCCGAACTCCTCGCCCTCGTGGAAGGACTGTTCGTCCATGGCTTCGTCCGCCTGCAGGGTCACCAGGGCCGGGTCCATGGTGCGATTCTGGGCACCGGGAACCAGCAGTTCGACGCGAATGCCGTCCTCCTCGGTGGCGACGACTGTCGATTCCTTGCCGAATACCACCTGGCTTTCGTGGGACTCGGCGAAGAATTCGGAGATCGACACGCCGAAAACGTCGAGGATGTCCTTCAGGGTGCTGATCGCCGGCGAAGTGGCGTCGTTTTCCAGTTGCGAGATATAGCCTTTGGTCAGATCGGCGCGGCTGGCCAGTTCCTCCTGGGTCAGGGAATCGGCCATGCGCAACTTTCTCAGTTTTTGTCCGATCTTCACGATGACCTCCAGCCTGTTTGAAGCCCAAGGGCCGCTATCCGAGTTTACCAATGCTAAACAGTCTGTTTAGCAACTTGTTCGTCGGGGTTGCTATATACTCTTCAAGGGGCTAGGCTGTCAACAAAAAAAGCATTCGCAAAAGAACTCCCTGAGAACAGGGTGAACTTAGCGAAAAGAGACGTCTTTTCGGCCTAAAAAGCGGGCTCTTCTTGACACTGGTCGAATAATTATATTTACTTGCATGTAGCAGAAACCTTGAGTAACCGTTTTCCAGCAGCCTTTCAGGAAAGGATTCGTGCGCTATGATATCCATCGAAAAAATCGGTTTCATCGGTGGTGGCAACATGGGGGAAGCCCTGATCAAGGGACTCATCAAGGGAGCTTTTCCGGCTGCCGATATTCTGGTTGCCGAGCCTGTCGAGGGCCGCCGGCTGCAGTTGGCCGAACGCTACGGCATCGACGCCCGGCCTGCAGCCGCCGAGGTGGTAGCCGCCAGCGAGGTGGTGGTGCTGGCGATCAAGCCGCAGATCGTGCCGTTGGTGATGCCCAAAATCGCCGAAGCCTTTGACCAGGCCAAGCTGCTGATCTCTATTGCTGCCGGCGTGACCAGCCAGATTCTGGAGGATTATTTAAGCGGCACGCCGCGGGTCATTCGCGCGATGCCCAACACGCCGGCCCTGGTCGGTGCCGGTGCCACGGCGATCTGCCGCGGGCGCCATGCCGGCGAAGACGATCTGTTGGCGGCTCGCCACCTGTTTGAGGCGGTGGGGATCGTACGGGTTGTCAGCGAGGAACAGATGGATGCGGTGACCGGCCTGTCCGGTTCGGGGCCGGCCTATATCTATACCGTGATCGAAGCCATGGCGGCCGGCGGCGTGCAGCAGGGGCTGACCATGGATGTGGCTCTGGCCCTGGCGGCCCAGACCGTGTTTGGTGCCGCCAAGCTGGTGATGGAGAGCGGCGAGCATCCGGCGCTGCTGAGGGATAAGGTCTGCTCTCCCGGCGGTACGACCATCGCGGCGGTCAAGTCCTTGGAGGAAAAGGGCTTGCGGGCTGCT
>JAUWLU010000091.1 GCA_030613545.1 Desulfuromonadales bacterium
GGCAGCCATGGACGTCCCCTACCGCCAGAAGTCTGCCTACTGTCGGTGCCTGTGAAATATTCGCATTAGTCATATTGTCGTCGTCTTTGCCGTTGCAGGAAGCGATTGCCGATTTACCAAGGCGCCGCCTGTGGCCTAGAATTGTCTAAAATGGCCGCGCTTTGACCTGAGAGCAGCCGCCGCAGGGCAAAACTGTGTCATAAATACCACGCTTTTCGCTGCTGGCCGGCCCTGAAGGCGGACCGATTTGCATTAAAGAAGCCGCTTTGTAACCGGCCTAAGCTTCTTTTGGTCGCAGGGCGGTTCGTGTTGGCATCTTTATTGAATATAACAGGAGCAAAGACGAAATGCAGCCGGTATGACAGCTTGTGCTGTTCGGCGGGAAAGGAAAGTGACCAATGAGACCGATTATGACAATGATCCAAGTAATGCTGCTGCTGGTGATAACTGCCGGAACCGCCTCAGCGGCCGAACTGAGCCTCTCTGCCGCCTTCGATGCCGATAGCAGTCACTTGGCTGCCACCTCGGCAAAGAATGTCGAGCTGACCCTGGTTGCCGTTCCTGTCGCCGTGCGAAGCAACACCCCGGATCCCGAAAACGAACTGCCTCCTGAGCTGGAACCGGCTCTGCTGCGGGAGCGGGCCTTTACCGAGGCGAGCGCTTTTGCCGGGGTACAGATCGCTTTGCCGACCAGTCCTCTGAGCATCGTTTTTGCTGCCGACGAGCTGTTGAATCCGACCTGTGGTCTCAAGCTGCATCTGGTCTGGTAACCCCCGCCAGACTTTGTGTCCTGTCGTTCCTCCGTGTTGAACACAGCTAAGAATCTGGTATGCCAATCGCCCCATTTGAAAATGAGGCGATTTTTTTGTTCAATGACCTTCATCGCTTTACTCTCGACCATCCTCCGGCGGTCAGTGAGAAGCTCTACTCTGGGCAGAAGGAGTTGGCCCGAGCCATGGAAAAGCGCTTGCAGGCCTACGTCGAAACCGGCATATTGACCTTGCGAGCCCGTCATCTGGGGTTGCCGGAGAAGCCGTAACCGTTAAGCATTGCATGCAGTATGGGGAGTAGAATGAAAGTCAAGCTGATTGCCAATCCGGTGGCCGGCGGTGATGCCCGGAGCAAAATAGATCGAGCCGTCGCCTGGCTGCAGGCCGGTGGCGCCACCGTTGATCTTGTTCTGACGGAAAAGCGGGGCGATGCCATGCAGGCGGCAGGCGCTGCGAAACGGGCCGGTGTCGACCGTATCATCGCTGCCGGCGGCGACGGTACCCTCAATGAGGTGATTAACGGATTGGCGCCGTCGGCCATTCCGCTGGCTTTCATTCCTTTCGGAACCACCAACGTTTTCGCTCTAGAGGTGGGCATTCCTTTCGACCTGGAGCAGGCCTGTGCCGTGGCGCTGCGTGGCCAGCCCCGTCCGGTCTGTCTCGGCTTGGCCGGAGATACCCGTTTTTTGCTCATGGCCGGCATCGGTTTTGATGCCGAGGTGGTGGCCGGGGTCAGCCTGCCTTTGAAGCGCTGGGTCGGTAAATTGGCCTATCTGGTCAGTGCCCTGACGGTTTTGCTGCGCTCTGCTCCTGACACCATCGAGGTCGTCGATGAGCAGGGCCGTCGCTATCAGGGGTGTTCCGCCATCATCGGTAACGGCCGCTATTATGGCGGCCGCTTTTCCATTACCCCGGAAGCCTCGTTGCAGGACGATACTTTAGAGGTCTGTCTGTTCCGTCGGCGGGGGCGCCTCGGTTTTTTGTACAGTATGATCAAGATTGCTCTTGGCCGGACCCTCGCCGAAAGCGAGGCCTGGCGCTTTAAGGGGCGGAAACTGACGGTGACCGGAGCAAGGGCCGCGGTCCAGCTCGACGGGGACTATCACGGCTGTCTGCCACAGACTTTTTGCGCTGCTTTCGGCGAGTTGACTCTGGTTTATCCAGCGGGATGATAATCGATCGAGCATATGGCCGGACCACGGCCTTTTCGGCTTCCTCCTGAGATTAATGTGCCCCTCGACCTGATACCATTGAAAAGAAAATTATATCGCTATGACCCTGTTGCCTGATTCCTATCTGTCGCCGCTGCATCTGCCCTTTAATACCGCTTGTCTGCAGCAGCGTTTTGAGCTGCAGCCTCCCGATGCCGATCCCGGCGGTGAACAGGGGGTGTGGCTCTTGCTACGCAATGGCGAATTGTGGTTGCAGGGTTCAGCGGAACAGCCGATCCTGCCCAGCAGCCTGCCGAGTGGCATTTTGCGCCAGGGGTGTGAGCCGTTGTATCTCGGTACCTGGGACGGTCGGCCCTGCCGCGTGCTGGAACTGGAAGAGGCGGCTTTTCTGCCGGCCGAATGGGTTGCCGTGGAGTTGTCGGACTGGTATGGCCGGATTCCCATCGAGCCGCTGTCCCTCGGCGGTGCCGCATTGCAGATTCTGCATTGGGAGAGAAGCAGCCGCTGCTGCCCCAAGTGTGGCGGCAGCGCGCAGCGGCTGTGCGGGGAGTGGGGCAAGCGCTGCCGGCAGTGCGACTGGGTATTTTCCCCCAACATTCATCCCTGCGCCATTACCCTGGTGAAACGGCCGGGCGAAGTATTGCTGACCCGCAAGGCCGAGTGGCCGGCCGGGCGCTACAGTCTGGTGTCGGGATTCGTGCATTTCGGCGAGTGTCTGGAGGAGGCGGCGGCCCGGGAAGTCATGGAAGAGACGGGTGTCGAAATCGCCAACCTGCGCTACGTTGGTAGTCAGTGCTGGCCCTTCCCCAGCCAGTTGATGGCCGGATTTGTGGCTGATTATGCCGGCGGCGAGCTGCAGATAGATTATCAGGAGCTGGAGGATGCCCGCTGGTTTGCGGTCGATGATCTGCCGGCCTTGCCGCCGCCACGCAGTATCTCCCGCTATTTGCTGGATAATTATCTGTTCGATTGAAGAGACGGTAGAAGGCTTTGAAGCGGTCAGGAAGCGGCCAGCCGGTCGAGAAAGGCACTGATCAGGGGGGTGAACTTTTCCGGTTCGATCAAGAAAGAGTCGTGGCCGTAATCTGAATCGATCAGGTGATATTCAACCGGCTTGTCGAGCTTTTTTAAAAGGGCCACCATCTCCTCGCTCTGGTTTGCTGGATAGAGCCAGTCGGAGCTAAAGGCGAACCACAGGGAGGGGCACTCGATGCGGGACATGGCCTCTTCGCGATTGGTGAAATTCCAGGCCACATCGTAGAGGTCGAGGGCCTTGGCCAAGTAGAGAAAGGCGTTGGTGTCGAAGCGGCCGATAAAGTTGCGGCCGTTGTATTCGAGGTAGCGCTCCACCTCGAACTGGCCGAAGAAGTCGAACATGCCGTCCCGCGCCGAAAAGCGGCGGCCGAACTTGAGGTTCATTGAGGCGTCGGACAAAAATGAGATGTGGCCGACTGCTCGGCCCAGGGCCAGCCCGTCGGCCGGTGGATGTTCCGGCTTGTAATTGCCCTTTTTCCACAGGGGATCGTTAAAGACGGCCTGCCGAGCCAGGGCGTTGAGGGCGATAGCCATGGGCGAGGTGCGACCGGTGCCGGCAATGGGGACGATGGAGCGCACCAGGTGGGGGTAGAGGACACCCCATTCCAGGGCCTGCATGGCCCCCATGCTGCCGCCGATGACGGTCAGCAGGGAGTCGAGTCCCAGGTGATCGATGAGCAGTTTCTGGGCGCGTACCATGTCGCGTACCATGATGACCGGAAAGGACAGCTTGTAGGGGCGACCGGTGCGGGGATTGGTGCTGGTCGGCCCGGTCGAGCCGCCGCAGGAACCGATGACATTGCTGCAGATGACGAAATAGCGCTCGGTGTCGAGGACCTTGCCCGGGCCGATCATGTCGTCCCACCAGCCCGGTTTGCGGTCGTCCGGGGTGTGGCGGCCGGCGGCGTGAGCATCGCCCGTCCAGGCATGGGTAACCAGAATGGCGTTGGAGCGGCTTGGGTTGAGACGGCCGTAGGTTTCGTAGGCCAGGGTCAGGGGCGATCCGAGCAGACGGCCGCTTTCCAGTGGCAACTCGACATGGAAGGTTGCGTATTCGGTTGTGACGATCCCTACCGACTGATCCAAGGCTTTATCGGCCTCCAATAAATAAACGGCCCCTTTGCGGAATGCAGGAAGGGGCCGTTTTTGTCGTGCATGATCTATGCAGATCCCGGCTCCATCCTCATCTCTCCCCATGCGGGGCAGGAATTAGCACCTGACATTCGCCACTGGCGAATCGGTTGCTGTGGTTTCACAGGGCCTTCCCCTCCACCACTCTCGATAAAGATGTTGCTTGATATTAGATTGTTTGGTGCGTAACTCTATAGGAGCACTGGCAGAAAGTCAATCGCCTTTCCCTGGCCCCGCAGCAGGTTGGCCCTGTATCAGGGCAGGTGAAGGGTATGGCCCTGTCCCGCCATTTTAACCAGGCGGGCGAAGGTGTAGCCATCCAGGGTCTCGACCAGCCCGGCGCGGGCTTCCTGCCAGACCTTATGCACCGGACAGTGGGTTTCCCGTTGGCAGGTCCCGACTTCTTCGAGGCAGAGATTGAGGTGGATGGACCCTTCCTCAGCCTTGATCACGTCGAGCAGGGTGATGCTGTCGGCACTCTTGTTCAGGTAGAACCCGCCCCTCACGCCGCGATGAGAACCGACGATGCCGCTCTTGATCAACGGTTGCAGAATCTTGGTGAGAAAGGCCGGAGTGATGCCCTGTTCCCGGCAGATATCCTTTTTCAGCACTGTAGTGCCAGACGGCTGCATAGCCATAAACAGTACTGCACGGATGGCGTATTCTGTCGCCCTTGTGATAACCACGCATCCTCCGTAACGGTTCGTTAAATAAGTGACTTCTGTGGTAAGCAATAACTTGTCAGGGGGAACTTTGTCAATGGTAAAGAGGGGCATGGCTGGATTTGCGGGGCAAATTTAGGAAAGTCAACGAAGGAGTTGTTGGTTTTGAAACAAATATTTTAAGTGGTTCAGCTACGGACCCTCAAAAAGCAGGAAGCGGTTGTTGCCGGTGTCACTGACGAGCAGTCGGCTTCCAGCCAGTTCGATCCCCGAAGGCAAACGGAAGGTACGGGCAGAGGGTTGTCCGTCGGCCGTTCCGTTCTGGTCGTCATCGTTGGGTGCACCGTGCGTGAAGTCACTTTGCCCTAGGACCAGGTCAGCTTCGGCGAAGTTCGCAGACGGCAGGTCGTTCCAGCCCAGCACCCGGTGGTTGTTCCGGTCGGCGATATACAGTTTCTGGCCGTTGCAGGCCAGAGCAGTCGGGGTGTCGAGCTCCGCTGCTGAGGTGCCTGCCGTGGCGGTCGTCATGCTGGCTTGGCCGAGGACGGCAATCGCCGGCGCAAAATCTTCCGTCGGAAAACTAGCCCAGATCAGTACCCGGTTGTTGCCACGGTCAGCAATTATGAGGCGGTTGCCGTCGCTCCAGACGTCCGTCGGAGAGTTCAAAGTGCGAGCGCTGGGATTAGTGTCCTCGAGGCCGTCTTGGTCGTGGTCGTTGGCGGTATTGCGGTCAAACTCGTCCTGCCCCAGTACCAGGTCGGCATCGGCGCCACCGGCGATAGGGATGCTGTTCCAGATCAGGATCCGATTGTTGCCGGTGTCGGCGACGATCAGCTTGCCGTCAACGACAATGCAGCTTTGGGGGCCGTTTAACCTGTTGGCAGCCGTGCTGGGGGCGCCGAAGCCGAAACCGACCTGGCCGACCACCACCTCGGCCGCCGCGCCATCTTCATCGGGGAGGTTGTTCCAGATAAGAACCCGATTGTTGTCGGTGTCGGTGACAAACAGTTTGCCGTCTGCCGCCTTCACCGTTTGTGGTCCGGCAAGCTGCCCGGATCCGGACCCGGTGCCGGCGCTGGCCAGATCGTTCTGGCCAAGGGCGAAGTCTGCCGTGCTGCTGTTCAGGCTAGGCAGGGTGTCAAAACCCAATACCCGATTATTGTTTGAGTCGGGGAGATAGAGACGGCTGTTCACTATGGCCGCATTGCCGGCAGGGTTTACGACACCGTCACCGGCTATATTCCCCAGGTCCCCCGTGCCGCGCCCGGCGTTCTCTGTGCCAGATGTAAAGTTCGTTTGGCCGATGACCAAGGAGGCCGATTGGAATGTCTCGAATGCAACTAAGGGTTTGTCGCCGTCCCCGCTGCTTCCGCCACAGGACCAGAGCCATGCTGTCAGGGGTAGGCAAAGCAGCCAAGATATAAGGAAGAGACGGCTTTTCATCGTTTTCTCCTTGTGGTTTGCCAGCAAGGGGGTCATGGGAGGCGGGATGAAGGCTTATGGGTGGCTGTCGAATATATTCTAGCAGGTCAAGCTTGACAGGGAACCGTCAGGAAGACATATTTCGATAACTCTCCAAGGAAGGTAGCTGTTGAACGCGATGGTTTGCACACAGAAAAGTTCGCTGGTGGTCGGACGCTTCGCGCCGAGCCCCAGCGGGCCTCTTCATTTTGGTTCATTGGTTGCGGCGGTCGGCAGCTACTGTCTGGCCCGTCAAGCCGGCGGATGTTGGCTGGTGCGCATCGAGGACCTTGATGCGCCACGGGTGGTGCCGGGAGCGGCGGACGATATTCTGCGCACCCTCGAGTCTTGCGGCCTGAGGTGGGACGGGCCGGTGCTCTACCAGAGTCGCCGGACCGATCGCTATCAGGCTGCCCTGGAACGCTTGCAGCGGGCCGGCTTGCTCTTTGCCTGTGGTTGCTCCCGTAAGGAAGTGCTGGCCAGCGCCCCCCATGTCGGTGAAGAAGGCCCCGTCTATGGGGGCGCCTGCCGGGCCGGTCTGGCTCAAGGGCGCCGGCCTCGCTCTCTGCGGATTCGAGTGCCGCAGGAGCAGGTCTGTTTCGTCGATGGAGTGTTCGGTACCCGGGAGCAGCGACTGGAAAGTGTGGTGGGGGATTTCGTTTTACGCCGTGCCGACGGCCTGTTTGCCTATCAGTTGGCGGTGGTGGTGGACGACGCCGAATCCGGCGTCAACCAAGTGGTGCGGGGTGCCGACCTGCTGGCCTCAACTCCGCGCCAGATCTTTTTGCAGAGCTGTCTCGGTTATTCGCCGCCGGACTATATTCATCTGCCCTTGGCGTTGGCGCAGGACGGTGAAAAGATCAGCAAGCGTCACGGCGCTGCAGCCATCGCAGCAGCGCCGGGAAGGGCGCAGGACCTGTGGCGGGCGCTGCGCTTTCTCGGTCAGTCCGTGCCGGAAGAATTGCAGAACGCCGCTGCGGCCGAGGTTGTGGCCTGGGGGGTGGAGCATTTTGTCCTGAAGCAGGTGCCGACCGGCTTCAGGGTTGCCGCTGGTTGAGACTACCAATTGGCGGATAGATTGAAGGGAATGGTCAGGCCGGTACGCAGGCCCCAGTCCTCGCTCTTGCTGGCCAGGCCGACGCTGCCGCCCAGGTCCCACAACCATTCGCCAAGCAGCAGCTGCAGCCCGGCTCGAACCGCACAGCGGCTGTTGATGGAATCGGCTCCCTCCATGCCTTCGATAGACAGCAGGCCGGCCAGCCGGGTGTCCATCAGCGGTGCTCGAATGCCGAGGGCATAGCGGAAAGCGTCGTCCTGGCTGTCGCTATCGGGGCGGGGGTCGCCGAGAATGGCCAGGCCGAGGTTTAGATAGGTCGAAAAGAGCGAAAAGTTGCGGGTGGCCAGCAGGTCGATGAAGATGTCGGCTTCGTCGGTGCCGAAATCGTCTTTATTGTCGGCGTTGGGCAGTTTGGTGGCGAGTCGCACGGCCAGGGCCGGAACGCGCAACGATTCCTGCCATAGTCGCACCTTCAGGCCGATGGTCAGGTCGCCGCTGCCCCACTTGTCGTCCTGGCCGTCTTCCCGCAGGTGCAGGTAGCTGTAGTGCAGTTGGCCTTCGACCCGTTCGCCCAGGCCGAGGTTGAGGGACAGGCTCGGCAGTTCGGCCAGGCGTCGGTCGATGTCTTGTGGTTGGAACAGGTTGTGCAAACCGTCGTAGTACGCCAGGCCGATGCGGAATTCGGCATGATTTTTCGGCAACAGCTGTGCGTCCTGCAGGCCAAGGGGTTCGAGATTGCCGGCCAGCGCTGGGGAGGTTAAAAGCAGCAAAAGCAAAATGGCGATAACGCTGTGAGCTGAAGAAGAAAAGCGCAAGGGGTCCCTCCTGGGTGCAAATTTAAAAGGTTTTACTGTGGATGTTGTAATTTTTGCAAATTTATATCCCTTGTGTCGTACTGTCAACCGGATCGGCCTTAACCCGCGTTGGTGCTTGGGTAATCGCTGCCTATCGTAAAGGCTATGGTATGATGCTTTCGCAAAAAGTCATGAGATGGCTAAGCAAAAATTTCGACCTACAAGGCGTAGTGGTTTTTCAGGGGTGAAGGCATACATATGGTATGTCGAAGTCCTGAAAAAGTGCTGCAACGCAGTAGGGCGGACTTTTT
>JAUWLU010000212.1 GCA_030613545.1 Desulfuromonadales bacterium
CCAAAACTGGGCCAAGGCTTTTTTGACTTTTTGGCAATTGGATTGTTTCCAGTGGGGCGTGACATACATGCTGATGTAATACATCTTCACCTCTAAATGACTACATTGAATGAATTTATGTTGTCTTCTGAATTATTTAACCGATTGGACTTACCCCACCTTACTAGGATGTCAGGTCCCGGAACCCAGCCGCTTTTTGGCCGCGCCCAGTGAAAATACCTCGAAAGCAAAAGGGGGTGACTTTCTGGGCTGGCGACGTTTTGGCAGGGATGTACAGGACTTGCGTTGCGTGCCCGCTTATCACTAGCCGATTAAATTTCAAGGTGTTCCTCTCACTCCCCAGATTTGTATAATCTGGGGAGCTAACCACCCCCATATCCTATTGTTCTGCGGCACCTTCTTCGCTGCTGCCGCTGGCCGGCAGCAGCTGGAGAAGCTCCGACAGTAGATAGCCGAGGAGCAGGGCCAGCGCTCCATAGAGAAGCCCCTGGACGATCAATGCCGCACCACCGGTAAAGGAGGCTGGGCTCGCCTTGAGGAAGGGGAAGAACACCGCCATCTTCTTCAGTAGGACCCTCGCCTCGCGGCCGGCAAACCAGACGTAGACGGCAGCGCCGCTGCCGAGAAGAGCACTTGCGAAGCCCCACGCCTCCCCGGCCAGTCTGAGGACCACAACCGCGACGGAAAGCGCGGCGGGCCTTCCGGGGGCCGACTTCTTCGCCTCCGCAGCCCGCAACAGGGTGAAATGCACAGCCAGGTAGGCGGCAACGGCGAAGGTCAGCTGGTAGATGATGCCGCCGATCATCCCCTCCGAGGACATCTCGAAGAGCTCCTTCCAGCCGAGGAAGAAGACGATGAGGGCGGCGACGGCGCCGACGGCGGCCAGCGCCTTGAGGAGCCGGGAGAAGCAGCTCCGGAAGCCGTCGTCCTGCCCCAGCTTGCTGATGAGCAGCGGGGCTAATAGGTATTTTTCCATGTTCAGATCTCCTTGCGGGTGTTTTCTCCGGGGGGACTCGGCGGTCGCCCTACTTGCGCTTCTTCTTCCCGTGCCCATTGCCCTTTCCATGCGCGACCTTGCTGGGACGGAAGGTCTTGCCCCGGTGGCGGCCCCGCTGATAACGTTCATACTCCAAGTCGCGCAAAACGATGATCTCTCTGTAGTTGCGCTTGGCCAGGCCGGGCGGCAGACGGTCGTGGCGGATGGCGGTCCAAGGGCCGCCGTAGCCAGGTGCGACCAGCCAGCCCTTGTCCTTGAAGATGAAGTAGCGGCCGCTGAGGTGGAACATGTCGTGGGGGGTCCCCACCGCCACCTGCAAATCGAGAGTGGCCGATTCGAGAAATAGCGGAGGCTCACTGACAATTATTGGCTCCGCCCCCCGACTGCCGAGGCGGACGTTGAGGTCGAAGTCGATGCCGACTGCGAGGGGCGGAAAGGCGCCGAACAGGGCGGCGCAGAGCAGAATGGAGAGACTTTTCTTCATGGTCGCAGATCCTTTCACTTTGGTTGAATGGGGTAAAACCGAAGGGCAGAATTGCAGGATCCCGGCCAACGAGTATTGACAGCAGCTAACAAGTGCGGGTGTAGGTCCTATCAGATGTCGTTACCATACAGAATAATTTTTTATGGTAACGGCGCGATTCCTATAGATCACCCCTCATCAGACATGAAAAGCCCGCCAAGTTCGCATGGCGGGCTTTTCCCCCCTGTGTCAGGATAGTTGTCACCTCAAGTTAACATAAGAGGAGACGACACCCATGCCAATGAGATATTCCCCTGCCTTTCGTGCCCTGATGATTCAGAAGATGACCGACTGACCCCAAAAATCAGATATGAATGATAGACCGCTGCTGTCGGTACGATGCTGACCAGCGGTTTTTTTCTCTAGCTTTGATGGCGTCGCAAAAAGTTCGCCCTACTGCGTTGCAACGCTTTTTCAGGACTTCGGCATGCCATATGCGTACCTTCCCCCCTGAAAAACCACTACGCCTTGTAGGTCGAAATTTTTGCTTGGCCATCTCATGACTTCTTGCGAAAGCATCAGCCTTGACCTGTCTCTTTTAGGGGAAGCTTACGCCAGAGCTGGTGAACAAGATTTACGTGCCAAAGGCGTTATAATTAAAAGCAAGGGAAGCGATATTATTGGATGAAAAGGAGGTGGAGATGAGGGCCTTGTTCTTGGATATTGATGGTGTGCTGAATCATGGAGATACAGAGACCTATTTTGAAGCAGAAAAGGTACAAATCCTCAATAAAATCCTAGCTGCAACAGACGCCAATCTAGTTGTTACCAGCACATGGCGCATAGGCGCTACGCCTGAAGAAATGGACGAGGTACTAACTTCTCAAGGGATCCTCCCTGGGCGAGTCATCGGTGTTACCCCAGACCTCGACGATCAACGCGGTCAAGAGATTTGCGAATGGCTGCGAGCTTGGGCAGATTGTTATGGCATTGAAAAAATAGCTATTTTGGATGATCGTAGCGACCTAGGGCCGCTCGTTAAGGCTCTAGTTAGGACCAGTAAAGCAAAGGGACTGACCGAGCAGGATGCAAATTTGGTCATCCAATATCTCAATTCAAAATTTTTATTACCGCTAATGGCGTAAGCTTCCCCGCCAAGCAGACAGTTTTTTAAAAGTAGAGTTTCTGGCGTTCTGGAGCCTTGCACATATGACTGTACCCCGGAAGTGCCACATCACTGAAATCATCGATATCGAAGCCCTGGGGGAATTATTTCAGCACCTCTCTAACGTCACCGATATCCCTACCGCGGTCCTTGACTTGGACGGGAACATCCTGATTGCCACTAAGTGGCAAGACATCTGCACGAATTTTCACCGGATCAACCCTAAAACCGCCGCCCACTGCGTCGAAAGTGACACCATCCTAGCTGGCCAACTCGAAGCGGGACAGAAGTACAATGTCTACCGTTGCAAAAATGGCCTTATCGATATCGCGGTTCCCATCGTGGTCGATAACGTGCATATCGGCAACCTCTTCACCGGACAGTTTTTCTTCGAAAAACCGGATTTTCAGTATTTCGAGCAAAAGGCACTTGAGTTCGGCTTCGATAGGGAAGCCTACCTTGCGGCACTATCGCGCGTCCCGGTCTTTACCCGGGAAGATATCGAGCAGACCATGAGCCTTCTGTGCAAGATGGCCCAGGTAATCGGCGAAATGGGCCTGAATAAATTGCGTCTCACCGAAACCAACAGGGAACTGGTTGCGGCCAATGCACAGCTTCAAGAGGAGGTTTCCGAACGGGAACAGGCTGAGCGGTTGTTGCGGGAAAGCGAGGGTAAATACAGGACTCTTTTCAACAGTTCCAGAGATGCGATCGTGATCCTGAGCCCCAGGGGCCGGTTTGTCGACGGCAACCCATCGGCGTTACAGCTTTTCGGCTGCCAGAATAAAGAAGAGTTTATCAGCAAGACTCCTACGGATTTATCTCCGGAATATCAGCCAGATGGCGTTCTGTCCTCGGTCAAGGCGCAGGAGATGGCGGCCCTGGTAATGGAAGAGGGTTCCCATTTCTTTGAGTGGAAACATCAACGGGTAAACGGAGAAGAATTCTTTGCCACCGTCTCGGTGACCAAGATGCATCTTCAAAACAAAGTATTTCTCCAGGCCACGGTTCGGGATGTCACCGAGAGCAAGCTCGCCGAGGAGAAGCTGAAAAGATACCAAGATCATCTCGAAGAGTTGGTTGCGGAACGCACAGCCGAGTTGGCTAAGGCAAACCAGCGCCTGCAACAGGACATCCTGCTGCGCGAGGAGGCGGAGGACGAGTTGCGGGAGGCAAACCAAGAGCTGGGGGCCTTCGCTTACACCGTTTCCCACGATCTGCGCACCCCCCTCACTCCCATAATCGGTTACGCAGAGCTACTCGAGACGAGATATAAAGAGCGGCTCGATGACCA
>JAUWLU010000154.1 GCA_030613545.1 Desulfuromonadales bacterium
CCCTGCTGTTCTGCGCCATCGTGCTGCCCTCCTTGGTTACCAGTCGATCACCTCGATACGCTGCAGAAACTGGCGTAGAATCGCCGCCGTCAGCCCCCAGATCGGATGTTGGCCGATGGAAAAGAAGCCGACCGGATGAAGCCGCCCCTTGTGCCGCCAATTTTCCGTGTGGAAAATCTTCGGATCACAAAGTTTTTTCAGGGGTACCTCGATCACCTCGGCGATCTCCCGCCGATCGACGCGAAAGGGATAGGGAGTCGGCAGCGTACCGACAAAGGGGGTGACGTGATAGCCGTAGACGGAGACGAAATCGTCGAGCCGCCCCAGCACCGTGACGTCCTGCGGCGCAACCCCCATCTCCTCTTCGGTCTCCCGCAGGGCGGTGGCCGAAAGATCGGCATCCCCCTCCTGCCAGCGACCGCCGGGAAAGGAGATCTCGCCGGCATGATCGGGCAGATGGTCGGTACGCCGGGTAAAGAGCAGGGTGTCGCTGTCGTCCTTGGGGTAAAAGGTGAGCAACACCGCTGCCGGCCGCAGCACACCGGGATCGATGGTCCGGCATGCATGACGCGCCAGGGCCGCCCGGACAGCGGCCGGATCGAGCATCAGGTTGCCCCGGCCAGCCGACGCAGCTCGGCGATGGTCGCTTGATAATCGGGGGTGCCGAACACCGCGCTGCCAGCGACAAAGACCTCGGCTCCGGCAGCGGCGATGGTGGCGATGTTGGCGGGCTTGACGCCGCCGTCAACCTCGAGCTCAACCTTCAGACCGCGGCGGTCGATCTCCTTGCGCAGGGCTTCGATCTTGGGCAGGCAGGAAGGGATGAAGTTCTGGCCGCCGAAACCGGGATTGACGCTCATCAGCAGCACCAGGTCGAGCTCATCGAGGATCACCTCGAGACTCGAAACCGGGGTGGCGGGATTGAGGGAGACACCGGCCTTCTTGCCCAGGCTGTGGATCAACTGCACAGTGCGATGGAGGTGGGGCACCGCCTCGTAATGAACGGTGATGATATCCGCCCCGGCTTTGGCAAAATCGGGAATATACTGATCGGGGTTTTCGATCATCAGATGCACATCGAGAGGCATTTCGGTGACCTTGCGGGCCGCCGCCACCACCAGGGGGCCGATGGTAATGTTGGGCACAAAGTGGCCGTCCATGACGTCGACATGGACATAGTCGGCACCGCCGGCCTCTATGGCACGAATCTCGTCGCCAAGACGGGCGAAATCGGCGGACAGAATGGAAGGGGCTATCTTGATCATGTGTTGCTCCGCTAACAGTTAAAAAACAGGCGTGAATATACGATATGTATCAGAATTGGCACCGAGACCCCAGCAAAAAGCGCGGTGCCAAAGAAGGGGAATCAACTGCAACGCCGAAAAGCCACCGCAAAAAAGGCATCCATACCGCCGTGGCGGTGGGGCCAGGTGCGCAGAGTACCCTGTTCGTCAAACAGCTCTAGCCAAGCGGACGGCACCTGCGAGCGCAGATCGATCCGTTGAAACTCGGGATGGGCAGCGAGAAACCCCTGCACCACGCCGTCGGTCTCTTCTCGGGTAAAGGTGCAGAGGGAATAGAGCAGCCGCCCGCCGATACGGAGCAGAGGGGCCGCCCGATCCAGGATTGCCAACTGCCGTTCGGCATTGGTCGATAGGTCGGCCGGTTGCCGCCGCCAGCGGCTTTCCGGATTGCGACGCAGGGTACCAAGACCGCTGCACGGGGCATCGACCAGGATACCGTCAAAGCTGTCGTTGTCGAGAAAATCGGGCGAGGAGGTCAGGTCCCAGGCTCGGCAGCTGATCCCTTGAGCGCCGAGCCGCCGGGCGCCCTGCTCCACAAGGGCCAAGCGGGCGGCAGAGATGTCGAGGGCCACAATTTCGGCCCGATTGTCCGCCAGAGCGGCAAGGTGGGTGGTCTTGCCGCCCGGCGCAGCGCAGGCATCGAGAAGCCGCTCACCGGGTTGAGGCGCCAACAGATGGCCGATAAGCATGCTTGCCTGGTCCTGCAGTTGATATGTGCCCTGTTCATCGCCGGGCAGACGGCGCGGCCCTCCCCCTTCGATAAGCACCCCTTCGGGGGCATAGGCGCTCGCCGCAGCCCGATAGCCGGCGGCGGTCAAGGTGGCGAGAAAATCTTCCCGACCCTGCTGCAGGCTATTGACCCGCACCGTGAAGGGGGCCGCTTGCAGCATGGCCTCGGCCAGGGCCAGGGCTTCAGTAGGGCCAAAATCCTTCAGCCAGGCTTCCGCCAGCCATTTGGGCAGGGACAGCACCTGTTGCAGATAAGCGAGGGGCGCCGTTGCGGCATCGGGCCAGGGAATGCTCTGTCGACTACGGTCGAGAGCACGCAGGATGCCGTTGACAAAGCCGGCAGCCCGGCTCAGACCGAGGCGTTTGGCCAACTCCACCGTTTCGTGCACCGCAGCCCGAGCAGGAATGCGGTCAAGGAGCAGTATTTGATAGCAGCCAAGGCGCAGCAGGCGCAGCACCGCCGGCTCGACCTTGCGCAGGGGTTGCCGGCAACAATGGCTCAGGGCGAAATCGAGACGCCCGCGGTAACGCAAAACCCCGTAGACCAGTTCGGTAAGCAGGGCACGGTCCCGATCTTCAAGTTGCGACGCAACGCTCAAGGCCGCATCGAGCGCCACATCGGAAAACATCCCCTCGTCTACCCGCGCCAGGATTTCCCAGGCCATTTTGCGGGGATCGTTCTTTTTCACCAAGTCACCTCGACATTCATTATAGTAACGAAGCGGGGGCATGTCGCCATGCCCCCGCACTTTCAACTGCTCTGCAAACGGTCTTTAAATCAAAGGACCGTCATGTTTTTCAACCGCTGCACCCGCTCCGCCATAGGCGGATGGGTGGAAAACAGAGCGGCCAGCCCGCCACCGCGCAGCGGGTTGACGATAAACATATGGGCCGTGGCCTCATTGACCCGCGGCATGGGCCGCTGCCGATTGGCCTCCTCCAGCTTGCGCAGGGCGCTGGCCAGATAGTGGGGATTACCGCACAGTTGGGCACCGCCGCGATCTGCGGCATATTCCCGTGAGCGGGAGATAGCCATCTGTACCAGCATGGCCGCCAGAGGCCCGAAAATCATCAGCAGGATCAGAGCGAAGGGACCGCCCTCCTCATCGTCACGGCTGCCTAACCCGCCGAACAGGGCCGCCCACTGAGCCATATGGGCCAGGTAACCGATGGCCCCGGCGATGGTGGCAGCAATGGAGCCGATAAGAATATCCCGATTGCGCACATGGCTCAACTCGTGAGCCATGACTCCCATCAACTCGTCGCGACTGAGCATACGCACCAAGCCCTCGGTGGCCGCCACCACCGCATGCTGCGGGTTGCGGCCGGTGGCAAAAGCGTTGGGCGTGGTCTGCGGCAGGGTAAAGACCTTCGGCATGGGCAGGCTGTTGCGCTGACAAAGTTCCCGCACCACCTCGAACAGGGTACCGTGCTGCACCTCGCGACCGCGATACATACGAATCACGATCTTGGCGGAGAACCAGTAGGAACCGAGGTTCATCACCCCGGCGATAATCAGCGCCAGCAGGGCACCGCTCTGACCGCCGAGCATGCCGCCGGCCCAGACCAGCAGCAGGGTCAGAATGGTCATCAGCATAGCGGTTCGTAATATATTCATAACCTTTGCACCTCGTTTAATCAGCTGTTGGCCGAATCGGAGAGAACATGGGCATCGAGGACTTTTTTGACCTCGGCCAGGTCGATCTCGGTATTGTAGCAGGGTCCCTGCGGCCGGCGGTTGAAGACGCCGTATACCGGCAGGGGATAGGCGTCGCGAATGCCGGCGGTCAGATCCCGCTCACAGGCCACCGCCAGCACGAAGCGGGGCCGCTTTTCCAGCAGGATCTTCCGCGCCAGGGTACCGCCGGTGGCGACGGCAATGGTCACACCGCGGCTTTGAGCCAGTTCGGCCAAGGCTCCGATGCCGCACTTTCCGCAGCGCAGACACTTGTCGATATCGCCGGTAACCTTGATGGCGCATTCGTGAAGTTGCACACAGTGAGGCAGAAGAATAATCGCCTGGCTGGCCGGAACCCGCAGCTTGCGGCCCCGCACCAACTGATTGTTGAGAGCGATGAAGGAGCGCTGCAGGGCATCGCGGTCGGCACCGAGCAGGCGGCCGATGGCGATAATGGCCGGCAGCAGATACCTGATGGTCAGACCGCGCAGACGGACGGAAAAAAACAGATCGCGACTGCTGAGCAGGGTCAGGCCGAGCTGGCCCAGGGCCAGCAACACCGCCAGCACAAAGATCCCCAGCAGGACACCGAACCAGCGTGGCAGTAAAGGATGGATATGGCTCAGACCAACGCATGGCACCCACCAGACCAGCCAGGATAAGGCTACCAGCAGCAAGCCGATAAGCCCCAGCACCGACAGGAACAGCCACGGCGGCCGGCCTTGCCGGTCATCAAAGGTCCATTCGCTCACGTCATCCCCCCAGCGTAGTGCCTGGCGGCAGGGCTCGACCTCGCAGAAAGTCCGCCGCCGAAAGACGCTTTTTGCCAGGCAGCTGCAGTTCCCGCACCAGCAACATGCCGTCGCCGCAGGCGATGCGCACTCCGTCGGAGCCAGCTGCGACGATCGTACCGGGCTCAGCATCGCTGCCACTTTCCGGCAGGGTGCGGCCAAGCTTGAGCGCCTCCCCTTCCAGGGTGGTATAGGCCCCCGGCCAGGGGGTCAAGCCCCGTACCAGGTTATGAATGGCAAACGAACTCTGTCGCCAATCGATGCGGCCGTCCTCTTTTTTCATCAGCGGCGCATAGCAACTCAGCGCATCGTCCTGGGGCTCGGGCCGCAGGGTCCCGGCACAGAGCCTTTGCAGGGTCTCTTCCATGGCCTCGCGGCCGAGCAGTGCCAGGCGGTCGTGAAGTTCGCCAGCGGTTTCCTCGGCACCGATTTCGCTGGCCCGCTTGACCAGCATATCACCGGTATCGAGGCCGACGTCCATCAGCATGGTGGTCACACCGGTGACCTGCTCGCCATCGACCACAGCCTGGTTGATCGGCGCCGCGCCCCGGTAGCGAGGCAGCAGTGAAGCATGCACGTTGATACAGCCATACCGGGGAATATCGAGCACGCTCTTGGGCAGGATCTGACCATAGACGACAACCACAATCAGGGCGGGAGCCAGCGCCGCAAGTTCCTCGATCACGGCCGGATCGCGCAGTTTGAGGGGCTGGCAGACAGGAATACCGTGCTCCAAAGCCAGTTCCTTGACCGGTGGCGGGGCCAGCTTCTTGCCGCGCCCCCGCGGCCGGTCGGGCTGGGTATAGACGGCGCACAGATCGACGCCAAAGTCGAGCAGACCCTGCAGGGTATGCAGGGCGAAGTCGGGGGTACCCATGAAAATGGTGCGGATATTCGCCGCCTTGATCACAGCTGCTGCT
>JAUWLU010000224.1 GCA_030613545.1 Desulfuromonadales bacterium
TTCCATCCGGAAACGGCCCTTTTCCGCAATCTCGGCGTCAATCTGCACGATTGCTTGTGTGGCGTAGACAGCTACGCCTCCGCGCAACCGTTTGATTTCCTTGACCTTGCGAAAAATCGCTCGTTTCCCATATGGAAACTGACCCCGTGCCCCTCCAGGGTTTCCGGATGGACACTAAATAACAAGGAGAGATCCATGAAAAAAGTATCCCTCGGCATCAAGACCCTCGCCCAGCCGTCCCCGGTGTGGCTGGTCGGTTCCTACGACCAGGCTGGCCAGCCGAACTTGGCTACCATCGCCTGGGGCGGCATCTGCTGCTCCAAGCCGCCCTGCGTCGCCATCTCCCTGCGTCCGGCCACTTACAGCCACGACAGTATTCTGCAGCGTCGGGCCTTTACCGTCAACGTCGCCACCGAACCCTTCGCTCGCCAGGCTGACTTCTGTGGCATTGCCTCGGGACGGGACGGCGACAAGTTTGCCGCCGCCGGTCTGACCGCGGTCAAAAGCGAGCTGATCGACGCCCCCTATGTGGCGGAATTTCCGCTGATCGTCGAATGCCGCCTGCAGCAGACGGTGGAGGTCGGCGGCCACACCCAGTTCATCGGCGAGATCGTCGACGTCAAGGCCGATCCGGCGGTGCTGTCGGCAGACGGCGTGCCCGACATCGAAAAGGTGCGGCCGATGATCTTTACTCCGGTGATTCGTACCTATCACGGGGTGGGTGAGTATCTGGGGCAGGCGTTTTCAATCGGTAAGGAGATCGGGTAAGCTCGTCTATCGAAATCTGCAACACCGCGGGGTTGCGTCCCCGCGCGACGCCCTACTCTTTTTTCACGCTAAAAAAGAGTAGGCAGAAAAAGGCGCCCCGGCTCCTTGCCCTTCGGGTTCCCTGCGCTGGGCAGACGTTTTGCGGGCGGGCAAAAACTCGCCGGCAGCCAGCTATCTATTGTCCTCCCCGTTCCAGCCACTTCTTCAGCACCTCGATGACCATCGCCGCCTGCTTGCCCGTCAGGCGGCGCAGGTCCCCGACCCCGGTCATGCGTTTGGTAAAGCGCGCCAAGGCGGTCCATTGCGGGTTGTGCACGGCTCCCTGTTCATAGAGTTGCAGCCACAGGCTGCGTGCTTTCCAGACCGTGGCCGGCAGGGGTCGGTCGCTAGCGCGCGGCAGACGCGGCCGCCAGCCGAGGTTTTGCAACCGGTCGAGGACCAGTTGCAGCTCCCGCTCATCGAGATCGGCCGCCGACTCCTTGCCGGGCACCGTGGCGGCGATCAGGTCGCGATATGACCTATCGCTCAGCTTCAGTTCTTTTTTGGCGATGTGGATTTTGGCCAGGCACTTGCGGCGATATTCGGTTGCCATACGTACCCCCTTTATCCAACCAGATAGCAGGCTTCGGCCATCCTGCAAGGAGCTCTGAAGCGAGGGGCCCGGTTGTGATTTTCTTCTCCTTCGTTAAACTCAAAACATTGGTGCCCCGTACGGCTAATCCTGTCTTCCAATTCCGGCTCTTTTTGGCGCTGCCTGTGTTGCGTCAACTTGACTTGGCGCTGTGGCCAGGCCTGCGTTAACGACGCCTTGGCAGCACCAAAAATATCTCAGAATCGATTGACACGACGGTCCGCACGGGACACCGGGGGAGGTTTCTATGTGGCAATTCAACGTGCTGGTGACCATGGCCAGCGACGGGCGCTATGGGCATCTGCTGGGGGAACTCGCTCATTACGGAGAGTTTCACAAGACCGGCTTTCATGGTGTGGCCTTGGGGCGGGTGGCCGATGTGGAAGATTTCTGCGAGGCTATTCGCCAAAAGCGCGGTGAGCAGTGCATCGCCTTTCAGGACGTGGCCCGGGTGGTGCCTCTGGAGCGGGTCTTCACCTTTGAAGTGGACGATTTTCTGGCCAAGCTCTGCGAGGCTCTACGGCCCTGGATCGCTCGGCTGGCCGAGGGCCGCTTTCATGTCCGCCTGGAACGGCGCGGCCTGAAAGGGCAGATCATCTCCCCCGATATCGAGCAGGCCCTCGATGCCTACGTTCTCGACGAGCTGCTCGACCTCGGCCATTCGGCCAAGATCGATTTCGACGACCCGGACGCGGTGGTGGCCATCGAAACCATCGGCGACCGCTGCGGCGTGGGCCTCATCACCAGGGAGTTGAGCGAGCGCTACGATTTCGTCCGGGTTGATTGAGCGGTGAACCCATGACCGAGCGTTTCGAACCTGCCTACCTGTCCCTCCTTCGTTCCGGCGAGCTGGCCGCGCGGGTGCGCCGGGCCTTTGAGCATATGAAGCACTGCGACCTGTGCGCCAACTATTGCCGGGTCAATCGCCTGCAAGGCATCCGCGGCGCCCGCTGCCGCAGCGGCCGGCGGGCCGCCGTACACAGCTACGGCCCACACCACGGCGAAGAACGCCCGTTGGTCGGCCTCCACGGCTCTGGGACCATCTTCTTCAGCCGTTGCAACCTGGGCTGTGTCTTCTGCCAGAACTGGGATATCAGTCAGCAGGATCGGGGGCGGGAGCTGTCCGCCGCCGAGCTGGCAACCCTGATGCTGGAGCTGCAGGCGGCGGGCTGCCACAACATCAACCTGGTCTCCCCCAGCCATGTGGTGGCCCCGGTACTGGCGGCCCTGTCCTTGGCGGCCCGCCGCGGTTTGCGGCTGCCGCTGGTCTATAACAGCGGCGGCTACGACAGCCCCGAGGCGTTGGCGCTGCTCGACGGGGTGATCGATATCTACATGCCGGACATGAAGTATGCCGACTCGGCGGTCGCCCAACGCTTTTCGAAGGTGACCGACTATGCCGAGGTCAATCAGGCGGCGGTGCGGGAGATGCACCGCCAGGTCGGCGACCTGCAGCTGGACGAGCGAGGGCTGGCCCAACGCGGCTTGCTGATCCGGCACCTGGTGCTGCCGGAAAATCTCGCCGGCACCGACCGGGTGGTGACCTTCATCGCCGAGCAGCTTTCCCGCAACACCTACCTCAATCTCATGGACCAGTACCGACCCTGCTACCGGGCCGATCGCTATCCGCCCCTCGACCGCCGGCTGAGCCGGGCCGAATATGTGCTCGCCTTGCAATGGGCGGCGGCCGCGGGCCTGGAACGGCTCGATCATTACTGACGGGGAGGGGAAAGGCGGCGATGGAAATCAGCGTCGAATGTTACGATGGCTATCGCGGCCAGGAAAGGCCGCGGCGTCTGGTGATGGGCCAGCGGCAGGTCGAAGTGGTGGAGATCATCGACCGTTGGGTGGACCCCGACCACCGCTATTTCAAGCTGCGCGGCGACGACGGCGGCTTGTACATCATCCGCTACGATGTCCCTGGCGACCGCTGGGAATTGACCTTGATGGATGTCCGTCCCACATCAAGGGGCTCATAGTGAAATGAGCAAAGTCAGGCAGAGGGATTGGCCGCCGTCTTTGCCGCCCGAAACAGGCCCGGAAAGGCGGCCAGCGCCGGCGCTCCTCCTCGTCCGCTAGTTGGCCGCGGAGGCCCCCCGGGCCCCGCCCGGGGGCGCGGGGGGCGGTTGTGGTGCTGGGGTGTACCCCATAACAGGCCATGCAACCAAGCTGGTTTTGCCACCTGACCGGTTTCCGGCCGGGACCGGCGAAGTTGAAGTTGCTGGCTGTATCTTTCAGTTTTCAGCCAGTTTCAGCTGAAAATAAACCGTGACTGCATGGGAGCGTAAG